>NZ_JAVRPS010000560.1:0-4233 GCF_032162105.1 Mycobacterium sp. | reverse complement strand
GAGCGAGTCGGCATCCGCGAGTTTGTCGACGACGGCGCCATCGATCCGGACCACGCCTCGCCGCTGCTGGTGTCCGTGTTCCTCGACAAGGACTTCACCTTCGTGGTGTCGTCGGAGGCGGACGCCAGGGAGTTCGTCCGGTTCGATCCTGAGCACACGGTCATCTCACCGTTGCCCGACAGCGCCGACTGGCAGGTGACCCGCAAGGCGGGCACCGAGATCCGGGTGCCGCGCAAGGTGAAGATGTCGCGCACCGTCGGTGCGCAGATTCCCACCGGCTTCGACCCCACCGTCTACGGCGTCAGCCAGGACATGATGAACTCGACCGACCGGCTGGCGATCTGGAATCTCGTCACCACCGTCGACGCATTCTTGTCGGCGGGGTTCTCGCCGAACGAGCTGATGCGCTGGGTACACCCCAGCCTGGTGGCAAGCACGCAGGGCACCGGCATGGGCGGCATGACCTCGATGCAGACCATGTACCACGGCAACCTGCTCGGCCGGAACAAGCCGAACGACATCCTGCAGGAAGTCCTGCCGAATGTCATGGCAGGACACGTGGTTCAGTCCTACGTCGGCAGCTACGGCGCGATGATCCACCCGGTGGGCGCGTGCGCCACGGCGGCGGTCTCGGTCGAGGAGGGCGTCGACAAGATCCGGCTCGGCAAGGCCGAGTTCGTGGTGGCCGGTGGCTACGACGACCTGACGCTGGAGGCCGTCACCGGCTTCGGCGACATGTCGGCCACCGCCGACACCGAGGTGATGCGCGCCAAGGGCATCAGCGACTCCAAGTTCTCCCGCGCCAACGACCGGCGCAGGCTGGGCTTCGTCGAGGGACAGGGTGGCGGCACCATCCTGCTGACTCGCGGTGATCTGGCGGTGAAGATGGGGCTGCCGGTGCTGGCGGTGGTTGCCTACGCCTCGTCGTTCGGCGACGGCGTGCATACGTCGATCCCCGCCCCGGGTCTTGGCGCTCTTGGTGCGGGCCGCGGTGGCAAGGATTCGGTGCTGGCGCGCTCGTTGGCGAAACTGGGTGTCGGTGCCGACGACATCGCGGTGATCTCCAAGCACGACACGTCGACGCTGGCCAACGATCCCAACGAGTCCGAACTGCACGAGCGCCTCGCCGCGTCGTTGGGCCGGTCGTCGGGTGCACCGCTGTTCGTGGTGAGTCAGAAGAGCCTCACCGGTCACGCCAAGGGCGGCGCTGCGGCCTTCCAGATGATGGGGCTGTGCCAGATCCTGCGCGACGGCGTCATCCCGCCGAACCGCAGCCTCGACTGCGTCGATGACGAGTTGTCCGACGCCGCCCACCTGGTGTGGGTGCGCGAGACCCTGCAGTTGGGCGAGAAGTTCCCGCTCAAGGCGGGTCTGGTGACCAGCTTGGGCTTCGGCCACGTGTCGGGTCTGGTGGCGCTGGTGCACCCGGAAGCGTTCCTGGCGGCACTGGATCCGGCGGAGCGCGAGGACTACCGGCGGCGGGCCAACGCCCGCGTGCTGGAGGGTCAGCGTCGGCTGGCGTCGGCGATCGCGGGTGGGCCCTCGCTCTACGAGCGGCCGGCCGATCGACGGTTCGGCCACGACGCGCCGGAGAAGCGGCAGGAGGCCGACATGCTGCTCGACCCGTCGTCGCGGCTGGGCGAGGACGGCTGGTACTCGCGATGAGCCGAAGAGGTCTGAGCTAGCGTTCGTCCCATGAGCATCGTCGGGGTCGGCATCGACCTGGTCTCCATACCGGACTTCGCCGAGCAGGTGGACCAACCGGGCACGGTTTTCTCGGAGACGTTCACGCCGGGTGAGCGCCGCGACGCCGCGGACAAGAGTTCGTCGGCGGCGCGGCACCTCGCGGCGCGGTGGGCGGCCAAGGAAGCCGTGATCAAGGCCTGGTCGGGTTCGCGGTTCTCGAAGCGCCCGATGCTGCCCGAGGGCATCCACCGCGACATCGAGATCGTCACGGACATGTGGGGACGCCCGCGGGTGCGCTTGACCGGTGCGATCGCCGAACACCTGAAGGACATCACGATTCATCTCTCGCTGACTCACGACGGTGACACCGCCGCGGCGGTGGCGGTGCTGGAGTCCCCTTAGCCCTAGCCGCTGAGACGCAAAGGTGCCCCAACACACCGCAAAAGGGGCAATTTTACGTCTGCTCGTGCCGGAATGGCGACCGACTACTCTCGACGCCATGAGCGATCTGGTCGAACGGGTGCGGTCGGTGCTGCCATCGGTGCGCGCCGATCTCGAGGATCTGGTCCGCATCGAATCGGTGTGGGCCGATCCGGCCCGCCACGACGAGGTCCGGCGCAGCGCCGACGCGGTGGCAAAGCTGTTGTCGGAGGCGGGCTTCGGTGACGTGCGCATCGTCAGCGAAGGCGGGGCGCCCGCGGTGATCGCGCGGCATCCGGCGCCGCCCGGCGCGCCGACCGTGCTGCTCTATGCCCACCACGACGTGCAGCCGGAGGGCGACCCGTCGCAGTGGGCGTCGCCGCCGTTCGAGCCGACGGAGCGCGACGGCAGGCTCTACGGCCGAGGCAGCGCCGACGACAAGGCAGGCATCGCAACGCATCTGGCCGCCTTCCGCGCTCACGGCGGCAATCCGCCGGTCGGTGTGACGGTGTTCGTCGAGGGCGAGGAGGAGTCCGGCTCGCCTTCGTTAGGAGCCCTGCTGGCCGCACACCGTGACCTGCTCGCCGCCGACGTCATCGTGATCGCCGACTCCGACAACTGGAGCACCGAGATCCCGTCGCTGACGGTGTCGCTGCGCGGCCTTGCCGACTGCGTCGTCGAGGTCGCCACGCTCGACCACGGGCTGCACTCCGGCATGTGGGGCGGCGTGGTGCCCGACGCGCTGAGCGCGCTGGTGCGCCTGCTGGCCAGCCTGCACGACGACGACGGCAACGTCGCGGTCGCCGGTCTGCACGAGGGCACGGCCGCCGACGTCGAGTACCCGCCCGACCGGGTTCGAGAAGATACCGACCTCCTTGATGGTGTGACCGAAATCGGTTCGGGGTCGGTGCCGCAACGGCTGTGGGCGAAGCCGGCGGTCACCGTCATCGGCATCGACACCACACCGATCGCGTCGTCGTCGAACACGTTGATCCCGCGCGCCCGCGCGAAGGTCAGCATGCGGGTAGCGCCCGGCGGTGACGCAACCGCACACCTGGAGGCACTCACCAGGCACCTCGAGCAGCACGCCCCGTGGGGTGCCCGGGTGACCGTCACGCCAGGCGACATCGGCGAGCCGTACGCGATCGATGCCAGCGGACCCGTCTACGACGCCGCCCGCGCCTCGTTCCGGCAGGCGTGGGGGACCGACGCCATCGACATGGGAGTGGGCGGATCCATCCCGTTCATCGCCGCGTTCGCCGCCGCCTACCCGGCGGCCAAGATCTTGGTGACCGGCGTCGAGGACCCGGCCACACAGGCGCACAGCATCGACGAGAGCCTGCACCTCGGCGTGCTGGAACGTGCGGCCACCACCGAGGCACTGCTCTTGGAGAAGCTCGGCGGCTCGGGGGGCTAACAGCTGGTCGTTGGATAGTGAGCGGTAGTGATGGATACCGCACGGAAGTGAGTGGTGCGGTGGGGTTGTCGGTGGTGGCTGCCAGGATGCGGGCATGGCTGAGGGTGTGTCGTTGCGGCGGATCGGTGCGCCGGTGGTGGCCGGGCCGCCGTTGGGGGTGCGGGTCCGGACCCGGATTCACCTGACCGAGGCTGAAGCGACGGCGTTGACCGCGGTCGGGTCATTCCTGGGTGGGGTGTACCGGGGCGAGCTGGCGGGGCGGGTGCACTTGGGCGTGTTGGATCGGCAGTCTCGTGCGGAGTGGCGGGCCGAGCGCAAGCAGGCGGTCACCGCAGTGTCGTCGTCGCGCTGGGCCGGGGCGATCACCCGTGCGGTCGAAGACCAATACCAGCTCGGGATGCGCGGGCTGGCTGCCCACGTCGGCGATCTGCGGCGCGCCGTGGAGGTGTTGGAGGCACGGTGCGCGCTGCGCCCCGGGGAATCGGCACCGGCGGGTGCTGGGGATCGTGGCGGCCGGGGTCGTCGGCGTCGTGGTTACCGATCGGCCAACGAACGGTTCGCCAAGACCCGCCGGCTGGCAGGTTTGCGGTCCCGGCTGGCCGCCGCCGAGGAGGCGTTGGCCGCAGGGCGTCCGTCGATCACGGTGGGCGGGAAGCGCCTGTGGCGGAATCGAAACCACCTCGATGAGGCGGGGTTGAGCGACGCGCAGT
>NZ_JAVRPS010000559.1:0-4667 GCF_032162105.1 Mycobacterium sp. | reverse complement strand
GCGCTTGAGCTGTTGAAGAGCGATCCCGACTCGCGGCGCAACATCGTCTCGGCCTGGAACGTCGGCGAGATCCCGCAGATGGCGCTACCGCCGTGCCACGCGTTCTTCCAGTTCTACGTCGCCGACGGCAAGCTATCCTGTCAGCTGTACCAGCGCAGCGCGGACCTGTTCCTCGGGGTGCCCTTCAACATCGCCAGCTACGCACTGCTGACCCACATGATGGCCGCGCAGGCCGGCCTGGACGTCGGGGAGTTCGTCTGGACCGGCGGTGACTGCCACATCTACGACAACCACGTCGAGCAGGTGGCGCTGCAGCTCGACCGCGACCCGCGGCCGTACCCGGAACTGATTCTTGCGCAGCGTGATTCGATCTTCGAATACGTCTACGAGGACGTCGAGATCAAGAACTACGATCCGCACCCGGCGATCAAGGCGCCCGTCGCCGTATGAGTCTTGGCCTGATCTGGGCCCAGTCCACCTCTGGCGTCATCGGTCGGGACAACGGCATTCCGTGGCGGCTGCCCGAGGACCAGGCCCGGTTCAAGGACCTGACCATGGGGCAGACGGTCGTCATGGGCAGATTGACCTGGGAATCGCTGCCTGCCACGGTGCGGCCGCTGCCGGGACGCAGAAATGTCATAGTGACCCGGCAAGCTGGGTACGTGGCAGACGGCGCAGTAGTGGTGGACGGGTTGGACGGGGCACTCACCGGTGATGTGTGCTGGGTGATCGGCGGCGAGCAGATCTACGCGCTTGCCCTGCCGCTCGCCACCCGGTGTGAGGTCACCGAGGTGGAGATCGACCTGCCTCGCGAGGACGGCGACGCGGTGGCGCCCGTGCTCGACGAGGCATGGGTCAGTACCACGGGCGACTGGCTGACCAGCAGGTCCGGTCTCCGGTACCGGTTTCACACCTACCTGCGCCCGTGATGCTCTCGGCGGATGCCGCGCGCCGCGTGGCGGTGGCGGCACAGGGATTCGCGGAGCCAAAGCCGACGGGGCCTGTGACCCGGGCGCATCTGCGCAGGCTGCTGTCCCGACTCCAGGTACTGCAGCTCGATTCGGTGTCGGTCGCCGTGCGCGCGCACTACGCGCCGGTTTTCAGTCGCCTCGGCCCCTATGACCGCACGATCCTCGAGCGAGCGGCGTGGAGCCACAGCGCCAAGGCACCACGACTTCTGGTCGAGTACTGGGCGCACGAGGCTGCGCTGATGGCCGTCGACGACTGGCCGCTGCTGCGCTGGCGGATGCGCGAGTACGAGCACGGGCGCTGGGGCAGGGAGATCGTCAAGAAGAACGGCAGGCTGGCCGAGGACATCGTCGCGACGGTGACCGAGTTGGGTCCGTCGACCGCCGGGCAGATCGAGGCGCATCTCGAGGCGGAGCCCCGCGGCCGCAAGGGGCCGTGGTGGGATCGCAGCGACACAAAGTGGGTGGCCGAGGCGCTGTGGTCCTCCGGCGTGCTCACGACGTCGACGAGGGTCGGTTTCGCGCGGCACTACGACCTCAGCGAGCGTGTGCTTCCGCCGGAGGTGTTCGCGCGTGACGTCGACGACGCCGAGGCGGTGCGGGAGCTGGTGCTGCGCGCGGCAGGAGCTCTCGGTGTGGCCACCGAGCCCGACCTGCGCGATTACTTCCGGCTGAACCCGAAGCAGAGCAAGCCGGCGGTCGCGGCGCTGGTGGCGTCCGGTGAGCTCGAGGAGGTCGAGGTCGACGGATGGGCGGCCCCTGCATACCTGCCTGCGGGGCAGACGGTGCCGCGGCGGGATCGGGGCACCGCGCTTCTATGCCCGTTCGATCCGCTGATCTTCTTCCGGCCCCGCGTCGAGCGCATGTTCGGGTTCCACTACCGGATCGAGATCTACGTGCCGCAGCCGAAGCGTCAATTCGGTTACTACGTATGGCCGTTCCTGCTCGATGGACGGCTGGTGGGCCGGGTCGACCTGAAGGCGGAGCGCGCGTCCGGCGCGTTGAACGTCGTCGGCGCGTTCACCGAGCCGGGGCAGGACGCGGGATACGTCGCCAGCGCGCTGGCGGGCGAACTGCGCTCGATGGCGTCGTGGTTGGGGCTGGCCGACGTGACGGTCGGGGAGCGGGGCGATCTGGTGGGCGTACTGCGCAAAGCGCTGCGGTGACGACTCAGGCCAACGGAATGTCGTTGTCGCCCTTGGATTCCTGATACTGATCCGAGAGCGCCTGGTATCGGTCCCTGATCCGTTGCTGCTGCTCGCGCAGTTGCGTGCGCAGCGGTTCGGGTTCGGACTCGATGAGGTCGCGGATCGAGTAGGCGGTCCAGAACGCATTGCTGCGCCGATAGCCGCCGGGCTCCAGCCCGAAGACCTCCTTGAGGATCGTCAGATCGTGCGGAATGGCGAAGCTGTCCCGCGAGTCCTCGTGGCTGTAGAAGTAGTAGTAGTTGTCGAACCCGGCCCACGTGATGGCCGACATGCACAGCGTGCAGGGCTCGTGGGTGGTGAGGAACACCAGTTCCGACGTCGGCGGGCGCTCCACCAGCTCGTAGAACTCGTTGAGGGTGTTGATCTCACCGTGCAGCAGCGGATTCTCGGTTTCGTCGTTGGTGCCCGCCATCACCAGCGACAGGTCGGATTTGCGCAGGATCGCCGCGCCGAACACCTTGTTGCCACCGGTGACGCCGCGTTCGGTCAGCGGCAGGATGTCGAGGTCGATGACGTCGAGCAGGCGGGGGGCGATGGACATGGCTCACCCTAACGCCGACGCGACCGTGGGTCAGCCGTTCGCGGGTTCCTCGGCGAGCTCGGGTACACCCTTTCCGCGAAACACGTTGACCGCGAACACCACTGCGCCGACGCCCAGCCAGACCAGCCCGCCGATCTTGGCCAGCGCGTCGGCGTTGAACAACACGTAGCCGATGATCAGGAAGCCCAGTGTGGGAACCACCAGGTGCAGCAGGTAGTTCCTGGACTTCTTGCGCACCACGTAGTACCAGACCACCGAAACGTGCAGCAGGCAGAAGCCGAACAGCGCACCGAAGTTCACCAGCGACGAGATCAAGGCGATCTGGCCGACGAAGAACAGCACCAGCACCAGGCTGAGTGCGCTGACGACGAGGATCGCGGCCATCGGCACCTTGCGGCTGCTGATCTTGGACAGGAAGCTCGGCAGCTGACCGTCGCGGCTCATCGAGTAGAGCAGCCGGCTGGTGGCGGCCTGCGCGGCCATGGCGTTGGCGAACCCCACCGCCATGACGTTGACCGCGAAGAAGGCGTTCATCCAGCCGGTGGTCGAGGCCGCCTGGACGAGGGTGAAGAAGGCATTGCCGACCTCGTCGTTGCCGAACGCCTCCCGCCCGCCGGCCAGCAGGCTGGTTAACCAGGTCTGGATGACGAACAGGAAGGCCACCACGAACAGGGCGATGATCATTGCCCGGCCGGCGGGATTCTTGCGGCCGGTCGACTCTTCGGCCAGTGTCGAGATGCCGTCGAACCCAAGGAAGCTCAGGACGGCGATCGACAGGGCGGCGGCGATCAGCGGCGCGCTCACCGTGTTCGGGTCCCAGATCGGGGTGGTGCTCCAGCCCACGTCGGGCAGGGAATGCCCGCCGATCGCGCGCACCGCGATGACGACGAAGATCACCACGAACACCAACTCGATGGCGAGGAACAGCCGGTTCGCGATCTTCAACGAGCCGATCCCGGCCAGGTTGATCACGGTGTTGACGACGACGAAGACGATCGCCCACAACCACCGCGGGGTGCCGGGGAACAGTCCGATCATGGACTCGGCGGCGAACACGTAGAGCAGGGTCGGCACCAGCAGGTAGTCCAGCAGGATGGCCCACCCGGCGAAGAAGCCGAGGCTGGGGTGGACGCCGCGGCCGACGTAGGAGAACACCGAACCGGCCAACGGGAACGACTTGGCCATCTGCGCGTAGGCCAGCGCAGTGAACACCATGGCCACCAGACCGATGACGTAGACCAGCGGGACCATGCCCGACGAGCTGTTGTAGACGGTCCCGAAGATCGCCCACGGCGCGATCGGCACCATGAAGACCAGCCCGTACACCAGGAGGTCGACGGTGGATACCGACCGGTCGAGTTCCTGTGCGTAGCCGAATGATTCGAGGCTGCGCTGCCCGGCCGGGGTGTGCGTTTCGGAGCTGACCATGCGATGTCCTGTCGGTCGGTGGGGTGGGTCAGACCTGCGCAGGCGCGGGGTCGTGCTCGGCGAGGAATGCGCCGATCACGGCGCGGAACTCCTCGGGTTTCTCCAGATGACTGCAGTGGCTGGCGTCGGCGAAGACGTGACTGCGGGTGTCTGCGATCCGCTCGACGTAGGGCGCCCAGGTGGCAGGGGTGGCCTCGTCGAATTCGCCTGCGATCACCAGCGTCGGCGCGACGATCCGATCCAGGCGGTCGACGATGCTCCAGTGCCGCAGGGTGCCGAGGACGTGAAACTCGTTGGGGCCGTTCATGGTGTGGTAGACCGTCGGCTCGGCCTCCATCTGCTGCTCGGTCTCGACGAAGTCGGTCGGTGGGGGCCAGACGCGGCACACGTGGCGTTGGTAGAACTCCTCGGTCGCGGCGAGGTAATCGGGATGGGTGACGGTGCCGTCGGCCTCGTGCCGATCCAGAGCCGCCTGGGTCTCGGCGGGCAGTTGCGCCCGCAGCTTACCTGCGCCCTCGACCC
>NZ_JAVRPS010000558.1:0-6741 GCF_032162105.1 Mycobacterium sp. | reverse complement strand
GCGGCTGTCGGCCTTCTTCTCGGCCGCGATGCAGGCCGAATCCCGCGATCGTTCGGCCGCTGCCTTCCTGGTCACCTCGGTATTGGAGTCGCAACGGCATCCCGAGCTCAGCCGCGACGAGCACAACTCTCTGAAGACGTCCCGCGCGTTCGTGACGTGGGCGATCACCGATGCGATCGAGCGCGGCGAACTCACCACCGAAACCGACGTCGCGACGCTCGTCGAGATGCTGATCGCGGTGATGTGGGGGATGGGCTTCTACGCGGGCTATGTCGGTGGCCACGACGAGCTGACCATCATCGTGGAGAAGCTCGAGCTGCTTTTGGCGAACAAGTTGTGGAAACTCGCGGAGTAACTCGGCGCCATCCGCCCAGCAACTCCCCGTAGGCATCCACAGCCCCTCGGCGTGACGTGGCGCACGCAGCCGTATAGCTAGGCTAACTTTTTCGGTAGTATGGCGAACGACATGACTTTCATTCCCATGCGCTTGCGCGCCAGATTCGATGGAACGACACGATGAGTTCACTGCGCACCCACGACGACACCTGGGACATCGCGACCAGCGTCGGATCAACCGCGGTGATGGTGGCGGCCGCCCGAGCTGGTGAGACCGACCGCGACGCCCCGCTGATCCGCGACCCGTACGCCAAGATTCTGGTGGCAGGCGCGGGCACCGGTGTCTGGGAGTTCGTGCTCGACGGCGGTTTCGTGGACAAGGTCGCGGAGGTCGACCCAGAGGCCGCCGCGATATTCGAGCACATGGGCAACTACCAGGCCGTGCGCACGCACTTCTTCGACGACTACTTCGCCAAGGCGACGGCGGCGGGCATCGGTCAGATCGTCATCCTGGCGTCCGGCCTGGACTCGCGCGCGTACCGGCTGGACTGGCCTGTCGGCACGGTCGTCTACGAGATCGACCAGCCCAAGGTGCTCGAGTACAAGGCCGCCACGCTCGCCGACCACGCCGTCCAGGCGTCGGCTGTGTTGCGCCACGTGCCGCAGGACTTGCGGTACGACTGGCCGAAGGAGTTGCGGGAAGCCGGTTTCGACGCGTCCGTTCCGACCGCCTGGCTCGCCGAAGGCCTGTTGATGTACCTACCCGCCGACGCTCAGGACCGGCTGTTCGACCAGGCCACAGAGCTCAGCGCCCCGGGCAGTCGCGTCGCCGTCGAGACGGCCGGGGTTATCTCCGCCGGCCGTCGCGAGGAGATGCGGCAGCGGTTCGAGCGCATCGCGGAGCGGTTCGGGACGCAGAGCGCGATGAACATCCAGGAGTTGATGTACGACGACCCCGCCCGTGCCGACGTCACCGAGTGGTTGAACGAGCACGGCTGGTCGGCTTCCTGCGTGCGTTCCGTCGACGAGATGCGTCGGCTGGACCGCTGGGTGCTTCCTACCGAGGACGCGGCGTCCGAAACGTTCTCCACGTTCGTCGTCGCCGAGAAGTCCTGACTCGATCCGGGGGCCTGTTCGCCAACCAGCTGGTTGGTTAGGATTCGGGTGTTCCTCGGGTCAGGAAGGACTCCTCATGACTACAGAAGCGTCAGCTCCGCCCAGCTCCGCCGCACTGGCGGTCGACATTCCCGCCGTCGTCGCGGGGTTGCGGAAGACCTTCGCCACCGGCCGTACCCGAGATGTCGCGTGGCGCAAACAGCAGCTGCAGGCCTTGGAGAAACTGGTCGTCGAGAACGAACCCGCCATCGCCGACGCGCTCGAGAAGGATCTCGGCCGCAAGCCGTTCGAGGCGTGGCTGGCCGACATCGCCAGCACCGCGAGCGAGGCCCACGACGCCGCCAAGAACGTCGGCAAGTGGATGCGCCGCAAGCACCGGCGGCTGGAGTTCTCGCAGCTGCCGGGCCGCGGCTGGATCGAGTACGAGCCGTTCGGCACCGTGCTGATCATCGGTGCCTGGAATTTCCCGTTCGCGTTGACGCTTGGGCCTGCCGTCGGAGCCATCGCCGCAGGAAACGCCGTCGTACTCAAGCCGTCGGAGGTGTCGCCCGCATCCTCGGCCCTGATGGCGGAGTTGGTGCCGCGCTATCTGGACCGGGATGCGATCGTGGTGATCGAGGGTGACGGCACGGTCAGCCAGGAGCTCATCGCGCAGGGATTCGACCGGTTGTGCTTCACCGGCGGTACCGAGATCGGGCGCAAGGTCTACGAGAGCGCGGCGGCCCACCTGACCCCGGTGACGCTCGAGCTGGGCGGCAAGAGCCCGGTGATCGTGGCGGCCGACGCCGACATCGACGTCGCCGCCAAGCGGATCGCGTGGACCAAGCTGGTCAACTCCGGCCAGATCTGCATCGCGCCGGACTACGTCGTGGCCGATGCCAAGATCCGCGACGAGCTCGTCGACAAGATCAAGGCGGCAGTGACGACGTTCGAGGCCAACGACCCGGATGGCAAGCCAATCGTCAACCAGCGCCACTTCGACCGACTCACCGCATCGTTGGCCGCCACCAAGGGCACCGTTGCGATCGGCGGTGGCTCGGATGCGACGTCCATGAAGATTCAGCCAACCGTCGTCGTCGATCCAGATCCAGGCGAGCCGTTGATGACCGACGAGATCTTCGGACCCATTCTGCCCATCGTCACCGTCCAATCCCTGGACGAGGCAATCGAATTCGTGAACTCGAGGCCCAAGCCGCTGGCGGCCTACCTGTTCACCAAGACCAAGAGCGTCCGGGAACGGGTGATCAAGGAGGTGCCGGCGGGCGGCATGCTGGTCAACCACCTCCTCTTCCAGTTCACCACCGCCAAGCTGCCGTTCGGCGGCGTCGGACCGTCCGGCATGGGCGCCTATCACGGCAGGTTCGGCTTCGAGGAGTTCAGCCACAAGAAATCGGTGCTGACCAAGCCAACCCGACCCGACTTGAGCGCCTTGATCTACCCGCCGTATACAGAGAAGGCGTGGAAGCTGGCGCGCAGGCTCTTCTAGCCGCCGGGCACGCAACTGAATCTCGTCACTGAGGAAAGGAACGCAATGCCCGGAGTGCAGGATCGCGTCATCGTCGTCACCGGAGCCGGGGGTGGCCTTGGCCGTGAGTACGCCCTGACGCTGGCCCGCGAAGGTGCCAGCGTGGTGGTCAACGACCTCGGTGGTTCCCGCGACGGCACGGGTGCCGGACACAACATGGCCGACCAGGTGGTCACCGAGATCAAAGAGGCGGGTGGCCGGGCGGTTGCGAACTATGATTCCGTCGCCGAACCCGAGGGCGCGGAGAACATCATCAAGACCGCGCTCGACGAGTTCGGCAAGGTCGACGGTGTGGTCAGCAACGCGGGCATCCTGCGTGACGGCACCTTCCACAAGATGACGTTCGAGGCCTGGGACTCGGTGCTCAAGGTTCACCTGTACGGCGGGTACAACGTGCTCAGGGCCGCCTGGCCGCACTTCCGCGAGCAGAGCTTCGGCCGGGTCGTGGTCGCGACGTCGACCAGCGGTCTGTTCGGCAACTTCGGCCAGGCCAACTACGGCGCCGCGAAGCTCGGCCTGGTGGGCCTGATCAACACGCTCGCCCAGGAAGGCGCCAAGTACAACATCAAGACCAACGCCGTCGCGCCGATCGCGGCCACCCGTATGACGCAGGACATCCTGCCGCCGGAGGTCTTCGAGAAGCTGACGCCGGAGTACGTCGCGCCGGTGGTGGCCTACCTCTGCACCGAGGAACTGCCCGACACCGACTCGATCTTCATCGTCGGCGGCGGCAAGGTGCAGCGCACCGCGCTGTTCCAGAACGATGGCGTGACGTTCTCGAGCGTGCCGTCGGTCGACGACGTGGCAGGCAAGTGGGGCGAGATCACCGATCTGTCGGCCGCGAAGTCGGCCAGCTTCAAGCTCGGCTGAGCACGTTCCTGTGAAAGCGCTTGTCGCACAGGAGCTTTCCGGACCCTCGGGACTGGCCTACACCGACGTTGACGACGTGGCAGGTGACGGCATGGTGGTCGTCGACGTCGGCGCGGCCGGGGTCAGCTTCCCCGACCTGTTGCTGATCCGCGGCGAGTACCAGCTGAAGCTCAACCCGCCGTTCGTGCCGGGGACCGAGATCGCGGGGGTGGTGCGCTCGGCGCCCGCGGACTCGGGTTTCACGGTCGGACAGCGTGTTTCGGCATTGAGCATGCTCGGTGCCTGGGCCGAACGGGTTGCGGTGCCAGCGGGCAGCGTGACGCCGACGCCGGATGGCATCGACGACGGCGCTGCGGTGTGTCTGCTCGGCAACTACTACACGATGTACTTCGCGCTCGCCCGTCGCGCAGCGCTGCGTGCCGGCGAGACGGTGCTGGTGCTCGGCTCGGCCGGTGGGGTCGGAACTGCCGCGATCCAGATCGCAAAGGCGCTGGGCGCCAGGGTGATCGCCATGGTGCACCGCCCTGGCGCCATCGAATTCGTCGAGTCCCTCGGTGCCGACGTGGTGCTGCCCCTGACCGACGGGTGGGCCAACGCCGTTCGCGAACACACCGACGGCCGAGGAGTGGACGTCGTGGTCGACCCCGTCGGTGGGGATGCGTTCGACGACGCGATTCGAGTGCTGGCGACCGAGGGAAGGCTGTTGGTACTCGGCTTCGCGTCGGGCGGCGGCATTCCGACGGTCAAGGTGAACCGGCTGCTGCTGCGTAACGTCAGCGTCGTCGGCGTCGGGCTTGGTGAGTTCATCAATCGCACACCTGGTGCGCAGGCGGAGTTCGGGGCGGGGCTGGGGAAGCTGATCGATGCGGGGCTGCGGCCGCCGCCGCCCGTGCGGTACCCGTTGTCCGAAGGGCGCGCAGCGCTGGAGAGCCTGGCCAACGGCGGCGTCCGCGGCAAGGTCGTGCTGGAGCCGTGAGTCTCCCGCGGGCGCTGGCCTTCGACGTGTTCGGCACCGTCGTCGACTGGCGCACGAGCATCATCGGTGAACTGGAGATGTTCGGCGAAAACCATGGGCTGGCAGAGGATTGGGCGACGTTCGCCGACGACTGGCGGGCCGGGTACCCGGCGGCGATGGACCGGGTACGCCGCGGCGAACTTCCATGGTTGAAGATCGACGCCCTGCACCGGCTGATCCTCGACGGGCTGCTTGATCGAGCCGGAATCGACTCGGTACCCGAAGCGGACATCGACGACCTCAACCGCGCGTGGCATCGACTCGACCCATGGCCGGACTCCGTGGACGGCCTGACGCGCCTCAAGGAGCGATTCCTCATCACGACACTGTCGAACGGGAATGTGTCGCTCCTGACCAACATGGCCAAGCGCGCAGGGCTGCCGTGGGACTGCGTGATCTCCGCCGAACTGTTCCACCACTACAAGCCCGATCTGGAGGCCTACCTCGGCTGCGCCGACCTGCTCGACGTCAAACCGGGAGAGCTGATGCTGGTCGCAGCACATCTCAGCGACCTGCGGTCGGCGCGAGAGGCGGGCCTGATGACCGGATACGTGGCGCGACCATTGGAGCACGGCCCCGGGCGTCCTCTGCCCACGGTGCAGGCCGGCGAGTTCGACGTCGCGGCGCAGGACTTCATCGATCTTGCAGAGCAGCTCGGGCTCGACCGATGACCACCGTCGGGATCGTCCTGGTCGCCCTGGCGATCGCCGTCGGACTGGTCGGCATTCTGGTTCCGTTGCTACCCGGCACCGTGCTGGTGTTCGGCGCCATCGCGGTGTGGGCCTTCTTCGAACGGACGACGGTCGCGTGGGTGACACTCGGCATCGTCACGGCACTGCTGGCGGCCACCCTGCTGATCAAGTACCTGTGGCCGATGCGCCGGATGCGAAGTGCCGACGTCAGGACCTCGAGTCTGTTCGCCGGTGCCGTGCTCGGCATCATCGGCTTCTTCGTCGTTCCAGTGCTCGGTCTGGTGATCGGCTTCGTGCTCGGGGTCTACCTCGCCGAACTGGCGAATCGGCGCGATCAGCGACTGGCCTGGACGTCGACGGTGCACGCCATCAAGGGCGTCGTGCTGTCGGTCGGGGTGGAACTCGCGGGTGGGTTACTCGCAACGGTGGTGTGGGTGGTCGCCGTCGCGTTCTTCTGACCGTCGCCCGGCATTCTCACGCGGGGGGCTAACAGCTGGTCGTTGGATACTGAGGGGTAGTGATTGATACTTCGTAGGGCGGGTTTGTCGGTGGTGGCTGTCAGGATGCGGGTGTGGGTGAGCATGTGCGGTTGCGGCGGATCGGTGCGCCGGTGGTGGCTGGCCCGCCGTCGGGTGTCCGGATCCGGACCCGGATTCACCTGACCGAGGTGGAGGCGGCGGCGTTGGGTGCGGTCGGGTCGTTCCTGGGTGGGGTGTATCGGGGCGAGTTGGCGGGGCGGGTGCACTTGGGCGTGTTGGATCGGCAGTTTCGTGCGGGGTGGCGGGCCGAGCGCAAGCGGGCGGTCACCGGTGTGGCGTCGTCGCGGTGGGCGGGGGCGATCACCCGTGCGGTGGAAGACCAATACCAGCTGGGCATGCGTGCTCTTGGCGCTCATGTCGGCGATCTGCGGCGCGCCGTGGAGGTGTTGGAGGCACGGTGCGCGCTGCGCCCCGGGGAATCGGCACCGGCGGGTGCTGGGGATCGTGGCGGTCGGGGTCGTCGGCGTCGTGGTTACCGATCGGCCAACGAACGGTTCGCCAAGACCCGCCGGTTGGCGGTGTTGCGGTCCCGGCTGGCCGCCGCCGAGGAGGCGTTGGCCGCAGGGCGTCCGTCGATCACGGTGGGCGGGAAGCGCCTGTGGCGGAATCGAAACCACCTCGATGAGGCGGGGTTGAGCGACGCGCAGT
>NZ_JAVRPS010000557.1:0-8001 GCF_032162105.1 Mycobacterium sp. | reverse complement strand
GACCGCATCGCGATCGGCGGCCGCAGCGTCCCGTACCGCTACGCGTCGCGCATAGACGTCGACGGCCGCGTCCCTGAGCGCACCATCCGGCACCTCAGCCAGGTGCTGCACGACGTGCTCCCGCAGGTTCGCGACGTGCCGATCGTCCACGGCTGGTGCGGTGTGCTGGCGGTGCCCCGCGACTGGGAGGCGTCGATCGTGCTGGACCGCGCGACGGGCCTTGGCTGGGCGGGTGGCTACGTCGGGCACGGGGTGACGGCGACCAACCTCGCCGGGCGCACGCTCGCCGATCTCGTCCTGAACCAGCGCACCCCGCTGACGGAACTGCCGTGGGTCGGCCACCGGTCGCGCAAGTGGGAGCCCGAGCCGATGCGGTGGCTGGGCGTGCGCGGCCTCTACATCGCGTACAAGGCGGCTGACTGGCACGAGGCGCGCGGCGGCGCCGGAACGTCGCCGATCGCCCGCCTCGCGGACGCGATCGCCGGCAGGCCCTAACGCGCCTCGGCCTTCTCCTTCAACCGCTGCAGCGTGAGCTTGATGTGCTTTGTGTTGGTCGACGGGCGGTCCATGACACCCGTTGCCACGCCACCCGGCTTGACGAACCAGCCAGGGCGGCGGTCCCACATCTGCTCGGTAACCCGACAGCCTCCGTCCGTGGGAGCGATGTCGTAGCGCCAATGCGAGACCGGGATCCCGAGGTAGACGACGTCGAACGCGAAGGCGCTGCCGGGTTCGGCGTTGGTGACCGTGCATGTGGTGGTCCACCGCCGGATTCCGTTCCGGTTGGTGCCCTTGAACACCGCGCCGGGAGCGGCTTTGTCGCCTTTGCGCCACTTCATCGCGGCGGCCTCCTCGGCCAGCGACGCCAACGTCGGCAGGTCGGTGATCAGGCCGTACACCTCGCCACAGGGGGCCGAGATGGTGACAGAGGCTTGTGCGGAGGCCGGACCTGGTTCACCCATGCGGCGATCGTAATGACGGGACGAGGAATCCGGGCCGGGTCGGCATACGTTGGGTTCCATATGACTCAACGCACCGTTCTGCAGCCCACCGCCGAGCATCCGATCACCATCACCCCAACAGGCAGGCATGTCACCGTGCGGGTCAACGGCGAAGTGGTCGCCGAGACCGACGCGGCGTTGACGCTGCAGGAGTCGACGTACCCCGCGGTGCAATACGTACCGCTGGCCGATGTCGTCGATTCCGCGCTGCGCCGCAGTGACAACACCACCTACTGCCCGTACAAGGGCGAGGCGAACTACTACCACGTGACCACTGGGGCGAGCGAAGCGACGGGGAACAACGCAGGCGGCGACACCGTCGACGACGTCATCTGGACTTACGAGCAGCCGTACCCGGCCGTCGGCGAGATCGCCGGTCACGTCGCGTTCTACGCCGACAAGGCGGACGTCGTTCTGGCCTAGTCGTTCTTGGGCCTAGCCTTTGGGTGATGCCCAGTTGCGCAGTCGTGCAGTTCGACGGGCCCGCCAGCCCGGCGCACACGTTGTCGCCGCTGCGGCGCGGACCCGGCGATCCCTGCTACCAACGCGTCGACGGCGCGATCTGGAAGACCAGCCTGATGGCGAGCGGTCCGGTCACCGCCCGGATCACCAAGTCGGCGCGCGACGCCGTCGAATGCGAGGCTTGGGGCGACGGCGCCGACGAGTTCCTCGTGCAGCTGCCCGCCATGCTCGGCGCCAACGACGACGCGACGGGCTTCGCACCCGTCGAACCGACCATCGCCGCCGCCCATCGCAAGGTGCCGCACCTACGGCTCGGACGCACCGACCGGGTCCTCGAAGCCCTCATCCCGGCCGTCCTCGAACAGCGGGTGTCGGGCAAGGACGCGTTCCGTGCATGGCGGCTACTGGTCACCAAGTTCGGCACGCCGGCGCCAGGCCCGGCCCCGGCGCGCATGCGGGTGCCTCCGTCGGCCGACGTGTGGCGGCGCATCCCATCGTGGGAGTTCCACCTCGCCAACGTGGACCCCGGCCGGGCCAGGACCCTGGTCGGGTGCGCCCAGCGGGCCGACTCCCTCGAGCGGCTGTCGAGCCGTCCCGCCGCCGACGCGCGCGCCGCGTTGACGTCGCTACCGGGTGTCGGGGAGTGGACCGCGGCCGAGACCGCACAGCGCGCGTTCGGCGACGCCGACGCGTTGTCGGTCGGCGACTACCACCTGGCGAACGTGGTCGGGTGCACGCTGCTCGGGCACCGCATCGACGACCCGGAGATGGTCGAGCTCCTGGAACCGTTGCGGCCGCACCGGCACCGGGCGGTGCGGCTGCTCGAGGTCAGCGGTATGGCGCGCAACCCCCGCTTCGGCGCGCGTCAGGCCATTCCGAATCTGCGCGTCCTCTAGTCGCTGAGGCGGGCTAGTCACCCAGACGAGCGGCGACCCACTCGACGAGTGGCCGGGCGGCCTTCCAGTCCGCGCGGACCGCGTCGACGAATTCGGGGGTGTGGATGATCGGCTCGAAGCCGTAGTCCTTGGTCACTGTCAGGGACCGGTGCCGCAGCAATTCGATGCGCGGATGGTCGGCGTCGTATCCGCGCGGTGAGGTCTTCAGCCGGTCGCCGCCGACGGTGAAGCCGGCCCTCTTGAGCTTGGCCAGGATCTTGCCGAGCTGGTCGCCGGTCAGCTCATTGGCGATGGAGGCCCTTATCCGGCCGAGATCCGACGCGCTGGCGTCGTAGAACCCGGCTCCGGTGCGGACGCCGCGCGCCGCGATCTCGACGTACCACCCGCAGGCGGGACCCACCCCGACGTACGCGCCCTGGTGCGTCTTGTACGGCGTCTTGTCCTTCGCGAACCGGACGTCGCGGAAAGGGCGGAAGACCTTGGCCGCACCAAAGTCTGCCTCCAGGGCCGTGACGAGCGCCGTGATGGGCGCCTTCACGCTCGTCTGGTAGACGTCCTTGTGCGCCTCCCAGAACGACTTGGTGTTGTCGATCTCCAAGTCGTCGTAGAAGTCGAGTGCAGCCTCGGTGAAACCGGTGAACCCGGGTGGCGGCTCCGTCATCCGGCGAGCGTATCGGTGTGTAGCCCGGTGCCGACCCGGGTAAGCGTTCCAGTGAGCGATCAATAAGGAGGCAACCAATGCCAGGATTCACCGTTCCCGGAATGTCGGCCAAGGACGGCCGTGAGGTCGCCGATCTGCTGCAGAAGCAGCTCAGCACCTACAACGATCTGCACCTGACCCTCAAGCACGTGCACTGGAACGTCGTCGGCCCGAACTTCATCGGTGTCCACGAGATGATCGACCCTCAGGTCGACCTGGTCCGTGGCTACGCCGACGAGGTGGCCGAACGCATCGCGGCACTCGGGGTATCCCCGCAGGGCACCCCCGGCGCGATCCTCAAGGACCGCACCTGGGATGACTACTCGGTCGGCCGCGACACCGTGCTGGCGCACCTGGCTGCCCTGGATCTGGTGTACACCGGGGTCAACGAGGACACCCGCAAGGCCATTCATCGCCTCGACGACCTCGACCTGGTGTCACAGGACATGCTGATCGGTCACGCAGGCGAGCTGGAGAAGTTCCAGTGGTTCGTTCGTGCGCACCTGGAGAGTGCGGGCGGCGTTCTGTCGAACAAGGGCGCCACGACCGAGAAGCAGGCGGCGCGAAGCGCGAAGAAGGCTCCGGCCAAATAGCGGGGGTCAAATAGCGGGGGCCCGACTTCGCCGTCAGGCCACCTCCTCCAGGGCGTCGTCGCGGACCGGCCGGTCGGCGAGTTCCTCGTTGCGGCCGAACAGGAACGGGTAGGCGATGCCGGCGATCGCCGCGCCGATCAGAGGCGCCAGCCAGAACACCCAGAGCTGGGCGGGTGCACCGGCGCCGTTGAAGAAGGCGACGGCGGTGGAGCGGGCGGGATTGACCGACGTGTTGGAGATCGGGATCGAGATGAGGTGGATCAGCGTCAGCGTCAGCCCGATCGCCAAGCCCGCGAAGCCCTTCGGGGCACGATCATCGGTGGCGCCGAGGATGACGAGCAGGAACACCCCGGTCAGCACGATCTCCGCCACGACCACGGCGAGGAACGAGTAGCCGGCTGGGGAGTGGTCACCGAAACCGTTGGCGGCCATGTTGCCGGTGGCCGTCCAGCCGTTCTGCCCCTTGGCAATCACGTAGATCACCAGGCCGCCGACGGCGCCGCCGACCACCTGGGTGATCCAGTACACGGGCACGGCCTTCCACTCGACCCGGTGGGCCAGCGCGGCGCCGAGGGTGACCGCGGGATTGAAGTGTCCGCCCGAGATGGTGCCGAACGCGTACACACCGGTCAACACGGTCAAGCCGAATGCCAGCGAGACGCCGAGGAATCCGACGCCCAGTGACACACCGTTGGAGACGAACTTGGCGGCGAACACGGCGCTGCCGCAGCCGCCGAGGACCAGCCAGAACGTTCCGATGAACTCCGCGGCCAGTCGATGCAGCATCGTGGGTGCAGTCATAGCGGTAACCTCCCTCGGCATCTCGACGATGAGATGCCAGTGTCGCGAGGGTCGCACGTACCCAGCCGGTTACAGGCGGTCGTGGCCGAATCCTTCCCCGATCGTGACCGACCGCTGCCGGGGCGTTACTCGCCCATCGCATGCTCGTCGACGGGATTGTTACGCGTCACGATGAGCGGATCGACCTTGGTGAACGGGAATTCGGGCAGATCGTCGATGTGAACGTTGAACGTCGCGGCGAGGACTTCGCGAGAGTAGGCGCTGGCCGACGCTCGGTAACCGATGTCGCCGGGTGTGGGCTGGTCGAAGAAGATGGCCCGAACCTTCGTGGACATAACCCATCTCGGCGGTGATCGGATGCCAGTGTGGTTCGCGCATGCCGTCCTCGCGGATGCGCAGCGAGTACATCGACAGATCCTTCAGTGCGGGCCAGAACTGCAGGCGCGCCAGGCGTGCCGATCCGACCGCGATCCCCACCGGCGGGCTCTGCGCGTCGACCGCGAACTTGTGCGGGTCGTCGAACGCCGCGGTCGACGGCACCACTGCGTCACCGGCGCGCGCGGCCAGCCTGCGGTCCAGGCCGAAGTCTTCCGGCCGCTCGCTGCGGAACGCCAGGATGAAGTCGGCAGGCTCGTCGTCGATGTTCTCGATGTGATGCAGTGAGCCCGAGTCGATGTGGAACATCTCGCCCTCGGCGACGGTGAAGCTGGCGAACCTGCTGTCGGTGTCGAGCACCGACACCAGCGACGTGCCGGAGACGCAGTAGGTGAGTTCGTTGGCGTTGGCGTGCCAGTGGGGGTGCGCATGGCCCCTGGTTTGAGCACGATGCGCTTGATCGACATGCCGCACAGGATCGGGAAGTCATCCGCGGTCACCCGGGTGATCGAACCGAAGTCCGACTCCTCGACGATCGGGCCGCGACTCAGCGACGCGACGTGTCTAGTCATGATGGCTGAACGCTAACCGCCGCCGCGTCTCTCGATGGACGCTTCGTCGGGCATTCGCGCTCGAAGACTGTCATAGATTGGCGCCGATCCCAGGACGTTGGCGACGAGCACCGCGGCAGCAGTCGCGGCCATCATCGGCACGAGCGCCTCGGTGGTGGCAGTCATCTCGGCCACGAGGACCAACGCCGTCACGGGCGCACGCACGGTGGCCCCGAAGAATGCCGCCATTCCGACGAGCGCCATCGGAACCGCCAACTGCGATGCGTCTCCGGGCCACACGGCGTTGAAGCCTGCGACGAACAGCAGTCCCCACAGCGCACCAACGGCCAGCAGCGGTGCGAACAGTCCGCCGGGCACCGCCGCCGAGTACGAAAGGGGGCCTGCGACGAACCGCACCGCAAGGATTCCGATGATGGCGGAAACAACGAGGTGCTGTCCGCCAAGGACTAGCTGTGTCAGGTCCTCTCCTCCGCCCACGGAGAGCGGGTAGACGAACATCGCGGACCCGACGATCGCACCGATGATCGCCGCCTTCGCCAGGGGTGGGATTCGGCGTATCGCGCCGACGTGGTCAAGGAACCACAACACCAACCCGTTGTAAACGGCCCCCAGACATCCGGTCAGCAATCCGAAGACGACGAAAAGGGGCAACCATGCTAGGGCAGGAGCGCCAATGGGTTCGACATGGAAGTCGGCATGGTTTCCCAGCATGAGCCGGGAGCACGCGACGGCCGCTGTAGCCGAAAAGAGCGTCGCCAGTACGGTTTTCACCCGAAACGACTTGGTGACCTCTTCGAGGGTGAACAGGGTGCCGCCGATCGGCGCGTTGAACGCCACCGCCAGGCCTGCGCCACCCAACGCCGTCTGCATCATCCTGACCTCGGAATCGGGTAGCCGGGCGCGCCGCGCCGCTTCGGCTCCGATCGCCGCACCCATGTGCACCGTCGGACCCTCGCGACCCAACACGAGGCCAGATCCCATGCTCAACACACCGCCGATGAACTTCGCCGGGACCAAACGGATGAGCGGCGGTCGCGCCTCCCCCAGAAAAACCGCCTCGACATGCTGGATACCGCTCCCGGCCGCCAGCGGCTCCCACCGCACGATCAGGGCGGCCAGTGTCGCGCCGGCCGCGGCGGCGGCCATGGGTACCAGCCAGCCGGGCCCCGGCAGCTCGTGAGCCCAGTCGACCAGGTCGATGCGTAGATCGTCGGCTGTTTGCAGACACCAGCGGAACGCGCCGCCCACGAACCCGATGAGCACGCCAGCGACGATCGCCGTCACGCAGATGTGCACCGAGCCCCGCATCGAATCGTCGGGCTGACTGGGACCTGCTGTCGGTGCCGTCATCGTGCTGTGCGACGTTACCGGGCGGCGGTCCGCAAAGAACCCTCAGATATATACCCCCCAGGGGTATATAGTGGCGGGCATGACCGAGGTCGACCACACCCGGCACGACGCCGGGCATCACATGGAGCACTCCGAACACGGCGAGCACGGTCACGAAGGGCACGGCGGCCACGCCGGCCACGTGGCCCAGTTCCGGCGGCTGTTCTGGATCATGCTGCTGCTGGCGATCCCGACGGTCGCACTGTCGCCGATGTTCGCCATGATCCTCGGCTACGCGGTGCCGGATCTGCCGGGCATTCGATGGGTGTCCCCGGTGCTCGGCACGGTGATGTATCTGTGGGGCGGCCGGCCGTTCCTCACCGGAGCGGTCAGCGAAATCCATTCCCGCAAACCGGGAATGATGCTCCTCATCGGGTTGGCGATCACCGTGGCGTTCGTGTCGTCGTGGGGCGCGTCCCTTGGCGTACTGCACCACGAACTCGACTTCTGGTGGGAACTCGCGCTGCTCATCGTGATCATGCTGCTGGGCCACTGGATCGAGATGCGGTCGCTGGCGCAGACCACGTCGACCCTGCACTCGCTGGCCGCGCTCCTGCCCGACGAGGCCGAGCGCATCGAGTCCGGTCCGGACGGTGACGTGGTCGCCACCGTCGCGCCAGCCGAGCTGCGGGTGGGCGACGTCGTGGTCGTGCGCCCCGGCGGCAGCGTCCCCGCCGACGGACGCATCACCCAGGGCAGCGCCGAGATCGACGAGTCGATGGTCACCGGCGAGTCCCGTCCGGTCCGCCGCGGCGTCGGCGACACCGTCGTCGCCGGCACGGTCGCGACCGATTCGGGGGTCCGGGTCGAGGTCACCGCGGTCGGCGCCGACACCGCGCTGGCGGGCATCCAGCGCTTGGTCACCGAGGCGCAGAATTCGTCGTCGCGGGCCCAGCGCCTCGCCGACCGGGCGGCGGGCTGGCTGTTCTGGTTCGCACTCGGATCGGCGGCCATCACGGCGGTGGTGTGGAGCATCGCCGGAAGTCCCGAGGATGCCGTCATCCGGACCATCACCGTGCTGGTGATCGCCTGCCCGCACGCGCTCGGTCTGGCCATCCCGCTGGTGGTGTCCATCGCCACCGAGCGGGCAGCACGGGGCGGGGTGCTGGTGAAGGACAGGCTGGCGCTGGAGAGCATGCGCACGGTCGGTGCGGTGCTGTTCGACAAGACCGGCACGCTCACCAAGGGGGAGCCTGCCGTCAGCGCGGTGGT
>NZ_JAVRPS010000556.1:0-16239 GCF_032162105.1 Mycobacterium sp. | reverse complement strand
GATGTCGGGCCCGGTCGGTTGGTAGATGATTTCGGTGATGCCCTGGTCGGCGAGTTCGGCGACGCGGCGGCTGATTTGGTCGGCTGTGCCGGTCAGGGTGGTCTGGGTGATGGCCTTCCAACTGCCCGCCGCCCACGCCGCGGCGTCGGCGCGGTTGAGCCCAACGAGGTGTTGGTCGTGCACCGCGAGGTGCCGCTCCTGCGCCGGGGTCTGGTTGATGGTCTCGAGCCACACGTCGCCAGCGGGGAGTGTGGTGACATCGCCGCCGAATTCGTATGCGGCGTGGTAGGCCAATGCGTTTCCCGGCCCAGCGGCCGCTTGCACCCGGGGCGAGTCCAGGGGCTCACCCTCAGCGAGGACGGTGCCGTGCACGCCGAGGGCAGCCCAGGTGAACTGCGTGGCGTAACGGGTCTCGCCGTTGACGCTGAACAGCCCGTCGGCATGTTCGATGGCGACGTTGACGCCCTTGGGGCCGAGCGCGGAGATGAGGATGGGCACCTCGACGGGGCGCTCGGGCGCGTGCCCGGGTGGGTGCAGCATCTGCATCAGGCAGTTCTGCCAGCGGACGGGTTCGCCGCGGAGCAGGGCGCGGAACGTGCGGACGTAGTCTTCCAGAAACGACCAGGTGCTCGGTGCGGCGCCTAGCGCGCGGGCGCCGGTGAAGCCGGTGCCGAATGCGACCGCGACCCGGCCTGGGGCAAGCGCTTCCAGCGCCGCGGTGGCCGAGGCGTTGACCATGGGATGACGCAGGGTGGGGACGAGCACGCCCGGACCCAGGCCGATCGTCGTGGTGCGTTCGGCCGCCAACGCGAGCATCATCCACACGTCCGGGCTTTGGTGCGGTGTGTCGAACAGCCAGGCCCGGTCGTAGCCGAGTTGCTCGGCGGCCGCGATGTGCTCGGGGGAGTGCAGCGAGGTGGCGAACTGGGCGGAGATGTTCATCTTGGTCGGCATGGCGTTAGCCCCTCGTCGGGAAGGTGTCGCCGAACATGGGGAGCCCACTCTTGGACTCCTCCGCTGTGGCCTCGTCCTGCAGGACATCCCAGTGTTCGGCGAGCAGGCCGTCCTGCATGCGCACGACGTCGACGGCGATCCAGTTGGCCGGCAGCCCGGTATTGGAGAACCGGCCGTGCAGCATCACGTAGTCGCCGTTGGCGATGGTCAGCGCGTTCTCGTAACGCATCTCTGCCGGTGAGGCCTTGATCAGATTGAACAGGCCGTCACGGCCCGGCTCGATGTGCGCGCTGTGCTGGAGGTAATCAGGCGACCAGAACCGTTGCGCCGCTGCGTAATCACGCCGATTGAACAACGTGTCGAACGCCTCCAATACGAACGCCTTGTTGCGCTCCTTTGCCGCATTCCCCATCGTGGTCCTCCCTTTGAATGATTTGAACAGACCAGTACAAACGATACCGTTGGGGGATGCGTTGTCAAGTTGGCCGCTCACCGTGCGGCGGCAGCACTGGCCGAGCGCGGAGCGCGCGACGGGATTCGGTCCGCTGGCGTGTCGCCGAAATCGAGATGGGACACACTGGACGGTCGGAGAGCACTGCTGCCGCGGTGGCACACGTAAACTACTGGGTTAACGAGGTAGCCCTTTTCCCGTGATCCAAAGCATTTCTCACGTGCGCCGCGGCAGGTTGGAGCGATCCTGAACCGGGAGGTCGTCGGTGCGGACCCTGGCGCCGAAGTGCCGTTCAATCCCCACCATCGAACGCTCGCCTGTCTGGAATACGTCAACGAGCGGGTGATGGGAGAGACGACCCACATGGTCGCCGGCGGCCACGATCGACCACCATCGAGAAGGCCACGGTGACGGCAGTTCAGACCAGTCAGTCTGATCGTCGCAATGGCAGAGACGAGGACCGAAACCCCGTTGGTGCTCTGATGAGCTGTTCTACGTAACCGAGCACTTTCGGTCAAGATCGATGCCCGCCATCGAGAAGGCCAGCGGAGCACAATGATTCGCCGCACGGCCAACTTGGCGGCAAAGGCATTACCCGCCTCACCTACGGCCGCTGCGAAAGCTACCAGTTCCGTTCGACAGGAACCTCGTTGTCGACGATGCGTGTGCCGACCGTCTTCCCCTGAACCCGCGCCCGGTCGCGCCGGGAGCCGCGGCCCCGTCGGTGACGATGTGCGACGGGGCCGCGGCGTCAATGACCGCCTGCTGGCGGCTAGCGCCCAGCGGGACATTCGATCAGCCCGAGAACGCAGTTGGCGTTGACTGTCGGAATCACCGAAACATCCTGGGTGCCAATCACTTCACGACGACTGTGTGGTCAGTAGTGCGGATCTCCCCGAGTCGGGCCGGGCGGCCGGTCGTCCACCGTCGATGGCGAAGTCGGCGCTGGTGATGAATGACCCGCGGGGTGAGGCCAAATATCCGACGAGGTCTGCGATTTCGGACGGTTCGCCGGCGCGGCCCAGTAGCGTGGTCGTGCTGCCTGAGACGTCGAATAGTTGACGCTTGGCTGCGCCGGTGTACACGGGCCCTGGGGAGACCGAATTGACGCGAACTCCGCCGGGTGCGTATTCGGCAGCCCAGGAGCGGGCGAAGGAGGCGAGTGCGGCCTTGGTGGCGCCATAGGCTGCGCTGTCAGCCTGGCCGATGGTGCCGGCCCTGCTGGCCATGTTGATGATCACCCCGCTGCCGCGCGCCACCATTTTGGGGGCCAGTACTGTCACCAACAGATATGGCGCCTGCACGTTGGCGGCAAACAGCTGGTCCAGAGTCTCGGCGTCCAACTTCTCCGTCGGGCCGAACCACGGAACTCCGGCGTTGTTCACCAGGATCTCGACCTCGCCGGCCTCGTTGGCCAGTCGCAGTGCCTCGGCGGGATCGCTCAGGTCGGCCCGGACGAATCGAGCTGACCCGCCGTTTTTTTCGATCTCAGCGACCACGTCAGCGCCGCGGGTCGCATCGCGGCCATGCGCAACCACCCTGGCCCCTTGCGCGGCTAGCTGCCCCGCGACGGCTCGACCTATCCCTGACGTCGCGCCCGTTACCAGCGCGACCTTGCCTTGCAGATCCTTGACCACGCCGGGGCTCGTCATGACTGACTCCTAAAATTGACAGCGATTGGACCGATCGGTCTAATGGGGTGGTCAACATCTCGCTCCACCGGCGTATTCCCGGACCCGGATGTTTGTTCGATGGCGGAGGCTCTCCGCACGCGGAATGGGAAACACGCCTAGGGGATGCCTTGCAGGACACGATGATTTGCCCAGTTCTGAACGAGTCGTGCCAGCCGGTGACGGTGCCGTCCTCGCAGAGGACGAAGTCGCCGCGTCGGCAGTTGCGGCATACGCCGCAGTAACCTCCCGACCAGCCCATCGCCACCCGATCACCCGGATGCCAACGTTGGACACCGTCGCCAATGGCATCGACATGGCCGGCGACTTCATGACCAGGCGTGACCGGAGACCGTATGCCTGGCCGGTCGCCGTCGACGAACAGCGAATCGGAGTTGCAGATGCCGCATGCCTGCACGGCGACCCGCACGTAGCCGGGTCCCGGTTCTGCGAGAGCCCTATCGACTACATCGAATTGTCCTCGCGGTGAGACGACTTGCGCTGAACGAAACTTTGGTCACGGTGTGTCTTCCGGGTCCGGTGGGGAGCGATGCTGGCAATGTGGAATGCATTGCAACGGTGGGTTTCGTGGACAGCTTGATGGTTGCGCTGTGACGGGCTGTTTCGTCGGAATTGTGGGCGGGAGATGCCCTGGGTCGGCTGCCGTCCTCGATTGCCATGGTCATGCCCCTGCAGCGCCACCGCCTATCGTACTGACTGGTATAAACAGCGGGCATCCGCCAAGCTAGCGATGCGGCAAGGTGGGCATCGTCAATGGTTGGGCTGGCAAAACAGCCGGGCCTCGCAGCGGTGCGTGACACAAGCGCCGTAGCACTTACAGACAGGTCTGTCTGGTATTCTTCAATGATGGTGGTGACGAAGGTGGGCAAACGGCCGTCGGTGCGCGAGCGGCTGCTGGCCGCCTCTGATGAGCTGTTCTATCGCGACGGCGTGTTTTCCACTGGAATCGACGCCGTCATCGGAAAGGCGGGCGTGGCAAGGGGTTCGCTCTACTACATCTTTGGCGGCAAGGATGGGTTGGCCGCTGCCTACCTGCATGGCCGTCTGGCCACGTGGCGCAACGCCGTTGAGGCGGCGCAGGTCGGCGCGCAGGACGCGGACGCCAAGATCCTGGCGGTGTTCGATGCACTGGCCGACTATGTATCGCGACCTGATTTTCGGGGCTGTCCATTCAACAACGCTGCCGCAGAGGGCCAGGCTGGGGAGGCTCAGCAATTGGTGACCAACGAGTACCGTGATTGGGTGGATCAGAGCTTCCGCCAACTGGCCGCTGACACTGGTGTTTCGGATTTCGAGGCGCTGGCAGATGCGCTGATCGTGTTCTATCACGGGGCGTTGGCAACCGCGGGCTTCGCCCCTCCAGGGCGCGCAGCGGCGTTGACGGCAAAACGGATTGCCCGCCTCACCATGGCCGCTGCCAAAGCTTCCAGTTCCACCTGACAGAAGTATCACCCGCCGCACGTAGCCCTGGTTCGTCGTCGCCACGGTGGACCGTCAGACCTGCAGCGCCCACATCGAACGTGTTTGAACGACTCAGTCGGAACACGGGCCCAGCGACACAAATGCACTTCATCGCCAATTGCCAGGGGTTGACGAGTCCCGCTGCCGAGTCGTAGTCTCGTATCTAGACTGATCTGTCTAAGAATTTATCGGGGACCGGTCGCTGCCGGGAACCTTGGAGTCTGTCCGAAAGTCGCAGTGCCACAGGACCGTGAGTGCGTCTTGGTCCGCCACTCCGACTGTGACCGGCGCGCGTGGTGGTAGTCCGTACACGGAAACGGACTCCACCAATGAGGGAAGGAAGTCTGACGACTATGCGACTCGACGGAAAGATCACCCTAATCACCGGGGTATCTCAGTACATGGGTCCGGCGCTCACGCGCACGTTCACCGACGCGGGTGCGATCGTCGTCACCCAAGACCGGAAACGAGCCGACGCGGAGCCACACGCTGAGTATGCAACGCGGAACTCCGGTGGTGGCAACATCATCGAGGCCGATCTGACGCGACCCAGCGATGTCGCTGCGATGTTCAGCGCCATTGACGAGAAGTTCGGCAGCCTCGACATATTGGTCAGCAACTACGGCATCGTCGGGTCGATCCCTTTCGACGAGCTCGACGACGAGCGCGTCTACGACATGTTCGAACAGAACTTCTTTTCCTTCTACCGCGTCACCCGCGCAGCCGTCACACGCATGAAACGCCAAGGCGGAGGCAAGATCGTGGCGGTCACCGGACTCGCCGGGATGACCGGCGCAGCGACCCTGCTGACTCCGATCGTCGATGTGGTACCACCGGCTTACCTGTCGATCTACGGCGCATCGCGGGGTGCGCAGAACGCGTGGGTGAAGGCGATTGGTCTGGAACTAGCAGCGTTCAACATCAACGTGAACGCCATTGCCCAAGAGAACGTCGACAACAACCTGATGCGCAGCGGCGCCGGTGGGACCGACGAACATTGGAACGAACTCATCGGGCGGATGCCTGGCAAGAAGATGGTGTCAGCCGAAGAGTCCGCCAGCCTCGCACTGTATCTGTGCTCCGACCTCACCGAGACGTTCTATGGCCAGGTGATCCCGCTGTCCGGTGGCACCTACCGATAACGGAGACTTCGCCTCCCAACGAGACAGGAAGATGCCCAAGCAATGACGACACCAAACCCAAGGCAACGAAAAGAGCAGGCGACAGTCCCCAGCAGCACACCCGGAATGCAGTCGCTGACACCGGCGCTCGGGGCGATCGCTGAGAGACTTGGCGTCAAATCCGTGCTGATCATGCGGTCCGACCCCAGCTCGATGGTCGTCGCGGCGACGGCCGGACCGGCATCAGCGCACTACCGCGTCGGCGGCGTTGGACAGAAGGCCGGCGACGCGAGTGACCGCGTACCGCTCTATTGCGAACGCGTCGTTGATGGCGGAGAGGCGCTCTTCGTCCGCGACTCGCGCGTTGACGCGACATTCGCGGGCAATGAGGACGAGACCGAGTTCGGCCTGTCGAATTATCTGGGTCTACCCATTCGCAGTCCCGATGGCCACGTCGTCGGAACAGTGTGTGTGCTCGACGACCACTCGCGGGTATACGACGTCGCTGATCACCATGAACTCGACACGCTCAGAAATTCAGTGGAAGCAGTACTGCGCAGCGACGCCACGGCTCTCGCAACCGAATGACCAAAGGCCGGCACCATCATCCACATCGCGACCACGCACGGAAGGAACCGGACTTGATCCGAGCGGAGGATCCCACCCCGAGTCCCGACGGCGCCAGCGGCTCGTCCCTTTTGCTACAGGCGATCGTTGGCGTCGTGAAGGCTCGGTCAAAGTCAGTTGACGACACGGCCGGCACCCGCGACATCAACGCCAGACAACAGATCGAGGGCGTGACGCGCACCGACACGGATCTCGGCAGGGTACCTGCGATTACCCTTGAGCCACAGTTCAATCAGCCGGATCGCACGGTTGTGTACTTCCACGGCGGCGGCTACGTCAGCGGTTCTCCACCCGACAGATACCTTCCGTTGGCCGCCGCGGTTGTTCTGGGCGCCAACGCCCGAGTACATGTCGTCGACTATCGACTCGCCCCCGAAACGCCCTTCCCCGGTGCGTTCGACGACTGTCTTGCGGCCTACCGTTGGCTGATCGATGAATGCGCCGCCGATCCTGCGACGTTGGCCGTCCTGGGTGATTCGGCCGGCGGCAACCTTGCCATCGCAGTGACCGTCGCCGCCCGAGACGAAGGGCTGGCGCTGCCCGCTAGCGTCGCCGTCATTTCGCCGTTCGCCGATCTCACCTTGACCGGAGCGTCGATCAATCAGCGCAAAGAGATGGACCCATACGTTACTCGCGAAACAATCGAGTCCATGGCTGTCACATATGTCGGCGAAGGCGCCCGCAACGACCCCCGTTGCTCAGCAGTGTTTGCCGACCTGAAAGGCCTTCCCCCGCTGTTCATTCAGGTCGGCGAGAACGAAATCCTCTACGACGACGCGACCCGCATCCGCGACGCCGCGCTTGGCGTGGGTGTCGAGGTGACGTTCGAGTCGTGGCGCCACGGAATACACGACTGGCCGGTGTACGTTTTTGCCGGCGTGCCCGAGTCCGCGATCGCCATCGACCATCTCGCAGCGTTTTTCAGGGCACATACGAACCCAGGCGCCGTCGGCGAAGTCGGTGCCCAAAGCCAGATGAGCGGCGAACCATGACATCGCCGGGCAAGAGGAGCCGACATTGTCTGATCGACTAATCGATCTCTCATTCGAGCCCCTGAGTCCCACCGCGTACCTGGACCGGGCCGCGGCGGCCCACGGTCAACGTGCGGCAGTCGTCGATGGCGATCGCCGATGGACCTACGCCGAACTACATCAGCGATGCATGCAGCTGGCCGGAGCGGTCGGGCCCCTCGCGCACGGCCGCCCCGTCGCGGTCCTGGCGCCAAATACCCACGTACTCTTGGAAGCCCACTACGGGGTGCCGTGGGCGGGTGTTCCGCTGGTCGCGATCAACACCCGGCTCTCAATGGGCGAGGTAACGCACATCTTGGAGCACTCCGAGGCTGCGGTGTTGGTGCACGATCCGGCATTTGACGAACTGGTGGAAGCTGCGGCGGCGCGGATGACGAACCCGCCTCGACGCATTCGGGCTGGCGTCGGCGACGACGGGGGGTACGAGTCGATGCTGACGGCCGCGGCACCTCTGCACGTGACGCCGATGGACGAACGATCGCTGTTGTCTATCAACTACACATCGGGCACCACGGGACGGCCCAAAGGCGTGATGTACCACCATCGGGGAGCCTATCTGCAGGCTCTGGCAATGGTCGCGCACACAGGGTTGACCCCGAGCGCCGTGCACCTGTGGACGCTGCCGATGTTCCACTGCAACGGCTGGTGCTTCCCGTGGGCGGTGACAGCCGCCGCCGCGACGCACGTGTGCCTGCCGAAGGTGGACGCCGCGGAAGTGTGGCGTCTCATCCGCGAGGAGGGCGTCACACACCTCAACGGGGCACCGACCGTGCTGTCGATGATCGCCTATGCGAAGGAGGCAGCCGGCGGGATACCTCGCGATCGGGTCGTGCGAATCGCGACGGGTGGTGCTCCGCCGTCGCCCGCGATTCTGCGTCGGATGGGGGAGCTGGGCTTCGAAGTGATGCATTTGTACGGGCTTACAGAGGCTCACGGCCCAGCGATGCTGTGTGACTGGAGGCCGGAATGGGACGGCCTTGACGCCGACGCTCAGGCCCGGCTGAAGGCACGCCAAGGCGTGGGAAACATGATCACCTTTACCCCCCGGGTGATCGCCGATGACGGTTCCGACGTTCCAGCTGATGGCAGCACGACCGGGCAGATCGTGCTGCGGGGCAACAACTTAATGCTCGGTTACTTCAAGGATCCGGAGGCGACCGCCGCCGCGGCGCCCGATGGGTGGTTTCGTACCGGCGATGTCGGTGTGGTGCATCCCGACGGTTACGTGGAGGTTCGCGACCGCAGCAAGGACGTGATCATCTCGGGTGGGGAGAACATCGCATCGGTCGAGGTCGAACAGGTGATCATGGACCATCCCGCCGTGCTGGAGGCCGCGGTCGTCGCCGTGCTTGACGAGCGATGGGGGGAGGTCCCTGCCGCCTACGTGACTTTGCTGGACGGGGCCTCAGTGACTGAGGCCGAGATCATCGACCACGTAAAGGCGAAGTTGGCCCGGTTCAAGGCACCCAGGACCGTGACATTCGGAGAGCTGCCGAAGACATCCACCGGCAAAATCCAGAAATTTGCGCTGCGACAGAAGGCGTCGGCCGCCCAGGAGCACCGAGCAGAGTGATCCGTACCGGCACCACGATTGCACCGATCGACACAGCCGATTAATGGTTCGACATTCGCCCCTTGATTGTCTTGAGCGAGTTGATAGCGTGGTCTTCAGATTCGCAAGTCAATGCGTCCATCGGCGCTTTTTCATGGCGTCAGTTCAATAGAGAAGGGTGATCGGCAATCATGGCGAACAATATCGGACTCGACGTGGAATCCGGCGTCGCGACAATCACGCTGCGCAAGCCTCCCGACAACCGATTTCACAAGGCGATGGTGACCGAAATCGAGCAAGCCATCGACGAAGTCATCAGCCAGCACGCGCGGGCGTTGATACTGGCAGGCGACGGTCCCGACTTTTGTCACGGCGGCGACATCGTTACTTGGGAAACGCTTGAACCGGAAGAGTGGGCAGCCCAGTTGGGCGGCTATCTCAATGTCTTCAATCGGCTTGAGCATTTGCCGATCCCGGTGATTGCAGCCGTGCAAGGCTTGTGCAATGGCGGTGGCTGGGAGCTGGTTCTTCATACTGACATCATCTTTGCCACGAAAACCGCGCGATTCAGCCATTCGGAGCAATCATTGGGGCTCGTGACGGCGTTGGGCGGAGTCTATCGTTCGGCCCAGCGAGTTGGCCCATTGCTTGCCTACGAGTGGGCACTTACCTCCGAGGAGGTTCCGGCCGAAGTCCTGTATCGGCACGGCGGGGTGAATCGTTTGGTCGACGAAGCCGACCTGCTTGCCGAGGCCAAGCGCTTCGCCCAGTCACTCGCCGCCGGTCCCACGCTGGCCCATGGGGCTCACAAGACCCTGTTGCGAGCCTGGAAAGTCGGAGGTGTCGCCGCGGCTGACGACATCGTGGCCGACGTGTACCTGCCGCTCCTGAAGTCCGACGACTGGGCGAACGGCCTCAAGAGCGGTATCGCGGCGTATCGCGAGGGCAGGCCGCGCCCGCGGATAGAGTTCGCAGGGCGTTAGGAAAAGGTCAGACACGATGGAGGCGGTTGACGCCGAGGTGCTGTGGTCGCCCTCCCCGGAATACGCGCAGACGACCGCGATCGCGAAATTCGGCCAATGGGTGCGTCGAATACGCGGCGTCGACGTGAATGGTCTGGACTACGCCGAGCTCCACGCCTGGTCGGTACGAGACCTGGAGGGTTTCTGGTCGGCTGCGGCGGAGTTCCTCGGAGTGGTCTTTTGGGACCCGCCATCAGCGGTACTCGGTTCATCGAAGATGCCTGGTGCCCAATGGTTTCCTGGAGCGACGTTGAACTACGCCGAGCATGCACTCACGCCGGGCCCGGGCCGTGAAGATGGCGACGTCGCGGTGCTTTTTGCGCGAGAGGACGGCCTCGAGCAGACGATCACGCACGCAGAGTTGCGTGATCGGGTCGGACGAGCGAGAGCGGGCCTGGTTGATGCTGGCGTTGGCCTCGGCGACCGGGTGGTCGCACTGGCGCCGAACTGTCCGGAGACGCTGGTGATGTTCCTTGCGGCAGCATCGCTCGGAGCGATCTGGTCGTCCTGCCCGCCGGAGTTCGGGCCAGTGGCGGTCGGCGACCGGTTCTCCCAGGTCGAGCCGACGGTGCTGCTCGCCGTCGACGGCTACTCCTACGGCGGCAAGCGGTTCGACATTCGCGACACCGTCGCAACGCTACGGGCGAAACTGCCGACGCTGCGGCAAACGATATTGGTTCCCTACCTCGATTCGGAGGCCGCACTCGAGGGAACCATGCCATGGGCGGAGTTCACCCGGCGACCGGGAAGGCTCGAATTCGAGCCGGTGGCTTTCGACCACCCACTATGGGTGCTGTACTCGTCGGGTACGACGGGCCTGCCCAAGGGCATCGTCCATGGCCACGGTGGAATCGTGCTCGAGCACTTGAAGATGCATCGATTGCACAACGACCTCGGTCCGGGTGATCGGTTCTTCTGGTTCACCACCACGGGCTGGATGATGTGGAACCTTCTGATCGGCGGCTTGTTGGTCGGGTCGACCATCGTGCTCTACGACGGCAACCCAGGTCATCCGGATCTCGGGGTGCTATGGGCGTTGGCCGAGAAGTATCGGGTCACGGTGTTCGGTGTGTCGGCACCATTCATCCAGGCGTGCCTCAAGGTAGGGCTACGGCCGCGGGAGTCCTACGATCTGTCTGCCATGCGCGCTCTTGGCTCGACCGGGCAGCCACTGTCGGTAGAAGGCTTCCGATGGGTCGCGGAAGCGGTTGGCGAGGACATTCAGATCTGCTCGATATCGGGCGGAACCGATGTCTGCACGGCGTTCGTCGGATCGGCAGCGACGGTGCCGGTGTGGTTGGGCGAGCTGTCGTGCGCGTGTCTTGGAGCGGACGTACACGCCGTGGACGAGCACGGCCAGTCCTTGCAGGATGAGGTGGGCGAGCTCGTCGTCGGTAGGCCGATGCCCTCCATGCCGGTGTCTTTCTGGAATGACTCAGAGGGTAATCGGCTGCGCGAGGCGTACTTCGAGCACTTCCCGGGTTCCTGGCGGCATGGCGACTGGATACGGAGGACACCTCGGGACTCGTTCGTGATCTACGGCCGGTCGGACTCCACGCTGAATCGGGGTGGGGTGCGCATGGGCACCGCGGACTTCTACGCAGTGGTCGAGGGGCTCGACGGTGTCGTGGACTCATTGGTCATCGACACCACCGAACTCGGAGCCACCGGCGAGGGTCAGCTGTTGTGCTTCTTGGTGCTTCGGACCGGAGTTGACCTGGCGGACGTGGAGCCTTCGCTGCGTACAGTGCTGCGCTCGGGACTGTCCCCGCGGCATGTGCCCGACCGGTTCGTCGTCGTCGACGGTATCCCGCGCACACTCAATGGCAAGAAGTGCGAGGTTCCGGTCAAGCGGATCATCGCGGGTGTCGCTCCGGACAAGGCGGTGAGCATCGCGACGCTCCAGAATCCCGAGGCCCTCAAGGCTTTCGTCGGCTTCCACTGAACGACGCGCTCGCGGTCCACGAAGGTTGTTGCTACGCAGCGGTTCGTGCCCCCGCTACGCTCTGCGCACATTTCTCCAGATCCAGGACGGCTTGGCGAGTATCGGACCGTCTCCGGACCAGAGCCGTCGGAACGGGCGGAAGATCGATGTTCAGGTATCGGACACCAGGATTCGAATAGTATGACTCCGAGCGAGAACACATGACCACCACGGCATCTCCTGTTTCGACTGCCGCCAAGCACTCACGGACGGTCCTGACGACAGGACCCCTTCCGATCGGATGGCCGTGGGGAGTGAATCGCGGGAAGTGAAATGCAGTCCACGGCATGGTTTGCGGATCGTCGGGAACCGAAGGAAGTGCCTCGTATGCAAGTTCCTCGGGGTCGATGAGACCCACGCGTTCCAGCCGGTGACCTATGGGTACGACCAACTTTCGGCCATCTACTAGCAAGTTGTCACCGGCGACGACGTCATCGTGCGCCAGGGGGAGGCGGCAGAATGCGGCATCGACCCGGCCGTCGACAACCGCTTGAAACTGGTCAACGAGCGTCAGCTCCACCCAATCCAGGGCCACCCCTCGTAGCACTTCCTTCACCTTCGCCATCAACGGAAGAGTCAACTCGTAGAGGCCACCTCCGAGGAATCCCACTCGCAGGACCGTTGCCTCTCCGCGAGCCTGATGCTGGCATTCTGCCAGCGTCTTCCGCAACGCGGCGGTGGCCGGGTCGACGCCGAGCCGGAAGCTAACTCCGAGCGGTGTCAAGGAAACTCGACGGCTGGTCCGGTCGAAGAGGGGTCCGCCCACCTCGCGCTCCAGTGCCCTTATTGCCTCCGACACTGACGACTGCGCGACGAACAAGTTCTGGGCGGCTCGGCCAAAGTGGAGTTCGTGCGCCACCTCGAGGAAACAGTCGATCTGCCGTAGATCCATCGCCTCACTCTTCTCTGACTGTCGGTTCGAGTTCGATGGACGTTGGCTGTGTCCGCGTCACGCCGGGACGACGGGCAGAATGAGGCGGGATGGCCGTAGCGTGTCGTGGAACAGCGTCTGCTCAGCGACCCTGGTGCGGTTCGCCGTGTCGATGCGCTCGCCGGTGTTGGTGTTCCGGTCCCACCGAGGAAAGTTGCTCGACGTGACGTGCAGTCGAATCCGATGTCCCGTCGCGATGACATGGCTGATGTTGCCCAGCGGTACGTGTAGCTCGTAGACGGTGCCCGGCTGCATCGGCTGCGGGTCGTCGAAGGAGTCTCGGAACCGGCCGCGCACAATCCCTTCGGCTAGATTTTGTACGAAGCCGTCGGGGTGCACATCGCAAAGTACGGCGATGAAGTCCGTATCCGGGCCGTCGGTACTGACATGAAGGTATGCATCGATGGGACCGGTGAGTTCGACGGGCCGATCCTGCGCGTCAGCGGTGTAGACCAAGACGTCGCGCCGAGCCTGATTCGCGTCCTGGTCGCGGACGCCTCCCCCCACGTACCGTCCGCCGGCAGTTGGAACGGGATCATCGGGGTCATAGCCATACCGGTCAGGTTCTTCCTGTCCTGGGACCTGCGCTTCCAGTGTCCCGTCGCCGTCCGCGGTGTTGGCACGACCTCCGCCATGTAGGTAGTAGTCGACGAAGTTCGTCCGCTCTAATGGCCATTGCCTCTCGTCACGCCATTGGTTTTCGCCCATGACGAAGATGCGGACTGGGGTCCGTGGAAGCTCTGCTCCGTCGTCCTTGAGGTAGTGGTCGAACCATGCGAGTTGCGCGGCGACCAACGACGTAGCCGCCTGCGGACCGAAGTCGATGTCGCCGGTGCCTCCTGAGGTCGGCTGGCTGTACGGCAGCAGATGCGCCCAGGGGCCCATGATCATTGCTTGGTTCTCGCGCGCGCGTTTGGACATTGCCTGCTCGCGTAACCCGTTGAAGTACTGGGGAGTGTCCCAGTTTGCGATGTCATACCAAGAGCCGAGATGCAGCATGGGAACGTCGATGTTGGCGAGCTGGCGGCGGAGGTCGACTGCCCACCAGTAGACGCCGTCAGTCGAGTGGTGCAGCACGTCGGCAAGGAACGGCGCGCCGGCACCGAAGGTTTCGATCCAGTCTGACAGCGGCAGGTGGCGTAGTGCCTCATCCTTTAGCGGCGAGAATCGAACCGCCGGGTCTGCTTTGAGCGCCTCGAGCCGAGCGAGACGGTCGGCGTCATCATTTGCACCCAAGACGTCGACTGCCATGTTTAGGAAGTAGCTCAGCGTCCAACTCAACTCCAAGGCGCCGCGCTGATACCAATAGTTCTCGAACGCGGCGAGAGGTGCCGAAACCGGAATGCACGTCACCAGGTGTTCCGGTCGCACGGATGCCGCCAAGTACTGGGCCAATGCCCCATACGATTGGCCGAACGTCCCGACCCGCCCGGTTGACCCGGGAAGGTGTGCGGCCCATTCGATCGCGTCGTACCCGTCGTTTGCCTCGTAGGCGAATGGGTACCAGACACCTTCTGACCCGAAGCGGCCCCGGGTGTTCTGTACGACGGTTAGGTAGCCCTGCGAGGCGTAGAAGTCGGCTTCGTTGAAGGTCTCGGCGAGGTCGTTGGCTCGGTTTCCGTAGGGGGTCCGGCGGAGGAGTACCGGGGCTGAGTCGACACCCGTGGGTCGGTAGACGTCAGCGATGAGCTTCTTCCCGTCGCGGGTGGTCATGCTGATGTCGCGTTCGTGTGTTACCGCGAAGGGGCCTCGTTCGTCGCGAAGGCTCATGGTAATTCCCATTGTTGCGGGGCCTTTACGGATGTAACAGGACGCCGGAATTGCGGATGCCGGCGCAAGAGGAAGAGGGTCGGGCGGTCGGTTCGGCCCACATCGGAGACCGTGCGCTGGCCGGTCGACGCTGACTGACTCATCAATTCTCCAGAGGGTCTAGGCGGGCCACTGTTGGCCTTCATGCGTGCTCGCGATCGCACACCACTCATTGTACAGACCAGTCTAAACATTATTGTTGTCGGTCCAAAATCAAGAACGGTTGTTCGGAGGTACTCGATCTGACCGGGGCACACGATGGTCCTTGACCGCGCGAACTGGTTGCGTCGAGGACTGCCGATGCCCGCGTTAGTAGCAGTCGGTGACCAGATGTGAATGCGCCCGCAAGCGGTTTCGTCAGGGAGCATGAGACCGGCGTCAAGCCTAGGGGACACTACTCAGCTCCCTCCGGGAGGCACTAACAGGTCTTCCCATTTGCGCGGTTGGGTGCCCGGCGCGAGGTCGGATTGGGTGTATGGCTTGCCGTCGGGGCCGATGTACGCGCCCGTGGCAGGGTCGTAGACGGCGGTGGCGATCGGCGGCGGTAGCGGCGCGCCCTTCGGTGCGGGTGCAGTTGTGCCAGCCGGCATTTGAGGGACCGGTTGGCCCGAAAGGGTGGCGTTCGGGTCGCCCTTCCAATTGTAGCCATCGTTGAGTGGGACGTAGTCCTCCTCGCTTTCGCACATCTTGACGGTGGGAGCGCGCTTGCCCGGCCGGGTCAAGCACGGAAAGTTGCGCACTCCTCGGACGTTCAGCGGTGAGTCTTGCGGGATCCGGCAATACAGGTCGCCGGCAGGTCGCTGCGGCCAGTCCACCTCGCTGGGGGAGCGGATCTGATTGGGCGGCAGGTACCCGGTTGTGCAGGGCGGTGGCAGGTTGGCGTTGAGATTGAACGACAGATACAGCCCCTTGTAGTCCTGTTTGGTGTCCCGGTCGGCCAGCTCAGCTGCCTGCAGCATCGCCACGTCGGGGGGGAGCAGCACGAGTAGCTGTTCGATCGCCGGCTGGTAGGTGATCGCGACCTGTTCGAGGCTGACCAGATTGGAGAGCACGATGGGAAGCGTGGGTTTCACCCTGTCGATCAGGTTGCGTGCTTCGTCGACCGCGGCGGGCCCCTTATCGAGGATCCCGTTGACCGCCGGGTCCTGGCTCGCCACCTCCCTGGTGATCTGGGCGACGTTGGCCGCCCACGCGTGAATGGAATCCGCGGTGTCGACTTGGGTGTCAAGGATCGGCTTGGAGCCGTCGATCACCGTCGTGATGGCCGATAGATTGGCGCGGGCATCGGCGGCCAGCCGGGTGGTGCCTTTCACGATGCGCGCGAGTTCGGGGCCAAGCCCACCGACCGCGGTGTACGACTCGTCGATCACCGTCTTCAGGTCATCGCGCGGCACTGCCTGCAAGCCGGTGTTCGTTGCGGCCAGGATCGTGTCGATATCGGGGGGCAATGTCGTGCGGTCGGCTGGGATGACGTCGCCGTTCTTCAACGCAGGCTCGTTGCCGCTGCGCGGCACCAGCTCGACGAACTGTTCGCCGATTGCGGTCTGGCTGTGCACCTGCGCGACCAGATCGGTCGGAATTCTAGTGCCCGAGTTCAGCGAGAGC
>NZ_JAVRPS010000555.1:0-16182 GCF_032162105.1 Mycobacterium sp. | reverse complement strand
GGCTGTTGAGCACCACGTCGACGCCGGCGCCGTCGGTATCGGCCAGGATCTGGTCAGCGAAATCCGTTGTGCGCGAGTCGTAGACGTACTCCACACCCATTTGACGCAGTGTCGCGCGTTTGAAGGTGCTGGCCGTCGCGAAGACCGTTGCACCGCACTGCTGTGCCATTTGGATCGCTGCCAGGCCGACGCCGCCGCTGGCGGCGTGGATGAGCACGCGGTCACCGGGTCGCAACTGCGCCCAGTCGAATGCGAGTCGGACCGTGAGCGCCGCGGCGGGAATGGTGGCCGCATCCACCGCGCTCACCCCGTCGGGAATGGGCGCCAGCAACTGGACCGGCACGTTGAACCGGCTGGAGAAGGCGCCCTGCATGAAACCGTAGACGCGCTGGCCGACTTCGAGTCCGGTGACGCCGTCACCCAACTGTGTGACGACGCCGGCGAAGTCCCCGCCGATCGGTCCGGGATCACCCGGGTAGAGCCCGAGCACGTTGAGCACGTCGCGGAAGTTGAGACCCGCGGCTTCCACCCGGACCTGTACGTAGCCCGCAGCCGGCAGCGGCACGTCCGTCTCGGTCAGCCGCAGGTTGTCGATCGCGCCGCGTTCGGTGGGCGCCAAGACGTAATCGCCGCCGCGCGGCACCGTGAGATGACCGCTGCGCGCCCATGGCAGCAACCGCGAGGCCAACAGCTTGCCTTGGCGCAGTGCGAGTTCCGGTTCTTGGAGGGATGGGTCCGGTGCGGCGATCAAATTGGCCAGTGCGTGCACGGCCTCCGGCGATCCGTCGCAATCGACGAGTCGGCAGTGCAGCGCCGGCTCCTCGTTGATCGCGGTGCGACCGAACCCCCACAGCGCAGCCTGCACCGGGTCGACCGGCTCGCCGGATTCGCATGCCACGGCCTGCTCGGTGACGATCCAGAGACCATTCGGAAGTTTCACGCTGCCGCTTTGTGAGCCGCCCTGCACGGTGTGCACGGCGCTCAGCAGGTTGGCGAGCTCGGTCTCGAGTCGGGGGTCCCCGCCTTCCGAGCCGGCTCCTTCACCTGCGCTCGGCCCGGTACTGCGCCAGACGACGCCGGAGAACCCCATGCCGCGATGGTGCGCCTGTGCCAACAACTGTCCGAGCAGCGCTGGATCTGTGGTCCGGTCGAAGGGAATGCAGCCAGGCACCATGTCGGCCAACGCATCGAAATTGGCGATCAACCAGGTGCCGTTCGCGTTCTCGGCGCCTTCGCTCGGCGCCGGCGGTGGCACCTCGTGCCAGCCAAGGGTGTACAGCAGTCGGGTGACATCGCCGCCGAGCCCGCGTAACAACGCCTCGCGAGGCGCGCGCTTGACCGTGAACTCGCGAATTCCACCCAGCTGGCGGCCATCCCGGTCGACGAAATCGAGGTCGAAGACCTGGGTTTCGCTGTCGAGGGCGCCTGCGTGCCACCTCGCCCGGCAATAGAACCGCCGAGGCATCTTCTCGCGCAGCGTCACTTGCCCGTACCGCAACGGCAAGTACAGATCGTTCACGCCCTGTTCGGCCGCGAGTAGTGCCGGGAACGCCGGGAAGGCGACTCCGGTGCACAGGTCCATCAGCACCGGATGCATCGGCTCGGTTCCGAGATGTTCGGTGAGTTCTTCGCCGACGACGATGTCACCGATCGCCTCACCCTCACCGAGCCACAGCGACTTCAGCGAACCAGACCAGGTTGGCCCCCATGCCAGTTCCAAGTCGGCGAAGGTCTCGAACAGATCCTGCGGACGCATGCGGTTCAGTCGCTCGATTGCCGCGTCGACGGGCTCCGCCTGCTCGGAGACCGGTTCGTCGATGATGTCGGAGACACCGGTGACGATGGTGCCTTCGGCGTTCAACGACCATTCGGCGCCGCGTTCACCGTACGGGCGGCTGTGCACCTTGAAAGTCGAACTGGTGCCGTTCTCCAGTGGATGCAATGTCAGTTGCACCTCGCGAGAACTCTTCTCGGGCAAGATGATCGGCTCGTAGAAGAAGACGTCCTTCACTCCGGCCGGCAGACCAACGGCGGCCAGGGCCATCGCCGCATACGTCGCCCCGGGAACGACCACGGTGCCGTAGATGACGTGATCGGACAGCCATGGCTGCGACTTGACGGACAACCTGCTGGTGTAGACGGAGTCGCCCGAGGCAAGGTCCTTTGCGCTACCGAGAATCCCTGAAACAGCGGAACCGTAACCATCGGAGCCGGCGATGCCGGACGTCTTGGGCCAGAAGCGGCGGCGCTGGAACGGATAGGTGGGCAATTCGAGTCTGCGACCTGGCCCACGATGCAGACTGGCGAAATTGGGCCGGTGGCCGCCGACGTAGGCCGCCGCCAGCGCGTCGGCGATCTGGCGCCGGTCTCCAACGCCTTTACGCAGCGAGACGATCGCCCGCGGCGCGGCCAAGTGCTCCGGCCAGACCTGCACCGCAGCCCCGGTCAGAACTGGTTGCGGACCGAGCTCCATCAACACCGTGCATCCCAGCCCCGCCACGGTGCGCACACTTTCGGCGAACTGCACCGGCTGGCGGGAATGCCGCCGCCAGTACCCCGCGTCGAGCGGGGTTTGGGCCGTGAGCACCGCGCCGGTGCGGTTGCAGACCAGCGGCAACGTCGGGACGGCGAACTGCAACTGCGCTGCGTACGACTCGAATTCGTCGAGCACCGGATCCAGTAATTCCGAGTGGAAGGCGTGGCTGGTGTCCAGCCAGGTGCAGCGGATCCCCTCGTCGTCGAACTTGGCGACTACCTGTTCCAGATCCTCACCAGGACCCGACAAAACGGTGTTGGGTCCGTTGTAGGCGCCGATGGATACTCGCGGGAACTCGCCGGCGATCTCCTCGACGTGCTTGGCGTCGGTGAAAACCGCCACCATTCGTCCACCTTCGGGCAAGCTGCCGAACAGCCGGCCGCGCTCGGCCATCAGCCGTGCGCCATCCTCGAGGCTGAAGACTCCGGCCACACATGCCGCTGCATACTGGCCAACGCTGTGTCCCAACACCACGTCGGGCTCGATGCCCCACGACTGCCACAGACGGGCCAGGCCCATCTCGACGGCGAATAGAGCCGGTTGCGCAAACGACGTGTGCCGCAGTGTTTCTTGGGCGTCCTCCGGCACTCTGCGATCGGTGGCGAACATCACCTCCAGCAACGGGCGCGGCAGCATGCCCTCGATCGCGTCCGCGCAGGCCGTCACGGTCTCGGCGAAGACCGGCTCCGTTTCGAACAACTCACGCGCCATGCCCGGATGCTGACTGCCCTGCCCGGTGAACAACCACGTCGTCGTCGGGCGATTCGTGTGCTCACCACGTACGACACCCGGTCGCAGGCGGTTCTCGGCCAGCTCGGCCAGGCCCTGACGCGCACCCTCGACCGAATCGACGACCAGCGCGGCGCGATGTTCGAAGTGCGAACGGCCTGCCCCAGCGGTGAGGCATACGTCGGCGAGGTCGACATCCGGGTGGGCGGTCAACCAGTTGTCGTAGCGTTGCGCCAACGCCACCAGTGCATCCGGTGACCGCGCGGACAGCGCCAGTACGTTGACGGCAGGCTGCGTGTCAGCGTCCAGCTCGGTGGTGACCGCGACGTCGTCAGCCGAGTCTGCCGATTCCTCATCGGTGATCGAGGGTTGCGGGGGCGCCTCCTCGATCAGCACGTGCGCGTTGGTGCCGGTGAATCCGAAGGAACTCACGCCTGCGCGTCGCGGCCTGCCGTTGGCCTGCCACGGAATCGCCTTGTCCACGACCCGCACCGGCAGTGAGTCCCACGGAATGTGCGGCGACGGATTGTCGAAGTGCAGGCTTTGCGGCAGCATTTCGTGCTGCATTGACAACACGACTTTGATCAGACCTGCTGCGCCAGATGCCGACTCCGTGTGACCGATATTGGATTTCACCGATCCCATCAGCAACGGGCGGTCCGCGTCACGCGACCCGCCGTAGGCGGCCGCGGCGGCCTGCACCTCGATCGGATCGCCCAGCGGGGTGCCCGTCCCGTGCGCCTCGAGGTAGTCGACATCCCCGCCTGCCAGACCGGCGCGAGCCAGCGCCGTCCCGATAAGCCGTTGCTGTGCACCACCATTGGGAACCGTCAAACCACTGGATGCGCCATCCTGGTTGACCGCGCTGCTGGGAATGACCGCGCAGACCCGATCGCCATCGCGCACCGCGTCGCTCAGCCTCTTGAGCACGAGGATTCCGCAGCCTTCACTGCGCACGTAGCCGTCCGCGGACGCGTCGAACGTCTTGCATCGCCCCGCTGGCGAAAGCATCCTGGCGCGTGAGGCGGCTACGACCGTCACCGGACTCAGCAAGACGTTCACACCGCCGGCCAACGCCAAGTCGCAGTCACCGGAGTGCAAAGCCTGGCAGGCCTGATGGACGGCCACCAACGCCGAGCTGCAGGCGGTGTCGACCGCCATCGCCGGTCCTTCGAGTCCCAGCGCGAAGGCAACCCGACCGGAAATGGCGTTGAGCGCGTTGCCAGTGATGAAGTACGGCTCGATTTTGTCGATCGACTCCGACGACAGCAGATGGGCATACTCGTTGGCGGCGACTCCCATGAAGATGCCGGTTTGGCTTCCGCGCAAGGCGGCTGGCGAGTATCCAGCCCTTTCGAGGCCCTCCCATGCCGTTTCGAGCGTCAATCGCTGCTGCGGCTCGATCCAGACAGCCTCGCGGGGGGAGATGCCGAAGAATTCAGGATCGAATCCATCGATTCCGTCCAGGAATCCGCCGAAGCGCGTGTAGGTCTTGCCCCGAGCCTCTGGATCGGGGTCGTAGAACTCGTCGATGTCGAATCGGTCCTCAGGGACTTCCCGGATCGCGTCGACACCGCCAGCGAGTACGTCCCAGAAAGCCTCGGGGTCGGGCGCGCCGGGGAAACGGCACGACACCGCGACGATCGCGATGGGTTCGTCTGCGGGCGTTGTCGCCACTGACGCGGGCTGAGGTTTGGTGGAAGCCTGCTCGCTGAGCCCGAGCACCTCGCCGAGCAGGTAGTTGGCCGCGTCGGACACCCGTGGGTGATCCATCACCAGGGTGATCGGGATCTCCTTGCCCACCCCTTGTTCGATGCGGCGCCGCAATTCGACGGCCATCAGCGAATCCATGCCGAGGTCGAAGAACCCCTCGTCTTCGCGGATCTCCGCAGCATCGACGCGCGTCACCTCTGCCACCGCGTCGCGCAGGTAATCCGTCATGAGCTTCTTGCGCTGCTGCACTGGAGCATTGGTGAGCCGCTCGACGAACGGATTCTTTCCGGACACCGTTGGGACCGGCGCCGTCTCGGGCACCTCGCGCTCGAACTCGGCCAGGAATGCCCGTCTCCCCGCCTGCTGGTAGAGCGGCAGGAAACGGGCCCAGTCGATCCGGGCCACGACTCCCTGTGCTGGGCCCTGGGCACCAGAGGCTGCCACGACATCGGCCAGGCCTGCCAGTGCATCGGCAGGTGACAATGTCCGGACGCCTCGCTTATCCAGTCGCGCACGCGACTCCGCATCGGCCATGCCCGCCGACCAGGGACCGAAATTGACGCTGATCCCGGGGATGCCCTGCTCCCGCAGGCGCCAGGCCAGCCCGTCGAGGAAAGCGTTGGCCGCGCCGTAGGCGGTCTGACCGAATCCGCCCCATACCGAAGCGATCGAAGAGGTGCTGATGAAGAAGTCCAGCTGCAGGTCGGCGGCTGCTTCACTCAAATGCCAAGCACCCCAGACCTTCCCAGCGAAGATGCGATCTACTTCGGAGTCATCGAGGTGGCTCAACGCAGTGGTGCCAAGCTCCCCCGCGGCGTGGACGATGCCGGCCAACGGCGGTAGCTCGGCCCGGACGGTAGCCAAGAGGCGTGCGACGTCATGCGCATCGGCGACATCGGCAGCGATGATCCGGAATTCGCAGCCGTGCTGTTCGCCAAGTGCGTCGATGCGCTGTTGCGCGGCATCGCTTGGCGCGCGTCGGCTGGTCAGCACCAGGTGCTTGGCGCCATGCGCGGCCAGGTATCCGGCGATCTCCAGCCCTATGGATCCGAGGCCCCCGGTCACCAAATACGTTGCGCCATCGCGCAGTTCCAGCGGCGTGGCGTTGGGCTGCCCAATCCGTCGGACCAGCCGGGGAACATAGACCGCTTGTTCGCGCAGCGCGATTTGGTCTTCCCTGGAGGCCGACTCGCGTGGCGTCGCCACCACGTGGCTGACGAACCGTGACCATTCGTCGGCTGTGACTCTTCCCGTCGCTTCGCTCGCCCCGGTGCCTGCCGACAAGTCGGCCAGTCCGCCCCATACTTGCGGAACCTCCAGCGCGGCGGCACGGCCGAATCCCCACAGGCAACTCTGATCTGGCGACACGGTGTCCGCGTCGGTGACTCGTTGCGCGCCGCGGGTCACCAACCAGATGGGCCTGCGCAACTCAGCGGCGATCGCGGCACGGAAGATCCGCCGTGTTCCGCCCAGGATCTCGTGTTGCATCCGCAACAGTGACCGCATCGATGGTGCACCGCCAGAGTCGAGGGCGGCGAAATGCACGATACGTGTCGTCGGATCGTCCGCTGCCGCAGCGCGCAACGCGACCGCGAGCTGTTCCTCGTCCGCGTCGGATGCAGGCAACCCGACGATCCGATGCCGGTCGCCACGTGCAGTCAGCACGTCGACCAGAGGCTGGACGGTGTCGGGGTCATCGCCGATGAGGATCCAGGCGGATCCCTCGCCGGTTTCCGCGCTGGAGTTCCGAGCAGTGGATTTCTCCCAGCGGAACTCGTAGCGGTCGTCCGCTTTTGCCTGGGTCGTCCGTTGTTGGTTGTGTTGTGCCGCAAGCTTGGTCAGCACATTCAGGGTGTAGTGGTCGCCGCTCGCACCGTTGAGTAGGGTCGCGAGTTCTTCGATCCGGCCATCCTCGAGAAGGCGGACGGCCTGGGTACGCGCGGCGACGGGCTGTTGTTGGTTGGCGGGATCTCGATTGTCTCGAAACCAGTACTGACGATGTTCGAACGGGTAGGTGGGCAGGTCGAGCTTTCGCGCATGCGACTGCCGGAATGCGGCGAATGCGGGCAGGTGGCCCAAGACGTACGCGTCGGCGACGGCTTCGGTGATCTGTCGGTGGTCGGCGGTGTTTCGACGCAGAGACGCTATCGCCCGTGGTGCGGTGGCCGGGTCAGGCCATGCCCGCAGGGCAGCGGCGGTGAGCACCGGTTGCGGGCCGATCTCGAGCAATACCTTGCAGTTCATCTCGGCAAGGGTGTGCACGCTCTTGGCGAACTCCACCGGTTGGCGCGCGTGACGGCGCCAGTACGCGCCATCGAGTTTCACGCTCCTGCCGAGCGCGGCACCGGTGCGGTTGTCAATCAGAATCCGTTGTGGCGGGGCGAAATTGAACCGCTCAGCATACGACTCGAATCCGTCGAGGATCGGGTCGAGCAGCGCCGAGTGGAACGCGTGGCTGGTGTCCAGCCAGTCACACCGGACACCATCGTCCACCAGCCCGGCCACCGCCTTCTCCAGATCCCGTGCGGGTCCCGACAGCACGGTGTTGGCGCCGTTGTAGGCCGCAACCGACAGAGTCGGGAACTCGTCGGCGACGCTCTCGACACGCTCGGCGGCGGCGAACACAGCGACCATCCGACCACCCGCAGGCAAGCTGCCGAAGAGGCGGCCGCGCTCGGCCATCAACAGCGCGCCGTCCTCGAGGCTGAACACGCCCGCGACGCAGGCCGCCGAGTACTGCCCGACGCTGTGGCCCAGCACCACGTCGGGTTCGAAGCCCCGAGATTGCCAGAGCCGAGCCAGGCCCAGCTCCACCGCGAACAAGGCGGGCTGTGCGTAGGAGGTCTGCCGCAGCGCTTCTTCGCTGTCCGGGCCGTCGGAACCTTCTCCCGTCGCTTCGGTCGCCCCAGTACCGAAAATCACGTCCAGCAAAGGCTTTTCGAGAACGCCAGCGACCGCCGCCGCGCAACGATTCAGCGTCTCCGCGAACACGGGCTCGGTGTCGAACAACTCCCGGGCCATACCGGAGTACTGGCTGCCTTGACCGGTGAACAGCCACGCCGTCTTCGGCGTGTCATGGGATTCTCCGCGAACCAGACCGGGTGCCGGCCGGTCGTCCGCGAGCGCGCCGAGTAGCTCGATGGCAGATTCTCTCGAATTGACCACCAACGCGGCCCGGTGCTCCAAGTGCGCACGACTCACCCCGGCGGTAAAGCACACGTCCGCCAAGGTGGCCTCCGGGTGTGCGCTCAACCAGCTGCGGTATTGATCGGCGACCTGCAGCAGTGCGGCGGGCGTCCGCGCAGAGAGCGGAAGAACGCTGAACCGCGGAGCCGCCCCGGCGGCGACATCCAACCGCGGAGCCGCCCCGGCGGCGACATCCTGCCGCGGCGCCGCCCCGGCGGCGACATTCGACCGCTGCTCCCTGGACTCCTCGACCGCAGCGGCTGCTTCCTCGGGTGCCTCCTCGAGGATGACGTGCGCGTTGGTCCCGGCGAATCCGAACGAGCTGACGCCCGCAATGCGTGGCCGACCGTTGCGCTCCCAGGGGGTGGCCTCCTGCACGACCTGTACCGCAAGGCGGTCCCAGGGAATGTGGGGCGACGGGTTCTGAAAGTGGAGGTGCTGCGGCAACAACTCGTTCTCGAGCGACAGGATGACCTTGATGACACCCGCGATACCCGCGGCTGCTTCCAGGTGTCCGATGTTCGTCTTCGCCGAGCCGATCAACAGCGGCCGGCTCGCCTCGCGGCCAACGCCGAACACCGCACCGGCGGCCTGAGCCTCGATCGGATCGCCCAGCGAAGTCCCGGTGCCGTGTGCTTCCAGGTATCCGACGGCACTGGGTGCGACGCCGGCGCGCTTCAGCGCATCGCCGATAACTCGTTGCTGGGCAACGCCGTTCGGCACCGTCAAGCCACCCGATGCGCCGTCCTGGTTGATCGCGCTACCCCGGATCACGGCGCGAATCCGGTCACCGTCCCGAATCGCGTCCTCGAGCCGTTTGATGACGATCACGCCGCAACCCTCGCCGCGCACATAGCCGTCAGCGGCCGCGTCGAATGTCTTGCATCGACCGTCGGGAGCCAGCATGTGTGCATGGGAGAAAGTGATCATGGTCGCCGGGCTGAGCAGGACGTTCGCACCGCCGGCCAGCGCGAGGTCACATTCTCCCAAGCGCAGCGCTTGGCACGCCTGATGGATTGCCACCAGCGACGAGCTGCACGCCGTGTCGACGGCGACCGCGGGACCCTGCAGCCCCAACCGATAGCTGATTCGCCCCGCTCCTGCGGCATTCGACGTCCCGATGGCCACGTAGGCCTCAATCTCGCTGTAAGTCAGCTCATCGGAAACCATTCCCAGATAGTCGTGGGTGGCCAAACCCACGAACACACCAGTGTTGGTATTGGCCAAAGCCGTTGGCGCGGTGCCCGAATGCTCCACCGCACGCCACGCAGTCTCCAGCAAGAGTCGGTGCTGCGGGTCCATCATCCTGACCTCGCGCGTCGACATACCGAAGAACGGAGCGTCGAACCCCGTCACGTCATCGACGAAACCCGCACGACGGGTTACGACCTTGCCGGGCACACCGGGTTCTGGGTCGAAGAATTCGTCGACGTCCCAGCGGTCCTTGGGCACCTCTGATATCGCGTCCCGGCCCTCGCGCAGCACGTCCCAGAACGCATCGGCGTCCGGGGCGCCCGGGAAACGCGCTGCATAGCCGACGATTGCAAATCGCTGGGCCGGCTCGATCGGATGTGCGGCGGAAACCATTCGGTTGCGCTCCTTGCATCGGCGGTCAGAATGTGACGGAGGACACCTGTAGCGCCTGAAGATCCACTTCGACGGAACACTATTGCATGTCCACCTGACGTGCGCGGTGTCGCTGTCCTGGGTGCGACCGGCGCCGGGCGACTGCCCTCGAACCGAGGGTATGTAACCGAGGGTATGTTGAGCCACGAATGTTGCCGGACCCGGGGCCGGCCAATCTGGGAGGACGACGTATTGCGCATCGGGAAGATCACGGTTGGCGCACTTGACGAATGGGCGTTGAATCCTGGCTCGGTCACCTCCTGGCATCCGACAGCCGAGGCTCGGGAAGGGGCGCGACGAGCGCCGGTCAGTTCGGTGCCGGTCAGCTACATGCAGCACCAACATCTTCGTAACTACTGCGAACGGGCGGCCGCGGGACTGAACTTTTCCCGGCAAATCATCGCTAGCTGTGAGATAGCCGGCCAGTGCGATGTTTCTGCCATGGATCACGCCGTTAACGCATACCTACGTCGGCACGACACGTTCCGCAGTTGGTTCGAGCAGTCCGGTGATGGACAGTTCATCCGGCATGCCATCAACGATCCGGCTGACATTGAATTCGTGCCGATCGATCAGGGCAACATGACGGTCGACGAAATACGCGCTCACGTCGTCGCCATACCAAATCCGTTGGAGTGGGGCTGCTTCACCTTCGGCATAATCCAGAACGAGAACGACTTTACGTTCTTCGCCGCCATGGATCACGTGCACGGGGATGCGACGTTGATCGGCACGACGATGATGGAAGCCAACGGAATGTATTCGGCGATGAGCGGAAGCGGCCAAGCCCTTACGTTGCCCGATGCCGGTAGCTTTGACGATTTTTGTGTCCGCGAGCGCGAGTACACGTCAGCGCTGACCGTTGACTCGCCGGATGTACGCGCGTGGATTGACTTCGCGGAGAACAACGGTGGTGGCTTTCCTGAATTCCCGCTTCCGCTGGGTAACCCCCTGAAATCGACCACCAGTCAGATGACCTCCGAGCTAGTGATGGACACGGCACAAACGGAACGCTTCGAAGCAGCCTGCACGGCGGCCGGCGCGCGCTTCGTCGGCGGCTTGTTCGCTTGTCTCGGCCTGGTGGAGCACGAGTTCACCGGTGCTCTCACGTATTACGGGCTTACTCCGAGGGATTCCCGCACGGCCGGCGACAATTTCATGACGCAGGGTTGGTTTACCGGCTTGATCCCGATCACCGTCCCGATCGCGGCGACCTCTTTCAACGATGCCGCATACGCAGCGCAGGCCTCTTTCGATTCGAGTCTGGGCATGGCGAGAGTGCCGTATTACCGCGTATTGGAGTTGGCGCCAGAGTTGAACTGGCCACAGCCGAACTTTCCGGTGTCGAACTTCTTCCACGGTGGCGCTGCTCCGCTCAACGCCATCCTCGCAGCGGCCGACATGGGCCTTGCGAACAATGTCGGAATCTACCCCGACGGCCGATTCTCATATCAATTGACGATCTACACCTTCCGGTACGGGGAGGGTACGGCCATGGCGATCATGCATCCAGACAATCCGGTCGCCAAGAAATCGGTTACCCGCTATATGGAGGCGATGAAGTCGGTGTCCGGACGCGTCGCTGACAGTGGGCACTGGGGACGCGTCGCATAGCGTGGAGCGATTCCGGGCGAGGGCGAGGGTGATATGAGACGGCTAGCCGATCTCGTGGTCCGGTGGCCCTGGGCGGTGATAGCGGTTTGGATCGTGATGGCGGCCGCCCTGCCGCTGGCGTTCCCGTCGCTGGGCGAGATGGCTCAGAAGCATCCGCTCGCCATCTTGCCCAGCGATGCACCGTCGAGTGTCACCGCTGCAAAGATGGTCAAGGCGTTTCACGAGCCGGGCAACGACGACCTCCTGTTGGTGGCGTTGATCAACGAGAACGGGCTGGGACCCGACGACGAGGTCACCTACCGCAAGCTCGTGGACGCACTGCACGATGACCAAGCAGACGTGGTGACGGTGCAGGACTTCGTCGCCACGCCACAACTGCGACAGTTCCTGACGAGTCAGGACAAGAAGACCTGGGTGTTGCCGGTCGGCCTCGCGGGCGAGTTGGGCACGCCGCGGTCCTTCGACTCATTCAACCGAGTGGCCGACATCGTCGAACGTAGCGTCGCCGGCAGCCCCATGACAGTGCACCTCACCGGTCCCGCGGCCACCGTCGCGGACCTCACCGTCGCGGGTGAACGGGATCGCCTACCGATCGAGCTCGCGATCGCCATCCTGGTGCTCGCCGTGCTGTTGCTGGTCTACCGCAACGTGGTCACGATGCTGCTGCCGTTGGTGACGATCGGATCGTCCCTGGTGATCGCACAGGCAGTGGTGGCGGCCTTCTCCCAGTTGACTGGGGCGGGCGTCTCGAATCAGTCGATCATCTTCCTGAGCGCGATCATGGCCGGCGCAGGAACGGACTACGCGGTCTTTCTCATCAGCCGTTATCACGACTACATGCGGTCCGGTGCGGACTCCGACCAGGCGGTCAAGGCGGCAATGATCTCGATCGGGAAGGTGATCACCGCATCCGCCACCACGGTGGGGATCACTTTCCTCCTGTTGAGCTTCGCCAAAATGGGAGTGTTCAAAACGGTCGGAATCTCGTCGGCGATTGGCATCGGCGTCGCATTCCTGGCCGGAGTGACTCTGCTCCCGGCGATTCTGGTACTCGCCGGGCCGCGCGGCTGGGTCAAGCCAAGACGCGAACTGACTACTCGGTTCTGGCGACGTTCCGGCATACGAATCGTGCGCAGGCCGGTCGCACATCTGGTTGCCAGTTTGCTCGTCCTGGCCATCCTGGCCAGCCTCGCGATGTTCGCCAATTACAACTACGACGATCGAAAGGTCGTGGCGGCGTCGGCGCCGAGTTCGGTCGGGTACGCCGCGCTGGAACGCCATTTCCCCATCAGTCAGTCCATTCCCGAATACATCCTGGTTCAGTCGCCGCAGGACCTGCGTACCCCGCGGGCTCTTGCGGATCTGGAGCAGATGGCTTCGCGCGTCGCACAGTTGCCCAACGTCGGTCTGGTCAGCGGCATCACCCGACCCCTTGGAGACGTGCCGCCGGAGTTTCGGGCCACGTATCAGGCCGGGCTCGTCGGCACCCGGCTGGCCGATGGCTCGAACCAAATCGGGCAGCGCACCGGCGACCTCAACCGACTGGCAGCCGGGGCCAACACGCTGGCCGACAGCCTCGGTGACGTGCGCGCACAGATCAACAAAATCGTGCCGAGTATCCAGAGTCTGGTCAGTGAGTTCACCTCGATGAGGACCCAATACGGTGGGGACAAGCTGGTGCGGGACGTCGATACCGCCGCCAAGCTCGTCGACAGCATCAACGCGCTCGGCAACTCCATGGGCGTGAACTTCACCGCCGGCAAGGACATTTTCGCCTGGATAGGCCCGGTCCTGACGGCGCTTCAGGGCAACCCGGTCTGTGACGTCGATTCCTCCTGCAGCGCCACGCGAAACCAGTTCGAGCAGCTCGTCGCGGCACGCAACGGCGGCAACCTCGACCAGATCAACGACCTCGCGCACCAGTTGCAGGGCTTCGGTGACAGGCAGACGCTGAACGCGACGGTGAACAAGCTCAATAGCGCACTCAACAACGTCGCCAAGGCGGTCAACGCCATGGGCCTGGACAAACCCGGTGGCCCGCAGGCGGGCCTGGCCCAGCTGAAGCAAAACGCCGACCGCCTCGCAGGCGGAAGCCAGCAAGTGGCGGGCGGAGTGGACCAACTCATCGATCAGATCAAACTGGTGGCGTCCGGACTCGACGAGGCATCGGCATTTCTGTTGACGATGAAGAACAACGCCGCGGACCCCTCACAGGCTGGGTTCAACATTCCGGCCGAAGTGCTGAATCTGGCGGATTTCCAGAAGGCCGCCAAGGCGTTCATCTCACCAGACGGCCACTCGGTGCGGTACCTGGTTCAAACCAAACTCAACCCGTTCAGCTCCGAGGCGATGGATCAGGTCAATGAGATCAGTGACATCGCTCGTGGCGCCCAGCCGAACACCACACTGTCCGACGCCACGATCTCGATGGGCGGGTTCCCCGCCGCGCTGCGGGACACACGCGACTACTACGAGCACGACATCCGGTTCATCATCGTCGCGACCCTCATCGTCGTCCTGCTGACCCTGATGATGCTGCTGCGTGCGATCGTCGCACCCCTTTATCTCGTTGGTTCCGTGGTGATTTCCTATTTCGCGGCAATCGGCATCGGCGTGTGTGCGTTCCAATTCATCCTCGGCCAAGAGTTGCATTGGAGCGTGCCCCCGTTGGCCTTCGTGGTGCTGGTCGCAGTCGGAGCCGACTACAACATGCTCTTGGTGTCGCGAATGCGGGACGAGTCTCCGCACAGCATGCGTTACGGCATCATCCGCACTCTGAGTTCGACAGGCGGTGTGATCACCGCGGCGGGGCTGATCTTCGCCGCATCGATGGGCGGGCTCTTGTTCTCGAGCATCGGTATCGTGATCCAGGGCGGTTTCGTGATCGCAGTGGGAATCCTGCTGGATACCTTCGTGGTGCGCACCATCACCGTGCCTGCGATCGCCGCGCTGGTCGGGCGGGCGAACTGGTGGCCGTCAGGAGTGGGCATGCGGCCGTCGACGCCACGGGCACCGGCCGAGCAGGCGAGTTAGCGGAGGCCCGCCATGTATGTGAAACTACGAAACGAAACCGAGCGGTCAGGAGTAGCGATGAAGAAACTCCTTACGGTGCTGGTTTGTGTCAGCGTCACAGGGTGTTTCGGCGTCGGGAGCGCGACCGCCGATAACTCGCTGGCCCCAGGGCAGCCGGCGCCAGGGACGCCAAACCCCGGGACCGCGTACGCCCTGGGCGGCGCCCACGTGCTCGGTATTCCCTATGACGAGTACATCCGTCGCACGGGCGCGGACTGGTTCCCGGGTATGAAGCGTCAGAAGGTCGACTATCCCGCAGGACAGATCCAGGGCCACGTCCTGGAGCGCCTGTTCCCCGGCATCGGCCGGGTGGGGGAGGAGATCTATCCCGGCATCGGTTTGGACGGCCCCAGCATCGGCGAGTCGGTCGACGAGGGAGAGGTCAACCTCGATACCGCCATCCGCAACGGTGGCCCCGGGCGGGCAATGGGGCTGTCCGAGGGAGCGCTAGTGCTCAACGCCGTGAAGGCACGGCTGGCCAACGATCCGACCGCTCCGCCGCCCGATCAACTGAGCTTCGCGACGTTCGGCGACCCCCTCGCGAAGTCCCCCTTCGGGGAGAGTTTCCTGACCCAGATGTTCCCCGTCGGCAGCGTCGTGCCCGCGATGGACTACCGAATCCCAGCTCCGGTGGAGAGCCAGTACCACACCGACCAGTTCGTCTCCGCCTACGACAGCATCGCCGACTTCCCCGACCGGCCGGACAACCTGTTCGCCCTCGCCAACTCGATCGCCGGCCTAGCCACCGGTCACACCGCGATTGCGTTCACCAACCCGAGCAATGTGCCGCCGCAGAACATCATCACGACGGTCAACTCAAAGGGTGCGACGACGACGACGTACATGATCCCCGAGCAGCACCTTCCCCTGGTGCTGCCCTTCAAGTACCTCGGGTACCCGGAGGACACGCTGAATCAGCTCGATGCGATATTGCTGCCCAGGGTGAATGCGGGCTATTCACGAAACGACGATCCGGCGACCGCACCGGTGCAGGTGGACCCGGTGCGCGGCTTCGACCCGGCGAAGGTCACGGCGCCGGCCAACGATGCGACGTTCGGCGGCGGTGGCGATCCCATTTCGACGCTGGTCAACGGGGTCACGTCCATGCTGAACCCTCACGGCGCGGGCTGACGACGACGCCAAGCCGACCGATTCGACGAGTTAGTACGGACGTGATGTGACGCTTATGACGCCGAAGCCCCAGTCATCCATTCTCTCGTTGCTGCACGGGCGGGCCAGCCTCCGGCCCAATGACGTGGCATTCACCTTCACCGACTACGCCCTCGACCCGGCGGGTGTTGCCGAGAGTCTCACGTGGGCGCAACTGTCCCACCGCACGATGAACGTGGCACGCGAGCTCAGCCTTCATGCGTCGGTCGGAGACCGGGCCGTGATCCTGGCTCCGCAGAGCCTTGACTACATTCTGGCTTTCCTGGGATCCATGCAGGCTGGGCTGATCGCGGTGCCGCTCCCGCTACCGCATCGCGGCTCGAGTCACGAGCGTGTGGGCGCGATCTTTGCCGACACGTCGCCCGCGGTCGTGCTCACCACCTCGGCGGTCGCTGGCGATGTCGGCGAATATGTTGATCAAGCACGCCTGGACGCTGTTCCGAAGATCGTCGAAATCGATTCGATGAATCTGGACGCCGAGCTCGGACCAAGCATCGAGACGGCTGATGTGCCCAGCATCGCGTATTTGCAGTACA
>NZ_JAVRPS010000554.1:0-5017 GCF_032162105.1 Mycobacterium sp. | reverse complement strand
GGGGAGTACACGATTCCCGCCATCCTGGGTGGCGGGAAGACGCTGATGGTCGGCAACGTCATCCGCGACAAATTCCTTGGTGTGGGCGATTTTCCATTGGGTTCAGCCCTCGCCGCCACCTTGATGGGGCTGCTCATCGTGGTTCTGGTCGCCAGCCGCAAGAGAATTCGTCAACTCGAGGATGTGCTGTGAAGGCCAGGAAGCGTCCGCTGTTTCCCACCATCATGCTGAACGCGGTTCTTCTGCTGCTCAACCTGCCGATCCTGGCCGTGGCGATCAATTCGCTCAATGCTGGTGACACAGTGACGGATTGGACCGGCGTGAGTCTGCGCTGGTTCGGCGAGATCATCGGCGACGACCGGATTCGTGTCGCCTTTTGGAACAGCGTTGTCATCGGGCTGCTCGCGACCGTGGTCTCGGTGGTCATCGGTGTGATGACTACGCTGGCCGCCCGCTTGTTGCCGAGACGGGCCCAAACCGCGTTCACTCTCACCACCTATGCCCGCCTGATCCTGCCCGAGGTGGTGACCGCCGTCGGACTGTATCTGCTGTTCGACTACCTCGGCATCGGCTTTGGCGTCGCGACCGTCGTCGTCGGGCACGCGCTGTTCTGCTCGGCATATGCGACGGTGGTCATCCAGGCCCGATATGCCGGGATCTCCGACCGCTACGCTGACGCGGCCGCGGATCTCGGAGCCACACCGATGAGGACATTCCGGCGAGTGACAGTGCCGCTGCTGGCGCCCGCGCTGTTCGTGTCGGCGCTGCTGTCGTTCGCATTCTCCTTCGACGACGTATTGAGCACGACGTTCCTCAGCGGGCCCGATACCGAGACCCTGCCGATCCTGATGATGGGAATGATCCGCCAGCACGTAACCCCCGAGGTCAACGCCATCGCGGCCACGGTCATGGTCGCGACGCTCGTAGCGGTCGCCCTGCTCATCGCCGCTACCAACATTCGGGCGGTCGCCGGTGCGCGCGACCGGTCACAGTCCTGAAGGAGATTTGCCGCGGTGGATCAATCTAGTGAATGGCCCGTGCTCGAGCTGCGCGGGCTACGACGCAGCTACGGCAAGAAGAATGTGGTCGAAGATATCGACCTCGCGCTGAAGGATGGAGAGTTCTTCTCGCTCATCGGTCCCAGCGGTTGCGGCAAGACGACCACCCTACGGATGATCGCAGGCTTCGAGAACTCCACGTCGGGCACGATCATGCTCGAGGGACGCGACGTGACCGCGATACCGGCGTACAACCGCAACGTGCACACCGTGTTTCAGAATTACGCGTTGTTTCCCCATCTCACGGTTGCCGAGAACATCGCCTTCGGTCTCAAGGAGAAGCACGGCAAGGGACGCGATGTGCGGGACAAGGTGCAACACATGCTCAAGCTGGTTGAGCTGGCCGGGCGCGAGCACGCTCGGCCCCGTGAGCTGTCGGGGGGAATGCAGCAGCGTGTCGCATTGGCGCGCGCCCTGGTGCTCGACCCGGCAGTGCTGCTCCTCGATGAACCTCTGGGTGCTCTCGACCTGCGTCTGCGGCGCCAAATGCAGTTGCTGCTCAAACAGATTCAGCACGAAGTCGGGATCACCTTCGTCTATGTCACGCATGACCAGGAAGAGGCCTTCGCGATGTCCGATCGGGTCGGAGTGATGGACCAGGGTGTGCTGGTCCAGGTTGGGACGCCGCGGGACGTATATGGCAGGCCGGCCACGCCGTTCGTCGCCGACTTCGTAGGTGCACGTAATCAGTTGACGGCCAAGGTGATAGCGCAGGAGTCGGATACCGCCGATGTCGACATCCCGCTGTTCGGACGCCGCAGGGCTCCCGCCGCGGACGGATTGGGATCGGATGCCATCGTGATCATCCGACCAGAGGTGGCGACGTTGACGCGGTCCGGTACCGGGGCGAAGTTCACGGTCGAGGACGTCAGTTTCCAAGGTCCCCAAACCTCGGTCCTCGTTCAGGGTGGAGGTGGTGTCAGTCTCGCCCTGGTGCAGCCGAGCCACACCATTCCGGCCGGGCTCACGCGCGGAGACCAGGTCGTGGTCGACATCGCAGGAGAAGACCTATGGGTCATCCCCACACTGTGACCTCGCATGCCCTCATGGGTGAACCGACCGTCATCCCGCAGGAGGAACTCCCACAGCGCATCCGGATCGTCGACCCAGTATGGATCCCGATGCGGGATGGGCGACGGCTCGCGGCTCGAGTGTGGTTTCCCGAGACCCCGGTGGCACCAGCGGTTTTGGAAGCCATACCGTACCGTCGCGGCGACATCAGTCTGGTCGACGACGAGATGCGGTACCGCTACGTCGCCGCACACGGGTACGTGTGCATCAGGGTCGATCTGCGCGGCAGTGGCGACTCCGATGGCGTTCTCGATGACGAGTATTCCGAACAGGAACAGGCCGACGTGGCCGATGCGATCTCGTGGGCGAGCGAGCAGTCCTGGTGCACCGGCAAGGTCGGTGCGACGGGGATCTCGTGGAGTGGTTGCTCGTCAGCGCTCGCGGCATGGAACCGGGCACCTGGCCTGGCGGCGGTGATCACCGCATGTTCAAGCGATGACCGTTTTCTCAACGATGTGCACTACATCGGCGGCGCGGTGCTGGGCTTTTACATGCACGTCTGGTCGCATGTGATGACTGGTTTCAATGCGCGTCCCCCCGACCCTGCCGTCGTCGGATCAGATTGGCGGCGGATGTGGCTGGAACGCCTGGAAGCCAATCGGATGCTCAGCCAACACTGGCTCTCGCACCCCACCCGCGACGAGTACTGGCGTACGGGTTCCATTGCCGCCGATTACGGGCGCATCGAGGTTCCGACGCTTGCGCTGAGCGGCTGGGCAGACGCCTATACCGACTCGGCACTGCGAATGGGGCTCCATATCGACAACGCTCCGGTGTGGGTGATCATCGGACCGTGGGGTCACACGTGGCCCGAGCGCGCCGTACCCGGACCCTCGATCGGCTACCTCCAGGAGGCGGTGCGCTGGTGGGATCATTGGCTCAAGGGTGTTGCGAACGGAATCGAGGACGAGCCGCCACTCCGGTACCACCAGCAGGAATGGGACCCGCCCGCCGCCGACTCTGACATCCGCAGCGGCTCATGGCGTTCCAGTGCCCTGGTGCCGACGATAGATCGTGGTGCCGTCGTGTTGCATCTCTCTTCCGACGGAGCGCTCGACCGCGCACCGTCGGGCCCGTTCGCGTTGACCTGCCGTACGCCGCAATCATTCGGTTCGCTGGCGGGATCCTGGTTGCCGTGGGGCAATCCCACCGACCTGCCTGCCGATCAGGCTCCCGAGGACGGCGAGTCGCTGACATTCGCTGGGCCGCAACAGAACACACCACTGGAGTTCGTCGGGGAGCCGCTGCTGCGGCTTGCCGTTGAGGCCGACAAGCCACAAGCACATGTGATAGTGCGTCTGTGCGACGTCGCCCCCGATGGCACGTCGTTGCTGCTGACGCGTGGCGCGCTAAACCTTACCCACCGTGAAGGCCACGACCACGCCGTGGCGCTCGAGCCGGGAAAGGTCTACGACGTCGCAATCCCCCTCAAAGGTGTGGCTGCAACGATTGCGCCAGGGCACCGGCTCCGAGTCGCGCTCTCGACCACGTATTGGCCATGGATTTGGCCGGCCCCCGAAGAGGCGACCGTGACCGTCCGCGGAGGAACACTGGCGCTGCCACAACAGCCGGACGAGGCAGTGCTGCCCCCGCCCGTCTGGGGTCCACCGGTCGTCACCGCGGCGCCGGCAGTCCAATCACTGCGGCCGCGGCGGCCGCTGATGGGGGAGACGGCCGTGGACGCGCAGACTGGGGAGCACGTCTACACGCTGCGCCGAGACCTCAATGGGATCCAACGCTTTCCCAACGGACTGCTATACGACGACACCGAGGATGGGCATTTCGTGATCAGAGACCGTGATCCGCTCTCGGCGCGTCTGGAGCTGAGCCGCACTGTCGTGATGTCGAGAGACGATGGTTGGTCGACACGAGTGGAGACCAGCTCGACGATGAGCAGCACGGCGTCGGACTTCTTGGTGCGGACGACGGTGCGGGCGTGGGAGGGCGAGGATCTGGTCTTCTCCCGTGATTACGACGCAACCGTTGCACGACACCACAATTAGCGAACCAACGATCGGCCAGCATTGGAGCCCTCATGAACGTCGCCTATCTCTACCAACGTCTGGGAATCGTGATCGAGGACGTCTACTTCGTCGAGCCAGACCCGGAACCGGGGGAGGAAGGGCCTGAGCGTGGCGTCCGTGTCGAGGTTCGGCTCATCGAGAACCAGCCGCTGTCGGGCTCTCGGTACTCCGCCTATCCCATCGCTATCCGGACCGCGATATGGCGCGCCGATCTGTTCGGCTCCCTCGCCGCGGGGCCCGGCGCCCGCGACAGGATGCACTACCACCCCTTGATGGCCGGTGACGAACCCGGCGATCGCCAGTTCGAACCTGCGATCAGGGCGGATCCCCTCGGTTGGATCGCGACGGAAATCGAGCAGATCGAGAAGATCGTCGCGGCCAAGGTTCCCGACGTAACGCCATATCGGCGCGATCTCGCCGAGATCCGTCGCCAGGCGCCACTGATCGTCGGGTCCATCGAGCAGATGATGGAACAGGTGCACCGCATGGAGCTCGCCGCTGAGCCTGGATAAACCACCGTATCCACAATGGCCCTACTTTCGCTAACACGGTGTGCTGCAAGCTCTTTGGATCCTCCCTCGCTCGTCGCCATGACTCGACTGGGACGGGTGGCCAGCGATAGAGCTTTTCGGGTGTGATCCGCACGATCACCCGCTCGGATTCAGGCTCGGGAGGCGGTGCCACGCCGTCCATGTATCGGTCGTACATCTCGTAGATGACGGACGATTGGGGTCGGCCGTCGGCATTCGATGTCGCAATGGTTGCGACGTGCGGGCCGTCGATCAGCGTTCGTGCCACGGCATTGAGGTTTTCAGTCATTTGCAGTTCCGTTCGCTCACAGGGCAATTTCCGAGCCGGGTAATG
>NZ_JAVRPS010000553.1:0-8708 GCF_032162105.1 Mycobacterium sp. | reverse complement strand
GGCCCGCGACTATGTGCTCCGCTTGGAAGAGCTTGCCGGCGCCCATGTTTCGTGCATCGGCGTCGGGCCCGGCCGCGACCAGACGATCGTGCGTCGCGACATCCTGGCACCTTCGTGAGCGATGAGCGCTTGCGTGAAGAGCAGACCACCAGCGATCCCGACTACGAACGGCATGGCGGTTTCCCGCTGTTCGAGGCGGCGGAACCAGGGCCGGGGTTCGGGCCGTTCCTGACGTCGATGCGGCGGCTGCAGGACCTCGCGGTGTCGGCCAACCCAGACAGCGACACCTGGGTGGAAGCGGCCAAGCGGGTCGACGAGTTGGTCACGCTACTCGAGCCGTTCGACGCGGCCGAGGGCGTCGGCCCCGCGGGACGCGTACCCGACCTGCCTGGCGGGGGCAGCCTGCTGATGGCGCCCTTCGCGGTGAGCAAGTTCGAGCCCGACGGCGTCGAGTTGACCGTGCAGTTCAGCCGCTTTCACGTCGGCGGCAACAACGCCGTGCACGGCGGCGTGCTGCCACTGCTGTTCGACTCGGTGTTCGGAATGGTGATCCACGCCGCGGGCCGGCCGATCAGCCGCACCGGGTTCCTGCACGTCGACTACCGCAAGGTGACGCCGATCGACACCAAGTTGACCGCGCGCGGCTGGATCTGCTCGATCGAGGGTCGCAAGGCGTTCGTCAACGCCGAACTGCGCGACCCCGACGAGGCGCTGCTGGCCGAAGCCAACGGGTTGATGATCCGCCTGCTGCCCGGCCAACCCTGACGCAGAACTCGACGTGCCCCGTTCAGATTGCCGTGAGGGCTGTAGAAGTCGCCCGCGAGTTCACGACCGTCAGCGCAATGTCAACGCCGCCGGGCCGCGGCTCTGTCACCATGACCCGGTGACCGACCGACGCGCAACCACGCTGAATGGGCTGAAGACACCACACGCGGCAGGACTGGCGGGCGTGCTGTTCGCGCTGCTGTTCGGCACCGCGCTGGTGCTGATCCGGACCGCGTTGCCCGAAGGCGGCGAGCATGGCTCGCAATGGGTCGACGGGTCGGCGGGCAAGCTCAAGGTCGCGGCGCTGCTGATGCCGTTCGCGGGCGTCACCTTCCTGTGGTTCATCGGCGTGGTGCGCGACGGGATCGGCAAGTACGAGGACAAGTTCTTCGCATCGGTGTTCCTCGGCAGCGGGCTGCTGTTCCTGGCGATGATGTTCGTCTCGTCGGCGGTCGGCGCCGGACTGGTGGCCAGCCGGAGGCTGCAGGTCGACGAAGCCGCGCACGACGACGTGGTGGCGTTCGGCCAGGTGTTGCTCACCACGCTGAGCAACACCTACGCACTGCGGATGGGCGCGGTGTTCATGATCTCGCTGGCCACCATCTGGCTGAAGACTCGGCTGATGCCGACCTGGCTGGTCGCGGGCACCTACCTCTGCGCGGTCAGCCTGCTGATCGCCGCCGACATCGACATGTGGGTGACGTTGGCGTTCCCCACTTGGGTGCTGGTGGTGAGCCTGCTCGCGTTGGTCCGCGCAGGCGTCATCGACCTGCACTTCCACGACGACCCCGTCGACCCCAATGTCACACCAGGCGCAGCACCGACGCCGGACAGATCTTGACGGCCTCGCGGGCGTGGTCCTCCTCGGCCTCGGGCACGTCCTCGGTGAGCAGCACCACGACGCCGTCGTCGTCCTGATCGAACAGTTCCGCCGAGATCATCACGCAGTTGCCCGACGAGATACAGGCGTCGTGGTCGGCTTCCAGCTTCATCGGACCGTCACCACCTCACTGCCAGTGACCGTAGTCCGTAGATGAAGTGGAACGAGCGGAACTCGACGTCCTCGAACTCCTCGGCCAGCGCCAGGTTCGGGAAGCGGCGGAACAGGGCGGGCCAGGCGATCCGCATCTCCATCCGCGCCAGGGGGGCACCGAGGCAGTGATGCACGCCGTGGCCGAACGCCAGATGGCCGGGCGCGCCGCGGCGGATGTCGAGAGTGTCTGGCGCAGTGGTGAATTCGGGATCCCGGTTGCCCGACGGCAACGATGCGAAGACGAGTTGACCGGCCGCGATCGGCACCCCCGCGATCTCGACGTCGGTGGTGGTAATCCGCGGTATCGAGGTGTGCACGATGGACAGCCACCGCAGTAGTTCCTCGACGGCAGGTCCGACGGCGTCCGGGTCGTCGCGCACCGCGGTGAGCTGGTCGGGGTGGCGCAGCAGCGCGAGGGTGCCCAACCCCAGCATGTTCGACGTGGTCTCGTGCCCGGCGAGCAGCAGCAGCCCGGCGATGCCGACGAGCTCGTCATCGGTCAGTTCGGCGCCGTGCTCGCGGACCAGCATGCCGAGGATGTCGTCGCCGGGATGCCTGCGGGCGCGGGCCACCAGGGACAACATGTACGCCCGACCCTGCCGCTGCAGTTCGAGCCGCTCGGAAATCGGGCTCGACAGGTCGAGCTGGCGCGCCGTACGCGCCTGGAAGTCGGCACGATCCTCGTAGGGCACACCAAGCAACTCGCAGATCACCAGCGACGGGATGGGTAGCGCGAACGACTCGACCAGATCGGCGGGCGCTCCGGCAGCCTGCATCGCGTCGAGGTGTTCGTCGACGATCTCGACGATCCGTGGTTCCAGCCGCTTGATCCGGCGGATGGTGAACTCCGGGGTGAGCATTCGCCGCAGCCGCTGGTGTTCGGGCGGGTCGAGGCCAAGCAGGTTGCCGGCCCGCGCGCTGGCCTGTTCCTCCTCAGGGATTTCCGGCGCGCCGGGCACGACGAACCCGGGCGGGCGCGCGTTGGAGAAGCGCTCGTAGTCGGACAGCACCGTCTTGACGTCGTCGTGGCGGGTGACCAGATAGACCTGCATGTTGAACGCGTTGACGACCGTGCGGACACCCGTGCTCTCCCGGATCTCGCCGAGTTCAGGGGTCGGGTCGAACGCATTGCGCCGCATGTGGACCGGTGGCAGCGAGGGGCGCTCCGCGCGGAGCGCGGCATTCGGTCTGCTCATGCCTTCGACGGTACCGACGGTTTCGGGATCCGGTACGGAACTCAGCGGGCCAGAAAGTCTTCCACCAACTTGTTGACCAACGCCGGATTCTCCAGCGCGGCCAGGTGCGCGACGCCGTCGAGGACCACGAACGACGAACCGGGGATCGCATCGGCCATCGCCTTGGTCTCGGCATTGGGGAACGTCGCGTCCTCGACGCCGGCCACGACGAGCACGGGCGTCGTCACCCGGCCCAGCAGGGCCCGCTGATCGGGCCTGCGGGGCACGACACTGCGCACCGCCCAGGAACAAGAGTCAAGGTCGACGGCCTGCACGGCGTCGCGCACGTAGGCGACGACGTCGGGGCGATCGCGGAACGTGGTGGGGCCGAGGAACGCCTTGAGCACCAACCGGGTCAGCGGCGGGCGGATTCCGCCGAGCCACCCGGCAATTCGGAGCAGGACGCCGTACTCGAGCTTCTGTCGCCCGCCCGCAGCCGACGCCGTGCAGTTCATCAGCACCGACTTGCCGACGCGGTCGGGATGCGTGGCGGCGAACGTACCGCCGATCATGCCGCCCCAGGAGTTGCCGACGAAGTGTGCGCGTTCGATGCCGAGGCCGTCGAGAAGGTCGACGATGCTGCGCGCGCACTCGTCGAACGTGAAAGTGCCTGTCAGAGCTTGACTTTCGCCGTGTCCGGGCGGGTCGATCAACACCACCCGGTGGCGCACGGCGAAGTGCTCGGCCTGCGCCGACCACATGTCGCCGGTCATCAACAGGCTGGGCCAGAACAGGATCGCGTCTCCGTCACCGGCGGTCTGCACCCGCAGCCGGCCCAGCGCGGTGTCGACCGTGACGTGCTCCGAACTTGGGTCCACGTCGCCCAACGCTAGCGGTGCGCTCAGTCGCGGTTGAGCGTGGCCTCTTCGAGGGCCAGCCCGTTGAGCACGGACCGCAGCACCTCGTCGTCGATGTGTCCGGCGTCGCGTTCGGCGATGAACGCCTCGCGCTCGGCGGTCAGCATCGCCAGTCGCAACCGCTTGAACGCCGCCGACGGGCTCTCGCCGATCTCCTCGTCGCTGCGGCCGAGCCGTCGCTCCCAGGTGGCGTTCTGCCTGCGGTCGTTCCAACTCCGCAGGATCTTCGCCGCGCGCTCGTGGACGTCGGTCGCGCGCTCGTCGGCCAGTAGTTCGTCGAGCCGGTCGGACGCGGCCTTGGCCGCCCTGGTCTGCGCGGCGGCTTCCTCGATGGCGTCCCGTGCGGCGTCCTCGTTCTGCACGTCGAGCACCTTGATCAGCCACGGCAGCGTCAGCCCGTGCAGCAGCAGGGTTCCGACGACGACCACGAACGTCAGGAACACCAACTGCGGGCGCCCGGGGAATTGTGCCCCGGACGCCGTCGTCAGTGGCACGGCGAAGGCTGCGGCGAGGGACACCACGCCGCGCATGCCCGCCCACGCCACGATGAAGACCTGTGCGGGCGTCGGTCTCGGTTCATTGGCGCGGACCCGTGCCGAGAGCGCCCTTGGCAGGTAGGCGAACACGAACACCCAGACGATCCGGACGCCGATCACGGTCGCGAGCACTGCCGCGGACGCGGTTGCGAGCACCGCGGCCGAGATCCCGGTGAGCTCGCCGACCACGGTTGGCAACTGCAGGCCGATCAGCAGGAACGCGAACGACTCGAGCACGAACTGCACCGCGCGCCAGACCGCGTTGTCCTGCAGCCGGGTGGCGTAACTCGCGTGGGTCGACCGCTGGCCGATGATCAGCGCGGCGACCACCACCGCGATCACGCCGGAGCCGTGCACCTCCTCGGCGAGCAGGTAGATGAAGAACGGCGCAACCAGACCGATCGCGCTCTCCACCAACGGGTCCTCGAACCAGGTCCGAATGGCGACGATCAACGAACCCGCCAGGCCGCCGACGACCACCCCGCCCGCGGCGGCCAGTGCGAACGTGCCGAGCCCTGAGCCCCAGGTCGCGGCCGTGCCGATCGCCGCAGCCAGTGCGACCTTGTACGCGGTCAGCGCCGTGGCGTCGTTGAGCAGGCTCTCCCCGCCGAGCAGCGTCATGATCTGGCGGGGCAACCCGAGCCTGCGGCCGATCGCCGCGGCCGACACCGCATCGGGTGGCGCCACGATGGCGCCGAGGGTCAGCGCCGCGGCGATCGTCAGCTCGGGCACGGTGTGAAAGGCCACTACGCCGACGGCGAACGTCGTCGCCAGCGGGAGGCCCACCGCGAGCAGGCCGATCGGCCGGACGTTGCGGCGCAGGTTGACGTAGCTGCTCTCCAGACCCGCCGACCACAGCAGCGGGGGCAGGATCACGAACAACACCAGGTCAGGCTCGAACTCGATGCCCTTCAGGCCGGGGATCGAACCGGCCAGTAGCCCAGCGACCACCAGGGCCAGCGGCGCCGACACGTCGAAGCGGCGGGCCACCCCGGCCAGCAGCACCGACACGACGAGGACGGCAAGCAGTGACGCACCCATGTCGCCAACCTCCTATCGTGTGCACATGCGGAGGAGATCGCGAGGGCGCGACGTCGTTGCCCCGACTCGAATCTGCGAGCACTTGTCGGCCGCCGCCGACGCCCCTGAGCCCGAACCCCTCACCCCGGGCCGATGCCAGGGATGCAGCGAACTCGGCGAGAGTACCTGGGCGCACCTGCGGATGTGTCTGACGTGCGGGCACGTCGGCTGCTGCGACTCGAGCCCGCATCAGCACGCCGGCGCCCACTTTCACCAGACGGGCCATCCCGTGATGCGGTCGGTCGAACCGGGGGAAACCTGGCGCTGGTGCTATGTCGACATCCGGCTGGATTGACTTCTCTGGCAGGCTGGACCGCGATGACTGAACCGACCGATCACCGACCCGTGGTCATGCTGCTCGGCTCCGGCGGCGCTGGCCGCGATCTGACCCTGGCGTTCGAGCGGCTGGGTGCCGTGGCCCACACCGTCAACGATGGCGCCGACGTCGACGTGCTCAACTCGTGGATCGACGAGGAGAAGCCGACGTACGTGGTCGCCGACTCGGCGGAGATCTCCGCCGACGTGCTCATCGCCGCTGCCGAACACGACGCCGTCGAGGTGTTTCCGACCCCGCGCGGCGCCCGGCTCAGCCTTGACCGCGAAGGCCTGCGACGGCTGGCCGCCGACGAGCTCGGGCTGCCGACCGTGCCGTTCTGGTTCGCCGGTTCGGACGACGAACTCGCGGCGGTCGCCAAGCATGCGGGATTCCCGCTGGTGGTCACGCCGGTGGCGGGCACTCCTGCCGACGGGCAGTCGGTGCTGACCCGGCCGGATGACGTCGAGCCCGCCTGGCATCGGGCCATCGCCGCCGGGCACGCGCCGAACCGGGTGCTCGTCGAGACCGTCGTCGACGTCGACGACGAGGTCACCATGCTCACCGTCCGCAGCGTCGGACCGTCGGGGCCGACGGTGCAGTTCTGCGAACCGATCGGCCACCGGCAGTCCGACGGCGGGCCGCTGGAGACGTGGCAGCCCCATCTCATGTCGCCCGCCGCGCTCGACGCTGCCCGGTCGATCGCCGCGCGGATCGTCAACTCGCTCGGCGGGCGCGGCGTGTTCAACGTCGAGCTCCTCGTCCGTGGCGACGAGGTGTACTTCTCGTCGGTGCGCCCGAGGCCCGACGACGTCGGCCTGGTGACGCTGCGGTCGCAGCGCCTTTCCCAGTTCGAGCTGCACGCCAGGGCGATCCTCGGGCTGTCGATCGACACCATCATGATCTCGCCTGCCGCCGCCGAGGTGTTGCACGACGCCCCTGGCACCGGCGTGCTGGCCGACGCCCTTGACGTGCCCGAGAGCGACGTGCGCCTGCTCGACGGAGTATCCGTCGCCCTGGCCACCGCGCCCGACGTGGTCCGTGCACGTGACCGTGCGCACCAGGTGTTGGCCGCCCTGCGCAAGCCGGAGTCGTGACCGAACCCGAACCCGAGTCCGAACCGGAGTCCGACCGGCCCACGATGGCACCGTTTCTGGGTGCACTGGCAATCATCGTGCTCATCGTGATCGGAATAGCGCTGGCCAACTCCTTCGGCGGCGACGGCCCCGCTCCCGAGCAGGACGTCAGCCGGGCGATCGTCGGCCAGAACGACGCGTTGCAACGCCAGAGCTACACCGGCTTCCGCGACTACACCTGCCGTGCCGAGCAGGGCAGTGAGGCCGACTTCCTTGCTCGCCAACGTGATTCGGTGGCCAAGAGCGGCGAACGCTACGTCGACGGCGTGCGGAACGTGCGGATCGACGGCGACCGGGCCGCGGCCGAGGCGACCTACCACTTCGACAAGACCCCGGACGCCACCTCCGTGTCGGAATTGACCGTCGCGCGCGAAGACGGCACCTGGAAGGTGTGCTCGCCCGCGTCCAGATAGGTATGGGAGACTCGCGGACGTGAGCTACGCGGGAGACATAACGCCGCAGCAGGCCTGGGACCTGCTGAGCGACCATCCCGAGGCCGTGCTCGTGGACTGCCGCACCTCCGCCGAATGGCGCTTCGTCGGCGTGCCCGATATCTCCAGCCTCGGGCGCGACGTCGTGTACATCGAATGGAACGGCACCGACGGCAACCACAACGACGGCTTCGTCGAGGACCTGATCGCGGCGGGCGTGACGCCCGGGGAGCGTCCGGTGGTGTTCCTGTGTCGCTCCGGCAACCGCTCGATCGGCGCTGCCGAGGCGGCCACCGAGGTGGGCATCGCGCCCTCGTACAACGTGCTCGACGGCTTCGAGGGCAACCTCGACGAGCAGAAGCACCGCGGCGGCACGGGCTGGCGGGCCATCGGTCTGCCATGGACGCAGTCATGAGCGACGAGGGCGTGCCTTCGGTGCCTTCTGTTCGAGTCCCGGCCGCCCTTCCCGACGGCGTCAGCCAGGCCACCATCGGGGTGCGCGGCGGGCTGCTGCGGTCCGGTTTCGAGGAGACCGCCGAGGCGCTCTACCTCACCTCGGGCTACGTCTACGAGACGGCCGCCGACGCCGAGAAGGCGTTCACCGGTGAGATCGACCGCTACGTCTACTCGCGCTACGGCAACCCCACCATCTCGATGTTCGAGGAGCGGCTGCGCCTGATCGAGGGTGCGCCAGCGGCGTTCGCGACGGCGACGGGCATGGCGGCCGTGTTCACTTCGCTGGGCGCACTGCTTGGGGCGGGTGACCGGTTGGTCGCCGCGCGCAGCCTCTTCGGTTCGTGCTTCGTGGTGTGCAACGAGATCCTGCCGCGCTGGGGCGTGGAGACGGTGTTCGTCGACGGAGAAGACCTCGCCCAATGGGAGGAGGCGTTGTCGGTGCCCACCCAGGCGGTGTTCTTCGAGACGCCGTCCAACCCGATGCAGTCGTTGGTGGACATCGCGGCAGTCTGCGAACTCGCGCACGCCGCCGGCGCAAAGGTGGTGCTGGACAACGTCTTCGCCACCCCGCTGCTGCAACAGGGTCTCCCGCTGGGCGCCGACGTGGTGGTGTACTCGGGCACCAAGCACATCGACGGTCAGGGCCGCGTGCTCGGCGGGGCGATCCTGGGCGACAAGGAGTACATCGACGGCCCGGTGCAGAAGCTGATGCGCCACACCGGTCCGGCGATCAGCGCGTTCAACGCATGGACGATGCTCAAAGGCCTTGAGACGCTTGCAATTCGGGTCGACTACCAGAACGCGTCCGCGCAGCGGATCGCCGAATACCTGGAAGGCCACTCCGCGGTGCGATGGGTTCGCTACCC
>NZ_JAVRPS010000552.1:0-3232 GCF_032162105.1 Mycobacterium sp. | reverse complement strand
GGGCCGCTCAGGACATCGCACTGCGGACGAAGGACGGCGGTTTGGTGGACCGCTTCAAGGTCACCATCCAGCCGCCCCCGAGTCATAACTGGGCCGACATCGATGCGGAGCTGACGAAGTCCGGGGCCCGCTACTCGTACCAGGTGTCCAAGGTGACCAACGGCAAGTGCACGACGTTGGCGGGCAGCAACCTCGACCAGTCGCTCCCGCTGGCGTCCATCTTCAAACTGTATGTGCTACTTGCCGTTGCGGACGCCGTCAACGCAGGCACGTTGAGCTGGACCGATCAGTTGACCATCACCGCCGAGGACAAGGCCGTCGGTTCGGCGGGCTTCGATCACCTTGCGCCCGGTTCCTCGGTGTCGGTGCACGACGCCGCCCAGCAGATGATCTCGGCGAGCGACAACATGGCCACCGATCTGCTCATCGCCCGACTCGGTCCTGGCGCCGTCGATCGGGCCCTGGTCGCGGCAGGTCACCACGACCCGGCAAGCATGACGCCGTTCCCCACCGCGCACGAGCTGTTCGCCGTGGGCTGGGGCGAGCCCGACATCCGCGAGGAGTGGCAGAAGGCCGTCCATCAAGCTGGACCAGAGGGCCGCACCCGGCTGCTGGAACAGACGAACAAGAACCCCTACGAGCCCGACCCGAACCGAACCCACACGCCCGCATCGGGATTCGGCGCCGAGTGGTACGGAAGCGCCGCCGACATCTGCCGGGTGCACGCCGCGTTGCAGAAGGCAGCGGTCGGGCCCGCGGCACCGGTCCGCGACATCCTGTCGGCCATCCCCGGCATCGATCTGGACCAGTCGAAGTGGAACTACATCGGCGCCAAGGGCGGAAACCTCCCCGGCGACCTGACCTTCAGCTGGTACGCCGTGGACCGCACCGGCCAGCCGTGGGTGGTGAGCTTCCAGCTGAACTGGCCGCGCTACCGCAGCCAGGCGGCGGCCGGGTGGCTGCTGTCGATCGCGAAGCAGGCGTTCGGGCTCATCCCCGTCGGGTGAGTCAGCCCGTCGACCGCAACGTCCAGGCCTGCCCGCGGAAGTGCAGCACGGTGTGACTGGCCGGTCCGACGTCGACGCGCCAGAACGACCTCGCAGGCGCATCGAGCACCACCAGGATCGCCGCGCGGATCACCGACGGGTGGGTAACGGCGACCAGCCGGCCGCGCTGGCCGCTCACCGAGTCCAGCCAGCCACGTATCCGGCCGATCAGGTCGACCACCGACTCACCCCCGTGCGGCGCCTGCGCGGGTTCGGTCAACCACACGGCCAGGTCGGCGGGCAGCACCCCGCCAAGGACGTTGCCGCGCCAGGCGCCGCAGTCCAGGTCGGCCAGCCGCGGGTCGGTCTTGGCCCGCAGGCCGAGCAGGTCGGCGGTCTGGCGGGTCCGCTTCTCGGGTCCGCACAGCGCTGAATCGACCGGCCCGAGTTCGACGGTGGCGTCCACCTGACGGTGGCCGACGGCGTTCACGGACTCGTCGGTGGGAAATCGTCCGGCCGCCATCGCGTCCGTCATGGCATGGGACACCAGGGTCAGCCGGACGACCTCACTCACGTATTGAGACTCGCCGTGTCCACGCCCGTCCGCTTGCCTTCCAGCAGCCTCGAGGCCATCGCGCCGAACACCAGCCCGATCGTCGCCCACATCACGACTTGCGTTCCGAGCGAATACAGCCGGAACTGGTACAGGTCGTCGGCGGGGAAGCCTTCGAAGATGATGTTGCCGGCGTCGTCACGCAATGGACCCGGCGTCTCGTCGATGGTCGGCAGGATCAACATGACGATCGCCACGGCCACGACGTAGCTGCCCGCGGCGGCCAGCGTGGCGTTCCACGAACCCAGCCGGGCCACCAGCCTGCGCCCGAGGTACACCGCTCCCACGAACAGCGCCGCCGACAGCGCGACCATCAGCAGATACAGCAGGGTGCGCTGCCGGATGGTCTCGTCGAGGCTCACCGCAGGCGGGTTGGCCGGGTACTTCAGCCCCGGAACGACGTAGAGGCTCAACAACATTGCACCGGCGACGAGCACCGACAGGACACGAGCCGAGATGCCACCGACCCGGCCGTAGGCGACCGCGAACACGACCGCGAAGAGCGCGCCCATCGCGACGCTGAACGCGAGCACTCCAAAGCCCATGCCGATGTTGGCCTGCACGCCGCGGGTGAACAGTTCCACGCCGTGCTCGTGGCCGCCGTGCGCGGCTTCGTGCGCTTCGCCGACACCGTCCTCGAAGCCGATGGCCCGTTCGATGACGGGTTCGACGAAGATCCGCGCGAAGGCGAATGCAAGTGCTCCGGCCAGGGCGCCGGCCAACAGACCGCGCCCAATGATCTGCTTTTCCATGTGTATGGGTCCTCCTGTCTCGGGCTCGCAGAGCCGTCAGTGGCAGGGGAAGCCAAGCAGGTGACGTGCGTCGTGGACGAACTCGTGGACGTGGGTGTCGCTACCGAAGATCGACGTCGCACCCTGATCCATGCCGACGAAGTACAGCACCAGAAGTGCGAGGAAGGCAGTGGCCGAGAGCCAGACGGCGGCCCTGGTGGCCGAGAGGTCAAGTGCGGGCGCGGCGCTCCGGCGAGCGTCAGGAGTGGTCATTTGGCGGTCCTTTCGGGATTTCGCGTCCCGTATCCAAGATGGTGACGACGTCGGGTCTGACTATTCACAGTGGCGCGACCGTTCTGGATTTCCACCAGATTCCTGCGTGCGTCGATAACAGCAAGCATCATAGGCAGAGCGGATCGACGAAACCTAGGTGCCGGCGCCGTAGCCCAGCTGCTGGGCGGTGTACTTGGCGCCGTCGGTCACCGGCACGGCCTGCACCGCGGTGCCGTAGGCGCAGATCTCGGTCCACACGTCGCCCAGTTCGGTGGTGTCGAATCGCATCGCCACGATCGCGTTGCCGCCGCGAGCGCGTGCCTCGGTGATCAACCGGCCCATGGCTTCGTTCCGGCTCTCCGCGAGGTTCTTCGTCATCCCCTGCAACTCGCCACCGAACATGGATTTGAAGCCAGCACCCATCTGCGCAAAGGCATTTCGCGATCGGACCGTCAGACCGAAGACCTCTCCACACACGCGCTGGATCTCCCAGCCGGGAATGTCGTTGGTGGTGACTACCAGCATGGACGGGCCTCTCTTCGGAGTCGACGGGTTGCTCGGTGAGGATAAACCGTCGGCCCACGCAAAGGGCCCCCGACGCACGTCGGGGGCCCTTGCGTTGAACTGCG
>NZ_JAVRPS010000551.1:0-17049 GCF_032162105.1 Mycobacterium sp. | reverse complement strand
GTGCCCTCGGCGCTGGAGTAGCTGATGTTGAATGCGCTGCTGAACCGCTGGCCAAGCTCGTGCGACGTGCCCATCTGCAGTGCCTTGCCGTCACGCATGATGCCCTCGCAGGTCATGGTGTTCGCCGCCCCGGCGAACCGCTCCTTGGCGGTCTTGCGGCCGACGATCACGGGCATGGCGAGGACACTGCGCATGAAATCCTGGTAGACGTCGTGCAGGATGCCGCGGGCATAGTGCCGCGCGTCGGATTCTCCTGCGTGCGCGGTGTGGCCCTCCTGCCACAGGAATTCCGTGGTGCGCAAGAAGATTCGCGGCCGCAGTTCCCACCGGACGACGTTGGCCCACTGATTGAGAAGCAGCGGAAGATCGCGGTAGCTGTCGACCCATTTGGCCATGTACTCGCCGATGACCGCTTCGCTGGTCGGCCGGATGGCGAGCGGTTCGGTCAACTCCTTGCCGCCGCCATGGGTCACGACGGCAAGCTCGGGACTGAAGCCCTCGACGTGCTCGGCCTCCCGTTCGAAGAAGCTCATCGGGATCAGCAACGGGAAGTAAGCGTTCTGCGCGCCGGCGGCCTTGATCCTGCTGTCGACCTCGGACTGCATCCGTTCCCAGATCGCGTAGCCGGTCGGCCGGATGACCATGGTTCCGCGGGCTGGTCCGTTCTCGGCCAGCTTCGCCTTGGTCAGGACGTCTTGGTACCACCGCGGAAAGTCCTCTTGCTGAGGAGTCAGCACCGCCATCTGGTCGCCTCTCATTACCCTGATGTCGATTTGGCCTGGCCAATCGTACTGAGCCCTCACCGAAGTCACGCCGAACCAGCGGCCAATTCGCTTAGGGCAGTAGCGAGATCTTCTGCCAGATCTTGTTGGATAGCTCGGTGGTCAGGGTCTCGATGTCGGAGATCGTTTCGAGCACGACTCCGTCGGTGCTGTGCTCGGCACTGAGCGCCGCAGTCTTGGCCGTGAGGCTCAGCATCTCCGAGCAGTAACTGAGGTAATGGTGCAGCTGGTCGGCGTCCAGACCGTGCTCTACGCTCTGCGCGGTTCGCACGTAGTTCGGGCTGACCTGCTCGGGATCCTTGGAGAGCTGGTGCATGTCGATGACGTGGGCCAGCGACCGCAGCCGGTGGAGCAGCCGCAGCAACGCGCGCCGCTCCATGCGCTCGGGCAAGAGCCAGAGGAACAGCACCGCGATGCCCGCGAACACGACGTCGTTGACGGCGCTCTCGACTAGGGGCACCCAGTCCGCGGTCGTGGCGAGCCCGTCGGTGACGGGCGAGCTCAGGCTGAAGACCAGCAGGGCCAGCGTGGCCACGACGATCATGATGCTCACGGCGCGGGCAGTCAGCGTCGCGCGCCGCAGGCGCTCGCGAGACTCGTCCGCCTCGCTCTGAACCAGGACAACAAGGTGACCGAGGTCCCGTGCCGCCTTCGTCAGTCCCCGCTCGCCGAAGCGCGCGTAGATGCGGCGTTCGAGCTGCGCCACGGTGGCCCCGACGTGGCCAGCGGCTAGCTGGACCTCGTCTCCGGCCGGGCTCGTATGCGCCACGTCACGACTCTAGGAGTTTCGATGCGCCGCCATCGCCAAGTCGGCGGATGATGGTCGGTTGGAGAGGTGAGCGGCATGGAGGAGTTGGTAGACCATCGAAGGCGCGGATTGGCCTTCAGCGTGCTGGGCGGGCCAACCACCGTCGTCGACATTGCCGGGCGGCGGATCGTCATGGACCCGACCTTCGACCCGCCTGGACAACAGGGATACCTCACCAAGACCGCGAGTCCGGCGATCGCGTCGACGGCGCTGGGCAGAATCGATGTCGTGCTGGTCAGCCACGACGAGCACCCCGACAATCTGGATGAGGGTGGCCATCGGGTGGCGCTGGCCGCTCCGTTCCTTCTCACTCATCCGCGTGCCGCACGCCGGTTGGGGCCTGCGGCGCACGGGCTCGAGTCGTGGCAGTCCATCGACCTCCCCGACGGGGACGGTATGGGACCTCTTACGGTGCAGGCGGTTCCGGCGGTACACGGCCCTGCCGACGGGCAGCGCAACGAAACCGGTCACGTCAACTGTGAGGTGACCGGGTTCGTGTTGTCGGGCCCAGACGTCCCGACCGTCTACCTCAGTGGCGACAACGCGTCAGTCGGCGCAGTCAAGGCAATCACCGAGCACGTCGGCGTAGTCGACATCGCAGTGATATTTGCCGGCGCGGCCCGTGTGCCGACGAAGGAGCGCGGTCGCCCTCTGACGTTCACGGGTCAGCGGGCGGCGGCGGCCGCCGAGTTACTCGGCGCGAAGGCGGTCATCCCGGCGCACGTCGACGGCTGGGCTCATTTCAGCGAAGGCCGCGATGACTTCGTTGCCGCATTCGAGGAGGCAGGGCTCAGGCACGTACTCACCGTGGCACCGCACGGGCGGTGGATCACGTTCGATCCCACCGGCACGCGAGTCGCGGCGACGTAGCGGCGCATTCCAGGCACTCAGATGGGTCGGCGTGTCTTGGGCAGCCGTCGTACGGGGCACACATCGCCCAGCAGCCGCGTCAACGCCGACACCGGCTCAGCGCCGAGGTGTTCGACTCGGTCGACGATCTGGTCGCGCAACCCTTCACCGGCGTATTGCTCGGCAAGCCAGTGGAACTTCTCGACCGTCCGCTCCCATGTCAACGGCCGGTTCGGTGCGCCCTCGAAATCCTGCTGCTCGCGCGAGAAAACCTTGCCACCTCGCAGTGTCACTCCGATGCGGACGGGCGTCGCCAGGGGATAGCCCGCAGTCAGCGTCGCGTTGGGTATCACGTGGATGCGATGCAGTAACCGTTGGACGTCTGCGCGACGGATCCGCTCGGTCTGGAGTTGGGCCGGCCCGACCTGACCGTCGATCAACGCCGCGGCCAGGAGATACTTCAAGTTGTAGTCCGCCTGCTCCTTGGTCCACGGTGAGCCCTTGTCGCCGAAGCTTCCGCCGCCGGCGATGTCGTAGGCGGTCTGAACGACCTCGGCGTCGACCGAGTCGATGTCCGAGTGCTTGATCCCGTGCTCGTGGGCGAGTGCCAGCACGGTTTCGATGGCCGCTTGCCCATGGATGAGCGAGCAGTACTTCTTCAAGTAGGTGTGGTTGACGACGTCCAGTGCGGGGTCGTCGAGGCGAAGATCGATGCATTGCGCGAACAGCTGCTCGAGCCCATTGGGTCCTTCGAAAAGCCCATGCGGCCCGGTGATTCCGCGTTGCGCCAACGCGGTGGTGTACACCGCGCGCTGGGCGGTGATGCCGGGGGAGATGCCCTTCCAGTTCGACACCGGCTCGGAATGGATCGCCGCCAGCGACACGTTGTCTGCCGCTGCGGTTGCGATTGCATTGCCCGTTTGTTCCGCGGACAGGTGTAGCAGTTCGGCGGCTCCAGCCGCGACCGAGATTGCCAGCTGAAGTGCATGATTGAGGCCACGCGCCATCACGGGAACGGCCGCCGAGAACCGGCATTGCACCTCGTAGGCCACCGCTAGCGCCAGGACGAATTCGTCGCCGGTGGCGCCCACGCTTTCCGCCACTGCCAGGATCGCGCCGAAATTGTCGGCGGGATGGCACAGGCCGCCGGGGGTCAGATACGTGTCGAGCAGATCGACGTATCGCACCGCAGCCGAGTTGAACAACGTGGCTTGATCGACACTCGTTCGACCGCCTCCGATCAGCGTGGCACGGGGGCTGCCGCCGACGGACTCAACGTGGTCGCGCAGGACTTGCACGGTCTCGCCGTCGAGTGCGGCGATCGCGCATCCAAGACTGTCCAGGATGTTGCGCCGCATCGACATTGACGCAGAATCGCCCAGATCCGACGCATCGGACCTCACTACCCACTCTGCTAGCGCCTCGACCGTGTAGCGCGCGGGTTCAGCTGTCGGTGTGCTCATGAATCGCGGTTGGAGACCTGGTAGTGCGTGATGAACCATCCATCGTCCACGCGCTTGACCACTACGCTGAGGTAGACGTTCAGCGTGGGCCGATCGACGAACGAGAAGTCGACGCGCTGGTAGCCGAGCACCAGGTCGTCGGCCAACTGCCTGCTTTCAAGAATCCGATACTCGGCTGCCATCCCGTCGGGTTGGGCGTCGTAGTAGTCGGCGACGCCTCGGCGTCCCACGCTGTAGGGGTGCAGGCCTTGGAAGATCGCGTCCTCGGTGAAGAGGGCGGCGACTCGCTGCGGTTCGTGCGCGTCGACGGCGGCCTTCCATTCGTCGAGTACGCCGCGCAGAACGCTCTCGGGATCTCGCATGATCAGTGCCCAGCGCTCTGGCCACCGTCGACGTGCAGGATCTCACCGGTGACGAAGGGGGCATTCTCCAGGTAGACGACAGCGTCCACGACGTCCTCGATGTCACCCATCCGACCGAGCGGGTGCATCGCAGCGAGGGCATCGTGGGTTGGCGCGGGGTGCATCGGGGTCCGGATGATGCCGAGTGCGACGGTGTTGACGCGGATGCCGCGACCGGCGTACTCGATCGCCAGTGCCTTGGTCACGGCGTTCAGGCCGCCCTTCGTCAGGGACGCCAGTGCCGATGGCACCTGAGAGTTGGCATGATCGACCAGGCTGGTGGAGATGTTGACCACGTGGCCGCCGCCCTCCCCGTTGAGCATCGCGGCGACGGCGCTGCGGGAGATCTCGAAGAACCCGCGCAGGTTCACTCCGGTGACCGCGTCGAAGTCCTCGTCGGTGTACTCGGTGAACGGTTTGGCGATGAAGACTCCGGCGTTGTTAATCACCGTGTCGATCCGGCCGAACCGGGCCAGCGCCGCGTCGACGATGCGGGCACCGACGCCCCGCTCGGCCACGTCACCGGGGATCGTCAGCACTTCCGGGTCGTCCGATTCGCCGATCGAGCGCGAGTTCGCGACGACCGCGTAGCCAAGCTTGCGGTAGGCGGTAACCAGTTCGGCCCCGATTCCTTGGGACGCTCCGGTGATGACGGCTACCTTCTGGGCTGAATTCATGTGACGCCTCGCTTCGTTGGCGCACCTCGGTGCTGGGTGCACCTTGTTGAACGCATCGTCGGGCTGGCAGCTGCCCACCCGCCACAACCGGTTTGCTCGCTGCTGGTAGGCCCAGGCTTCCACCGCATTACGATTGGCCCGTGGAGCTACGCCAGCTGCGCTATTTCGTCGTCGTCGCCGAGGAGCTCAACTTCGGCCGCGCCGCCGACCGTCTGCACATCGCCGGCCCGTCGCTGTCGCAACAGATCAAGGCCCTCGAGCGTGACCTGAAGGTGCGCCTGTTCGACCGCGATCGTCGATCCGTCGCCCTGACCCCCACCGGGGCGGCGCTGCTGCCGAACGCCCGCGCGCTGTTGGACCAGGCCGACATGCTGCGCAGGCATGCGACCGGTCTGTCAGACTCCGAACCCGTCCGGCTCGGCTACGTCAATTGGCGGCCCGCTGACTTGGCGGAACGCACGGCGGGAGTCGCGCAGCTACGCATCGACACCTGGGTGATGCCCTCGCACGCGCAGGCCGCGCGGGTGGCCGAAGGCAGCCTCGACCTCGCGATCTGCTGGGCAGAGACCACCGACCTGGCCGCGCTCGACCTCGACGGGCGGCTGATCGGGGCCGACCGCCTGTATGCCGTCTGCACCGGCTCCGACACGTCGGCGGTCGAGGCGAAGGACACGCTGGTGCTCATCGACGCGGACACGGCCAGCTGGTCGTCGTGGAATCGCTACGGCGAGCAATTCGCCAGGGACAGCAGCGCTCGCCCGGTGCGCATCGACGACGGCGGCATCACTGGCCCAACGTTTTTCGAGCATGTGCGCCGCTTGCGCCGGCCGGTGCTGAACTCGCCAAAGGGTCAGACGGCGCCGGTGCCCGCTGACCTGGTGGCACGTCCGGTGATCCATCCCGCGCCGTACTGGACGTGGTCGCTGGTCTCGCGCCGTGACGAAGGACGAGCGACGGTGCTCGCCGTGATCGACGCCCTTGCCGGCGATGTTGGTCCGTTGGGCCTGGATGACGACGCCTGGCTGCCCGTAGGCGATCCGCATCGCGAAGCGGCGCGTTAGTTGCCGTTTAGTCTTCCTTGCGGATCAACTGCTGCAGCGCCGCGCGATCGGGCGCCAGCAATTCGTCGATGCGCGGCTGGTTCACCTCGGCGACGATGATCTCCCCGACGTCCTTCTGCACGTCGCGGAAGATGCCGTGGGACTTCATCTTCTCGGTCTGATAGATGTTGTCCTCCGTCGGCGTGACGTAGTAGACCGCCTCGGCCTTGAAACGGTGCACCAGCCACAGGTGGACCAGGGTCATCAGGCGCTTCTGGCGCAGCTTCTCGGCGAACGTGTTCTGATCGCGCACCGTCAGGATGCTGCGGCCGTTCCGGTCCTTGATCGGGTCGACCAGCACGTTGGCCAGCTTCTCCTCCTCGCCGCCGTCCCGTTCGCCGTAGATGCCGAGTTCGAGCACCTCGCCGCCCGCGCGCAGCGGCCGCAACTGGACACGCAGCTTCTCACCGAGCTGGTAGTGCTCACTCCATAGCGCCAGCCACTCTTCCAGCAGCTTCTTCGGCACCTCGGTCTGAACGAGGTGCTGATGCTGGGTGGAGCCTGCGCCCATGGACTTGGTGGTCGCCGTACGCCCGGAGGAGGCGGCCAGCGCGGCGTCGCTGCGCGGACCGCCGACGAGGGTTTGCGGTGTGCGGTAGGGCGATTCGACCAGGCGCATCTTGCGCTGCAGCCGGGCGAGCGCCAGCATGCCGTCCTGCTTGAGTGCGGTGGCGAACTCCTCTGCGGCGACGCCGTCGATCTGGTGTCCGCCATAGGTCATGAAGTTGAAGACGAAACCCATCTTCGCGAGTTCCTCTGGGAAGGCCCGCATCTCGTCGTCACTCATCCCGGTGGTGTCCCAGTTGAATGAGGGGGAGAGGTTGTAGGCCAGCATCTTGTCGGGATACACGCTGTGGATCGCGTGGGCGAACTGGCGCGCGTCGTCGAGATCGGCCGTCTTCGTCTCCATCCACAGGATGTCGGCGAAGGGCGCCGCGGCAAGAGACTTGGCGATCGCGTACGGGATGCCGCCGCGGATCTGGTAGTAGCCTTCGGGCGTCTTCACCCGCTCGCAGTCCCATCCGGCGTCGGCCCCGAGTTCCTTCGCCTTCTCCCGGGCCTCATAGAGCGATGCGCGCTCGGCGAAGCGCCGCCAGTCCGCGGCGCTCATCTCGAGCGGTTCGCCCTCACGCCCGCGGAACTCCAGCAGCTCCGCCACGGCCTCGCCGTAGGTCTGTAGCCCGGCATCGTTCTGCCACGCTTCGACGAACCGGGACTCGACCTCGTCGAAGAGCGCGTCGACCGATTGGTCCCCGTCCTGCTGCCGGGCGGCGGCCGCCTTGGCGATCAGGCCCAGAATGCCCTGCCGCTCCAGCCAGGTGGTAGCTGCGGCGTACTCACCGTCGGGTAGTGAGTAGAGGAGGTGGCCATTGAGATCCTTGACGCCCGCCTCGTAGAAGCTGCGCACCATGGCCAGGAAGCACGACTTGTAGGACGGAATCTTGAGGTTGGTGGCGCCGAGGAGGAACGGCTGATCGCGCTCGTCGGCGCGGCTGTCGATGAGGTTGGCCGCCTCGGCATCGGTGCGGGCCACGATGATGCCAGGTACCCGCATGATGTCCAGCTGGAATCGCGCGGTGTTGAGGCGCTTGATCTGCTCATCCGACGGCACCAGAACCTTGCCACCCTGATGACCGCACTTCTTCGTACCCGGACGCTGGTCCTCGATGTGGTACCCCGGCACGCCGGACTCGACGAAGCGACGGATCAGGTTGCGGACGTGCGGATCGCCACCGTGACCGGTATCGGCGTCGGCGATGATGAACGGCCGGAAGTCGATTTCCGGTGTGCTCGCGCGTTGCGCCTCCGTCATGCGCAGGCGCAGGTATTGCTGATTGCGGTCCGCGGTCAGAAGGGCGCGGACGAGTCCGGCGGCTTCGTCCGGTACCTGGCTCAACGGGTAGCTGGCGAGGTCGGGCCCAGGATCTTCGCTGATCGAACCCTTCGCCGACGTCGCCCAACCGCCGAGGTAGATCCCCTCGATGCCGTTTCGCTTCATGGTCACGGCCTGACCCGGTGAGTATGGGCCGAAGGTGGTGATGCTCTTGTGCTGGCCGAAGAGCTCGCGGAGCCGTTCGTAGAATGCCGCCGCGGCGTCGCGCGCCACGGTGTAGTCCGTTGGGATCGTGCCGCGCTGCTCGACGACCTGGCGGGCCGTGTAGAGGCGGATGATCCCATCGAAGCGCGGGCTGTCGAAGTACCGCTGGGTGGCCGCGACGTCTTGGTCGACGGGTGTGCCGGCCTTCGCATCCGCTTCGATGGTGGTCATGGATTTACGCTCCTCGTTGAGCCCGATACCGCTGACCCGCCGAGTCTATCTCCGGTTCTGGCGCGCGATGCCGCAACGACGATCATGGTGGATGACTGGCAAACCGGCGGTCCCAGGTCTGGGACAAAACCCGTTGCACGACAGGGCGATAGCGTTCATCCTGGCGGCGCCGTCCAGGTCTAGGTCTTGAACCGCCCGGCGAAGCCGCGCAGCGGTAGGTCTGCACTGGTCACCAGGCCGGGTGGTGCGTCGACCACGGAGCGGATCGCGTTGAGGGCGGGCAACCCGGTGACGGTCATGCCGATCGAGGCGAAGTTGTCCGGGTTGGACAGGTCGACTCCCGGCTTCGGGAAGACCATGTGCTTGTTGTAGATGCACGGGTCGCCTTTGATCTGAGTGATGTAGCAGCCCTTGATGTCCCAGTGGGGATCGGTGTGCGGGGTCATCTGCCACTCGAGATGCGTCTCGACCCTCGGAACGCCGCCGATCATGCCCTGATACTTGATGTAGTTGCCGCCGAGCGACCCCTTCGGCATCTGATACCAGCCCAGGTCGACGTCCTTGGTGCAAGCACCTAGCTCGTAGCTGAACTTGACCTCGTCGAGTTGCAGGCCGAAGCAGTCGGCCATCATCAGCACGCTATCGGCGAAGACGCGGGTGTACTTCTCCAGTTTCGACGGGATCGACGGATCGTCCACGGGCAAGCCGTAGCCGACCTCGATCCAAGTGTCCTTGCTGTGGTGGCACGACACGTCGACGGACTCGATGGTGATGACGTTCTCGATCTCGGCGACATTGGCAGAGCACACCACCCCGAGGATCTGGTTCAGGCCTGGATTCATGCCGGTGCCGTAGAAGGTCGCGGCGCCCTTCTCGCAGGCCTCGGCCAGGACTTGCGACACCGGTTTTCCGGACGGGTGCGGGTGGTTGGTGTCGCGGTGCCAGCCGGTGATCCAGTCCGCGGTCGTGACGATGTCGATGCCGGCTTCGAGGACCTTCACGTAGAGGTCCTCGTCGGGGAACACGCCGTGGAAGGTGAGGACGTCGGGTTTGGCGGCGATGATGTCGTCCACCGAGCCCGTGGCAGTGACCCCAATGGGCGCCAGGCCGGCCAACTCGCCCGCGTCGCGGCCGATCTTCTCCGTTGTATAGCAATGCAATCCGATGAGCTCGAGATCGGGTTGTGTCCCGATTCGTTTGATCATCTCGGTGCCGACGTTGCCGGTTGCGACCTGGAATACCCGGATCGGTGCTCTGGTGGGTGCGCTCATCGAAATTCAGCCCTTCGGTCGGTGATCGATCAGGAGATGGCGGAGGCCCGCAACTCCGCGGCGCTGCCGCCACGGCCGTCGGGGTAGAACTGCTTGGCCCAGTTGCGGATGGCGGTGAAGCCCGCGTACTCGCTGCTCGACAGTGCAGGCGGGTCGGAGTAGCGCTGGTGTTGCCAGATGTGAACGTCCTGGGTGAACTGGCGAATGATCTCTTCGGCGAAGGCTTGCGCCTTCCGCTCCGCCTTCGCCGGATCGGAGCTGGCCGTGCGGCCGATGTACACCGTGAAACGGACGTCGGACGTGCGGTCGTCGACGGGGGTCACCGCCGTGATCGTCCGGTTGTCGACCATGCCCCAACTCTTGGTCACGGCGACGCCCAGTCCACCGTTGACCGCCTCGACGCCACTCTTGACATCGTCGATCGACTGGCTTTCATCGCCTTCGAAGGTGATGGTGAAGTCGACGTAGGACACCGGTGCATCGAAGTCGTGTCTGGTGAACACCGGCACGATGGGGGTCTTGTGCACGAACTTGAAATGGGCGAAGTCGACACCGTTTTCGAGCACGTACTGCGGATGCAGTTGCAGTTGCTCCCGATACAGGGTGGCCATCGGGTAGTAGTCGGCCACGCTACTGCCGTCGTCGAATCCTGCGAATACGTCGGGCACGTCGAAGTAGGGGTCGCGGCCGTCGGCGTCGTGCCAGATGTAGACCGATTCATTGCGCTCGACCACGGGATGGGTGCGGATGCGACGGCCTCGATTGGGTCGGTCCTCGTACGGAATGCAGACGTTTCGCCCGTCGTGATTCCACTGCCAGCCGTGGAAGGCGCATTCGATGACGTCGCCTTCGACGTGACCGCCGAAACCCAAGTGCGCGCCAAGGTGCTCGCAATAGGCGTCCATGACGGTCAGCTGGCCGGACTGCGCCCGCCACGCCACCATCTCCTGGCCGAAATACGTCATTCGGTGGACGTCACCGACGCCGATCTCGACGGACCACGCGACCTGGAACCACCCCGTCGGCTTCATCGATAGCGGGGGTTTCGCCATGTCGGTGTCCTCTTCTGCACGGCATTGGGCACGTCGATCGAACTGACGTGACGGCTGAATCACAGCAGGCACTGTGAAACTATCACAACTGCTACGCGCACAGAAGTGCCACTACCATCCGAACCATGACCGACGCGGGCGTTTCCGAGCGCCGCACCAACCGGCGCGGCAACGCCACCCGCGAGAACATGCTGAAGGCCGCGGTCAAGGCGCTGGCCTCCGGCGATCCCGGCGCGGTGTCGGCCAACAAGATCGCCCGTGACATCGGCGCCACCTGGGGCGCGGTGAAGTACCAGTTCGGCGACAACGACGGACTCTGGGCCGCCGTGCTCCAGTCCACCGCCGAGCGACGGGCCGAAGTGCTCACCTTCACCGACACCACCGCACCGTTGCGCCGACGCGTCGCCGACATCATCGACACGCTCTACGACGGGCTGACCTCCACCGACTCTCGAGCCATCGACAACCTGCGTGCGGCCTTGCCACGCGATCACGCCGAACTCGAAGCGCTCTACCCGCGCACCGCTGCCGAACTCTCCTCGTGGGGACGAGGTTGGCTCGCGACCTGCCAGAGCGCATTCGCAGATCTGGAAGTGGACCCCGATCGCGTGGCAGAGGTCGCCGAGCTCATTCCGGGCGCCATGCGCGGCATCACCTCAGAACGCCAGCTAGGCACCTACGCCGACCTCGACAAGGCGCGGCGAGGGCTGACCAACGCCATCGTCGCCTACCTCGAGGATTCCCGGCAGCGCTGAGCCGCGCGGAGTTTGACACCTGACCCGACGGGTCATGACTCGTGGGTGAATCTCTCTTTGCTGCCCACCGCCACGATCACCGACGACGATGTCGCCGCTGTCTTGCTGCGCGCAACGCAGGCCATCGACCCGATTCTCGACGTCCTGGCGGAGGCCGACCCTCTGGGCTTGAGGGAGCGCACCCACCACTTGGGGGGTCCCGCCGGTAGCGCACTGGGAAGGATCGAAGACGCATTCGCGTGGGCGCTCAACACGGCGAAGGTCCCCGGAACACTGGCGTGGGACGACATGCCCATGGACGATCGCATCGACTGGTGGGTACATCGGGTCGGGGCGTTGAACACGGTGATCGTTGCCTTCCCCGGAGTCCTTGGGGCGGTGGGCGATCGGCTGCCGCTTCAGGATCTCTTCGGGTTCACCAACCAGGCGATCGTGTTGTGCGCAGTAGCGCGCGAACATGGCATCTCCGATCACCGGCAACAGGTCCGGCTACTGGCTGCGGTCTTGTCGGGACGCGACCTAGTGCCCGACCGGTCAGCTGACGCGCTGCCGTCCGATTCCAGCGCACTTCCCCGGACACCGGCCGGTGTGGCCCAAGGCCTGTGGCGTCTCGCGGGCCTGATGCGTGCGATAGCCGACGAGCTCGCCAAGCGGCCACATCCGAAGGGATTCTATCGAGTCCTTGGCATGCTGCCAGCGGTGGGCGCCGTCGCTGACTACCTCGGGGAGTACGGCGCGCTGGTACGCGCCGCCAAAGCCGGTGAACGCTGGATTGCTCAACAGAGCGTGCTCTGACGATCAAGGCCCCACGGTGAGGTCGTCGGAGCGTCCGGCCTCGAGCCGCGACCACTGGGGGATGGGACGCCCGTTCATCCGGGTGTTGGAGCCGTCGACCTGCCACCCTCTTGGCCAGCCGGCCGGCGAGTCCTCCCACGGCTCCTGGCGCCCGTACACGGTGAGATCCATGAGCGCGTAGCTATAGTCCATCGCCTCCACGCCGCGGAGGGTGGTCCAGTACGTCTCGAAGACGCGGTCACCGTCGCGCAGGTAGCAGACGAGGTGCATCATGCCGACGTGGCGCCCGACCAGGAGCGTGTCGAGGGAGGGGAGTGCCGAGTACCACGGCATGTCCCAGTCCATGAAGTCGTGGTAGCGGGCGCTTTCCTCGTACGGACCCTGGGCGAACACGGCATAGGTGATATCGCGGGAGTGAAGGTAGGACAGTTCCTCGACCTGGGTGGTCACCCACGTACAACCCTCGCATTGCTCGGGCGCGGGATGGCCGGGGTGCCACATGAAGTAGTACGCGACCAGCTGCCTGCGCCCTTCGAACGCGTCGAGCAGGGTGAGCGGACCGTCTGGCCCGATCAGCTCGAGGGTGGCGTCGACCTCGACCATGGGCAGGCGCCGCCGGGCCGCGGCGATCGCGTCGCCTTCCCGGATGTGCGCCTTCTCCCGAGTCCGGAGTCTGTCGATTTCGGCCTCGAAGGCGGCGCGGTCGACGGCCGTGGGCATTGCTTCGTCTTTCATCGCTGTCCTCCAATGGGTTTCGGTGACTCTTCGTCGACGTCTGCACCGGCCGGGCCGAACAGGAACAGGTGATCGAGTACCGACGTCGGGTCACCCGACCAGTCCATCGCGGCGAGCTGGGCGCGGCTGCGGCGGCCCGTCCGCCAGCGCAGGGCCTCGAATCGCGTAGTGCGGAGCCGTATTTCAGCACTGTCGCCCGGCCCGCTCAGATACTGGCCGTCCTCCACCGTGACGAGCAACCCAACCGGCGTCCGAAGGTTGGCGAGCAGTTGGTCGGAGGAATGCCACACCGCCGCGGAATCCCTGGCGCCGGGCCGGCCAATGGCAGCCCGGACGTCGTGCTCGTGACTGGTGATGTCGCCGAGCGGGGGTTTCACCCCAGCGGTTTCTGCCATGTGGTCCAGCGCTGCGGCGGCGTCGGCCCAGGCGGCCAGGATCTCGGCCAGGTCATAGCCACCGAACCGGGCGATCTGCGCTGCCGTCTCCTCGTCGGAGGGCGGCCCAGCCAAACGCCCACTCACCGAGTCCTCGGCGACTGCCGCCACATGCGCCACCACGTCACGGACCGACCAGCCGGGGCAGGCCGCAACGGCGGTGCTCAACGCCGCGTCGTCCAGTCCCGCCACCAGCCCGACGATACGTTCCCTCGTTTCTTGATAGAGATGGGCAAACAGGCGCGGATCAGCGACCGACGTGATCTGCGGTGTCTCCATGCGTTGTCCTTCCGCTTCTGCTGCAACGGTTCTGGTCATGTCAGGAAACAACACCGTCCAGACGTTATACATTCCAGTTGAATATCTTCGCGTTCAGCACACCATGGGCGACCCGCTATAGTCAATCGAATGGTTGAAGATCAGGTGTTGGATCGGGCGTACGGGGCGCTCGCCGATCCGACCCGGCGCTGGCTGTTGGAGACGCTGCGGCAGGGTGATGCCCGCATCACCGACCTGGCCGCTCCGCTGCCGATGACCTTCGCCGGCGTATCGCGCCACATCGGCGTCCTGGAATCGGCCGGTCTGGTACAGCGAGAGGTGCGCGGCCGCGAGCACTGGCTTTCCCTGCGGCCGGACGGATTGACGATGGCCCAGCGGTGGATCGACGAGCAGACCGACTTCTGGTCGACGCGGGCGGACGCGTTGGCGGAGCGGCTGCGCCGAAAGGGGCGAAACCACCGGGGCGAGCGAAGCGACGGGGGATGACGATGAACGACGCTCCGGTCGCCCGCGTGCAACGGGTCATGCCGGCCGCGCCCGAGGTGGTGTTCGACCAGTGGCTCGATCCGGAGTCGTTGGCGGACTGGATGTGTCCGCGTCCGGACCGATGTGTCGCCATCACCGTCGAACCCCAGGTCGGGGGCAGCGTGCGCTTCGACGTCGACCATTCGGGCACCTGCGTTCTGATCACCGGGCAGTTCGTCGCCATCGATCGCCCGCACCTACTGCGCTTCACGTGGACCAACTCGGACTGGGCGGACCCGACAGTGGTCAGCATCGTCAACGTCGCATTCGAACCGTTCGGCGACGATCAGACACTCATGTCCATCGAGCATTCCCTCATCCCCCCAGAGGACCTCGACAATTTCGCGAACGGGTGGGTGAAGGTCTGCGATCAGCTCGCCGCCTTTCTACGGGTTTGACGCGCCGTGTTGCGGATGCGGACGATGACGGCATGTTCGCGGTGAAACGCCATGCCTGATCGCCCGTACGCACTTGTTCGGCGGCCCGCAGAGACACTGGCCGACGGCATCGTGACATTCATCGAGCGCCAGCCGCTGGATCTCGAGCTGGCCAAGCGGCAGTGGGATGACTACGTGGCTGCGCTGCACCGCACTGGGTGGCCCACCGTGGTGATCGAAGGTGACGATTCGATGCCGGACTGCGTGTTCGTCGAGGACGCCGTCGTGATGTTCGGCGACCTCGCGGTCATCACCAATCCTCGTCAACCGGCACGCAATCCGGAAATCGTTGCGGTCCAACGAACCATCGATGAACTGGGACTCGATGTTGCAGCGATCACCGAGGGAACACTCGACGGCGGTGACGTGCTCAAGGTGGGTTCGCAGGTGTACGTCGGCCTCAGCGGAACCACCACCGCGTCGGCGATCGAACAGCTCGCACGGATCCTCGCGCCTCGCGGATACACCGTCACGGCCGTGCCCCTGACCAAGGCACTGCATCTCAAGAGTGCGCTCACCGCACTTCCCGACGGCACCCTCATCGGGTACGAACCCGTCGTCGACGACCCGGGCATGTTCCCGTCGTTCCTCGCCGTGCCCGAGGAACCAGGCGCCCACGTGGTCATCCTCGACGAGGATCTGGTGCTGATGAGTTCGGCGGCTCCTCACACGGCGGCGTTGTTCGCCGATCGCGGCTATCGGCTCGAGACGGTGGACATCTCGGAGTACGAGAAACTGGAGGGCTGTGTCACGTGCTTGAGCGTGCGAGTGCGCCAACCGAATCCGTGAGCGGCACGCATGCGATCCGAGTGGTGGTGGTGGACGACGAAGCATTGGTCCGCTCGGGATTCAGCCTGATCCTGGGCACGGCGGCGGATATCGAGGTCGTCTCGACCGCGACCGGAGGGGACGCCGTTGCCGCGGTTCGCGAGCACCGGCCCGACGTCGTCCTTCTCGACATCCGGATGCCCGACGTCGACGGCCTCACGGTCCTGCAACAGCTGCTTGCCCTGCCTGCCCCACCCGTCGTGGCGATGCTCACGACCTTCGACACCGACGAGTACGTCTTGGCCGCCCTCAACATCGGCGCAGCCGGGTTCCTGCTCAAGGACACCGACCCCGACCAACTGGCCCAACTGGTACGCACGTTGGCCGCCGGTGGGGTGGTGATGTCCCCGAAGACGTCCCGGACCCTGCTGCGCGCCTATCCGGGTACAGAACCTGCCGTCGTCGACGAGGAGGCGGCCCGCGTCGAGTTGCTGACTGCCAGAGAACGGGACGTGCTGGTGCTGCTGGCGGAGGGCCTGTCCAATGTCGAGATCGGAACTCGCCTGTACCGGGGACCGGGACCGTCAAGGATCACGTCAGCGCCATCGTGGCAAGTTGCGGGTGGCCAGCCGCGTGCAGGCGGCTCTGCTGGCCCAACGGGCCAGGCTGCTCGACGCAGACCCGGAGCGGCCCGAGGCTCAGCGGCGACCGTGTCGACCGGGTTGAAACGTCTTCCACGACGCATCCCCGCACCGTTGGTCGATGCAGCGGTCGTCGCACTGGCAGCGTTCGAGATGTCGCTCAACTTCGCGGACGACACCAGGATCGACCTGGCCCTTGCCCTGGTCGCCGTCGCCGCCTTCGCGGTGTGTGCGACGCTCGCCGCGGTCGCCATGGTGATCGCGGCGTCCCGCGAGGAAGGTGTGCTGCATGACCGGACCTGGACCTTGCTCTACGTCGTCTACACGCTGGCCGCCGCGACCGCTCCCGTCCTGCTCGGTCAACTCCTCCAGGACACGGCGAGACCTTTCGCAGCGCCTGGAGGAGATCGAGGAGGGCAAGGAACACGAACGCGCGCTCCACGCGCAAGCGGTGCTCGCCGGCGAGCGAACTCAGCTGGCCCGCGAGATGTACGACGTCGTCTCCCACCAGGTAAGCCTGATCGCCGTCCAGGCCGGCGCCCTCCAGGTCTCCGCGAAGGAGGCGGCCAGCCGCGCCGCCGCTCGTTCCATCCGCGCCCTGAGCGTCGGAACACTCGACGAACTGCGCACGATGGTCAGACTGCTGCCCGCCTAGCGGCGATCCGACGGAACTGGCACCGCAGCCGACACTGGCGGACTTGCCGCGTCTCGTCGCGTCCAGCGACATCGAGACGGCCTACCCGAGGGAGTTTATGTTCCATGTTGCTTTGCCTTCCGGGGTAAACATTCTGTTCACCACCTAGGTTGGCTGCAGCGTCGTGGATACGGCTATCCGCTACTCGGCCGTTGAACCGTTGCCGTTGAGTGTGTTTTGGTGACACGCGGCGTCCCCTTGCGGGGTTTGGGTTCTGGCCTCTCCGCTCCCGGCCCCACCTGGGTGAGGTCTTCTGGGTGCTCCGCCGGCGCCGGATGATCCGGCGTCCGCGCCATGGCCTGTACCAACCGATG
>NZ_JAVRPS010000550.1:0-23688 GCF_032162105.1 Mycobacterium sp. | reverse complement strand
CGAACGGCTCGGGTTCACCACATTGTGGATCGCCGGCGGTCGACTCGACCGCCTGGGCCGACTCGCCGATCTGATCCTGGCCACCGAGCGAGCCGTGGTCGGGTCAGCGATCATCCCCCCGGATGTGTACGACGCCGCATCCGTTACTGCACTGTTCGAAAGCGTCGAAGCCGTTGCGCCCGGCCGACTCCTGGTCGGCCTGGGTTCACCGCACTCCGAGCGGCCGCTTACCGCACTGCGCCGTTACGTCGACCAACTCGACGCCGCCGTCGATCCGATACCGCCCCACCGTCGCGTCCTGGCCGCCTTCGGGCCCCGCGCACTCGACGTCGCGCGGGAACGGTTCGCCGGCGCCATGCCTGCGCTGCTTACGCCCGATCAGGTCGCGTCGACGCGGGACCGTCTCGGCCCCGACCGCATTCTGTCGGTAGGCCTGTACGCCGTTCTTGATTGCGACGCCGGTGCCGCCAGGGCGACCGCGCGTCGACCGCTGACGTTCCTGCGTGGGCTGGCCGCGTATGCCAAATCACTGCGCCGGCAAGGCTTTACCGACGACGACATCGCCACCTTGAGTGACGGACTGGTCGATGCGCTGGTCGCGTGGGGAGGCCCCGACGAGATCGCCGAACGCGCACGGAAGTTGCGTGCGGCGGGTGCCGACCACGTGCATCTGACGGTGCTTGGCGAGGGGGATCAGCCCACGGCGCTCGCCGCGGCCCGCGCGTTGGCTCCCGCGCTGGGGCTTGGCTAGGGTCGTGCGGCGGTCCAGTCCAGCAGCTTCTCCACCGGCCAGGTGTTGACGATCCGCTCGACGGGCACGCCGTTGTCGATGGCGCGTTGGGCGCCGTAGCCGAGGAAGTCCAGTTGTCCCGGCGCGTGCGCGTCGGTGTCGATGGAGAAGTCGCACCCGATCTCCAGCGCCAGCTTCAGCAGCCGGGTCGGCGGGTCGCGCCGTTCGGGTCGGGAGTTGATCTCCACCGCGGTGCCGTGATCGCGGCAGGCGGTGAACACCTTCTCGGGGTCGAACTTCGACTCCGGCCGCGTCCCGCGGTTGCCCTCCACCAGCCGGCCCGTGCAATGGCCGAGGACGTCGGCCTGCCCGCCCGAGGCCGCCCGCACCATGCGGCGGGTCATCGACGGGGCGTCCATCGAGAGCTTCGAGTGCACGCTGGCCACCACGACGTCGAGGCGATCCAGCAGTTCGGCTTCCTGGTCGAGGCTGCCGTCGTCGAGTATGTCGACTTCGATGCCGGTCAGGATGCGCATGGGGGCGAACCGTTCCCGCAGCTCGTCGATCACGTCGAGCTGTTTGCGCAGCCGTTCCGGGGACAGGCCGTTGGCGACGGTCAGCCGCGGCGAGTGGTCGGTCAGGGCGCAGTACTCGTGCCCGAGTGACTTGGCGGTGGCCATCATCTCCGTGATCGGCGCCGATCCGTCCGACCAGTTGGAGTGCAGGTGCAGGTCGCCCTTGAGCGCCGCCCGGATCTCGCCACCACCGAGATCGGTTGCCGCCTCCCGCAATTCGACCAGAGTGTCGGGCTCGCGGCCCGACCACGCCTGGGCGATGACCTTGGCGGTCTTCGGGCCGACACCCGGCAGCGACTGCCAGCTGTTGGCCTTGCCGTGCTTCTCGCGCTGGGCGTCGTCGAGTCTCTCGACGGTGTCGGCGGCGTTGCGGTAGGCCATCACGCGGCGCGAGTCCTCGCGGGCGCGGTCCTTGTAATAGGCAATCTGGCGCAGCGCGGCGACGGGATCCATGGTTCCAGTGTGCCCGTTGGCTACCCGCGTTGGCCGAGGCTAGACCCGCCAGCTCGGGTCGCGTCCGCTGAGCGCGATCGCCCGGTCGAAAGGCGGAGCGTCGTCGGAGATCTCGACTGCGGGACCGAACAAGCCCTCGACCGGTCCGTCGGCCGCGAACGACGCGACGTGCGCCAGCACGGCCTCTGCGACGTCGTCGTCGACGTCGTAGTGCTGCCCGGTGGACCGCGCGATGTCCCAGCCGTGGATCACCACCTCCGCGAGCGCCACCGATCCGGCGACCTCACCAGGCAGGTCGACGCCGCCGATGCGGGTCATGCCGTCCCACGCGGCCTCTGGTCGCCACGCGTCGGCAAGGCCGGCCAGCGTGACCGGATACCGCGCCCGCCAGTCGGCGTCGAGCTGGTAGCCACCGTCACCTGGTGGGGTGTCGGTCAGTTCACCCAAGTCCTTGCGGGCGGCAGCAGCGAACGCCACCCCGAGCCCACCGACGTGGGCGACGAGTTCGCGCACCGACAACTTCTCGCACGGTGTTCCCCGGTCGAGATGGTCGTCACGCACGCCATCGAGGAGTCGCGCCGTGCTGGCACATGCCAGAGTCATGTCGATCATGTGGATACCGACCTGGGCCGCGCAGGAAACTCATCGGTGCCGATGAGCAGACAGGCACGCTTAAGGTTCCAGGTCTAGGCTCGGTTGAGTGCGATTCGCCTTCAAAACATCCCCGCAGAACACCACCTGGGACGAGATGCTGCCGATCTGGCAGACCGCCGATGACATCGACGTCTTCGAGTCCGGTTGGACCTTCGACCACTTCTATCCGATCTTCTCCGATTCCTCCGGCCCGTGCCTGGAGGGTTGGATCACGCTGACCGCGTTGGCACAGGCCACCAAGCGCTTGCGCGTTGGCGTGCTGGTCACCGGCATCCACTACCGTCACCCAGCCGTGCTGGCCAACATGGCCGCGGCACTGGACGTCATCTCCCACGGCCGCCTCGAGCTCGGCATCGGCGCGGGCTGGAACGAGGAGGAATCCGGCGCGTACGGCATCGAACTGGGCACCATCAAGGAGCGATTCGACCGCTTCGAAGAAGCCTGCGAGGTGCTGACCAGCCTGCTCACCAACGAGACGACGACCTTCGACGGCAAGTACTACCAGCTCAAGGATGCCCGCAACGAGCCGAAGGGCCCGCAGCAGCCGCATCCGCCGATCTGCATCGGCGGCAGCGGCGAGAAGCGCACCCTGCCGCTGACCGCCAAGTACGCCGACCACTGGAACTTCGTCGGCGGCACGCCGGAGGAGTTCGCGCACAAGCGTGACGTGCTGGCCGCCCGCTGCGCGGACATCGGCCGCGACCCCAAGGAGATCACCCTCTCCTCGCACGTCCGACTCGGCGTGGACCGCGACTACGCCAAGGTGGTCGACGAGGCCGCAGCGCTCGGCAAGGAAGGTCTGGATCTCGCGATCATCTACCTGCCGCCGCCATACGATCCGGCCGTGCTGGAGCCGCTCGCGCAGCAGATTCGCGACTCGGGCCTCATCAAGCCGTAGGGCTCAGGCAGTAGGAATCAGGCGTCGCCCACCTCGACCACGTGGACGCGAACGCCGGTGGCGGCGATCCGGTCGAGCTGTTCGGGATCGGCGGTGGAGTCGGTCACCAGATGATCGATCTCACTTAGAGTGACCATCTTTGCGAAGGTGACCTTGCCGATCTTCGAGCCGTCGACGGCGACGACGACTCGTTGGGCGTTGGCCGCCATGGCGATCGCCGTGCGCGCCTCGGCCTCGTCGAACGTCGTCGCCCCGATCTCGGCGGACATCCCGTCGGCACCGAGAATGGCGGTGCCGACGGTGATGACCTGAAACGCGTGCTCGGACATCGGACCAACGGCCTCAAGGGAATTCGCCCTGACCAATCCCCCGGTCATGATCACCTTCATGTGAGCGTCGACGGCGCAGTCGGCCGCGATCGTTAGCGAGTTCGTCACGATCGTCATGGTGGGCCTGCCCTTCAGCGCCCTGGCCACCTCGCCGGTGGTGACACCCCCGGTCAGCGCGACGGCCTGGGCGCCTGCGGGAACCAGCGCAGCGGCGTGCTGGGCGATCCGGCGTTTGATCGCGATCATCCGGTGGTCGCGTAACCGCACCGGGATTTCGCTGCCGCTCGGGTCCAGCGCCCTCGCACCACCGTGGGTCCGCACCAGCAGGCCCTGATCTTCGAGTTCGCTGAGATCACGCCGCAGCGTCGCGGCCGAGACGCGCAGCTCGGTGCGAAGCACGCGGGAGGCGACTTCTCCGCCCTCGCGCAGCAGTGAGAGAACCTCACGCATGCGGTCGGTGCGCTTGATCGACATTGCTGACGACTCCTTGGTACGACGATGGAAACAATCAGTTTTCCTGATCGCTTCGCCGATTCGCATTGCGCGTTTTGAGCGATCTTCCCATGATCGACCCATGCTCCAGACGTTCGGACCTCAGCGCCAGTGGGTGGCACCGTGAGTTTGGCCACCACCGGCGACCTGGTCGCGTCGGCCGCCTCTGCGGGCAGCGCGGTCCTCGCGTTCAACGTGATCACCATCGAGCACGCCGAAGGGGTGGCCGACGGCGTGGAGCGTGCCGGGGTCGCCGCGGTGCTGCAGATCAGCGAGAACACGGTCCGCTTCCACGGCGACCGAATCGCCCCGCTGCTGACGGCTTGCGCGCAGATCGCCACGCACTCCTCGGCCCCGCTGGCGATCCACCTCGACCACTTCCAGGACGTCACACTGCTCAACGAGGCCATCAAGACCGCCGCCGACTTCGGGGGCACTTCGATCATGGTCGACGCCGCACACCTGCCCTACCGGGACAACGTCGAGGCAACCCGCACGTTCACCAAGCGCGCACACGCGGCCGGTCTGTGGGTGGAAGCCGAGCTCGGCGAGATCGGCGGGAAGGTCGGCCAGAGGGAGGACGCTCACGCGCCGGGTGCCCGCACCGATCCCAACGAAGCGGCGGCCTTCGCCGAGGAGACCGCGGTCGACGGTCTGGCCGTGGCGGTGGGCAGCTCACACGCGATGACCACCCGCGACGCCCGGCTCGATCTCGAGTTGATCGACAGGCTTGCCTCCAGTGTGCGGATTCCCTTGGTGCTGCACGGCTCATCGGGAGTCCCCGACGATCAGCTCCGCCAGGCCGTCGACGCGGGGATCCGCAAGCTCAACGTCGGAACGGCGCTCAACGTCGTCTACACCGGTGCGATCCGAAACGCGTTGGCCACCAACCCTTCCACTACGGACCCTCGCACGCATCTGTCTGCCGGGCGCAAGGCCATCGGCGATGTCGTCGCGGATCTGTGCCGCGTCGTCGCAGTCGGGGAGGTCGGAGCCCGATGAGCCCGACCGCGTCCGCCTCGCTGCGGGTCAACCCGCTGACCGACACGATCCAGCGCCATAAGGCCGGCGAGCCCGTCGGCATCTACTCGGTGTGCTCAGCGCATCCGACCGTCGTGCAAGCAACCATCGCACAGGCCGCGGCCGACGACGGCTACGTGCTGATCGAAGCCACGTCCAACCAGGTCGACCAATTCGGCGGCTACACCGGTTTGCGTCCAGCGGAGTTCCGCGACCTGGTCCTCGACATCGCCGATCGGTCGGGATTCGCGCGCGAGCGTGTCGTCCTGGGTGGCGACCACCTCGGCCCCAACCGCTGGCAGCGCGAATCTGCCAGCGCCGCAATGGCAAACGCCGAGGTGCTGATCGCCAGCTATGTCGAGGCCGGCTACACCAAGATCCACCTGGACTGCAGCATGTCGTGCGCGGACGATCCCGCGGTCCTTCCCGACGAGGTCGTGGCGAGCCGCACCGCCCGGCTGTTGCGCGTCGCCGAAGACGCGGCGCACCGCGTCGGCATCGACGGCCCGGTCTACGTCATCGGCACCGAGGTGCCCGTCCCAGGGGGAGCGCACGAAACGCTGAGCCAGCTCACCCCCACCTCGCCCGACCGGGCCCGGCGAACCATCGGTGCCCACCGTGCAGCCTTCGCCGAACTCGCACTGGACCACGTGTGGCTCCGGGTCGTCGCGCTGGTGGTGCAGCCCGGCGTCGAATTCGATCACAGAGGCGTCATCGACTATCAGCGCAGCGCCACCGCCGAGCTGCGCTACGTCCTCGACACCGAGGACAACCTGGTGTTCGAAGCGCACTCCACCGACTATCAACGACCGGCGCAACTGCGCGAGCTGGTGGAAGACCACTGGGCCATCCTGAAGGTCGGTCCCGCACTGACATTCGCGATGCGGGAAGCGCTGTTCGCGCTCGCCCGGATCGAGTCGGAGCTCGTCCCGCGGCCGTCGCGGTCGAACCTGATCGAGGTCATCGAACGCCGCATGCTGGATGATCCCACCCACTGGCAGGGCTACTACGAGGGCCGGGGCGAGCGGAGCGACGGGGGAAGCAACAGCCCGCTGACCCAGCGCACCGCCCGCCGCTACAGCTACAGCGACCGGCTCCGCTACTACTGGGCCGACGACAGGATCGACGGTGCGCGCCAGACCCTGCTGGCCAACCTCGACCGCACGGGCATACCGTTGCCGCTGATCAGCCAGTTTCTGCCCGTCCAGTACGACCGGATACGCGCCGGCCGGCTCGAACCCGCCGCGCAGGCGCTGGTCATCGACCGAGTACGCGACGCCCTGCGCCCCTACGCCCGCGCATGCAGCACTACTGGAGACGCCGATGAATAACACCCCCATCCCCACCCAAGAAGACGGTGGCGCAACCATTCTCGAGATCGGGCAACAACCCGACGCGTGGCGGGAAGTCGCAGGCCGCACCGACGAGCACGCCGCCGGGTTCCTGCGCGACGTCGCAGGCCGCCCCGACCTTCGGGTCATCCTGACCGGGGCGGGCAGCTCGGCGTTCGCCGGGGAGATCGCCGCCCCCGCACTCCGACGCCACCTCGACCGGCGCGTCGAAGCCGTTGCGACCACCGACATCGTCGCCAGTCCGCTCGACTACCTGGAGCGCCACACCCCGACGTTGCTGGTGTCGTTCGGCCGGTCGGGCAACAGCCCCGAGAGCCTGGCGACCACTGAACTCGCCGACGAGATCGTCGACGACGTCTGGCATCTCATCCTCACCTGTGACCGTGGCGGCGAGCTGGGCCGCGCGCACGACGGCCGGGCGAACTCGCTCGTCGTCTACATGCCGGAACGCACCAACGACACCGGCTTCGCGATGACCTCAAGCCTCACCTCGATGCTGTTGTCCTGCTTGCTGATGCTGGGGCCCGCCGAGCGCAGCGACGCCGAGGCCCTCGCCCTGGCCGCTGAGCACGTCGTCGATCTGCAGCCCGACATCCGGGCCCTTGCGAAGTCGAAGAAGCAGCGGTTCGTCTACCTCGGTAGTGGACCGTTGGAGGGGCTGGCGCGTGAATCTGCGCTCAAGCTACTGGAATTGACCGCAGGCGAAGTGGTGTCGTACTTCGACTCGCCCCTTGGATTCCGGCACGGGCCCAAGTCGGTGCTCGACGGGGACACGCTCGTCGTGGTGTACGTGTCCACGGATCCGTACACGCGTCGCTACGACCTCGACATCGTCGCGGAGATCCGCGCACAACTCGGTCCGGACAGCGTCAGCGTGATCAGCACCCAACCGATTCCGGCGGCGCTCGGAGATGCCGTCGTCCTGCCGGGCCTCGCTGCCCTCGGAGGGATCGACGACTCCATGGTTGCGCTGGCCTACCTGGTGTTCGCGCAGTATCTCGCGCTGTTCACCGCACTGGAGTACGGCAAGACCCCCGACAATCCGTTCCCCGCAGGCGAAGTCAGTCGCGTGGTTCGGGGCGTCACGATCTACCCGATGGGCAGGTGATCAACGATGGCTCGCTATCTCGGGGTTGACGGCGGAGGGTCGAAGACGGCATTCGCGCTCATCGACGACACGGGCCACGTGCTGGCCCGCGCCACCGCGCCCAGCTCCTACTACTTCAGCGATGGTTTCGACGTCGTCGAACGTGTTCTGGCCCAGGGCATCACCGATATCTGCGCGCAGACCGGGATCGAGACGTCCGGCATCGACGCGGCCTTCTTCGGGCTACCCGGCTACGGCGAGGCCAGCGGTGACGTCGAGCAACTCGACGCCGTTCCCGGACGCGTGCTCGGCCACGATCGCTACGGCTGCAACAACGACATGGTCTGCGGGTGGGCCGGGTCGCTGGCCGGTGAGGACGGCATCAACGTCATCAGCGGTACCGGGTCGATGACCTACGGAGAGCGGCTTGGCACCGGTCACCGGGTCGGCGGCTGGGGTGAGCTTTTCGGCGACGAGGGTTCGGCGTACTGGATTGCGGCGCAGGGGTTGAACGCGTTCAGCCGGATGAGCGACGGCAGGCTGGCCCGCGGACCGCTCTACGCCCTGATGAAGGAACGGCTGCAGGTCTCCAGCGACCTCGACGTCGTCAGCCTGGTCATCGAGAAGTGGGGTGGCAACCGAGGCTCGATCGCCGCCCTCGCAACCACGGTATGCGAGGCCGCCCGCCAAGAAGACCAGGTATCGGCGGACATCCTGGCCGGCGCTGCCGACGAACTCGCGACGCTGGTCGAGACCACCCGCGTGCTGGTCGGCTTCGGCGACGAGGATACGGTGCCGGTGTCCTACTCCGGCGGAATGTTCTCCGACGAGGGCTTTCTCGCACTGTTCCGCGCTGCCCTGCAACGACTGCCTGCCAAGTACGACCTGCAACTCCCGCTGCTCGATCCCGCGGTGGGCGCCGCGCTGTACGCCGCCAAACGCAGCGGCCATCCCCTGAGCCCTAGTTCACTGCACCAACTCGCCACGACCCCAACAGGATTGAATGAGGTGAAGTCGCCATGACCGGTGCGCCGACCGTCACGCACACCCGCAGCTGGATCTTCTACGCCACGCTGCTCGTGCTGTTCTGGGGCGTCTGGGGGGCGTTCTCCGCCCTCCCCGCAACGAAATACGGTTATCCCGACGAGATGATCTACAGCATCTGGGCGCTGACGATGATCATTCCGGCGGCCTTCGCGCTCCGCGGCCAACGCTTCGACCGGCGGCCGCAGGCCACGATCTACGGCCTGCTCATCGGGCTGACCGGCGCCGGCGGGCAGCTCCTGTTGTTTCAGGCGTTGACCATGGGCCCGGCCTACCTCATCTTCCCGATCGTCTCGATCTCACCGGCGATCACGGTGGTGATGGCCATGGTCCTGCTGCGCGAGCGCATCAGCGGTCTTGCGGCCGTTGGGCTGGTCGCGGCACTCGCCGCGATCGTGCTGTTCAGCATCACCAGCGCGGCCTCCGACGGCTCGTCGGGCCCGTGGCTGCCGCTGGCGATCCTGATCTGCGTGGCCTGGGGCGTGCAGGCGTACTTCATGCGCAAGACCGCGACGATCGGCGTCAACGAGGCCACCACCTTCGGCTGGATGGCGATCAGCGGACTCGCCCTGATCCCGCTTGCCCTGATCTCCCTCGGCGGCATCCCCACCGACTTCCCCTGGCAGGCACCGGTACTGACGGCCGCGACGCAGCTCCTCAACGCCGTCGGTGCGCTGTTCCTGGTAATGGCGCTCAGCCGCGGCAAGGCCACCATCGTCGCGCCAACCGCCAATGCGCTGGCCCCTGCGCTCACCATCGTCATCTCGCTCATCGCATACCAGACGTTGCCTACCCCCTACGGCGCGGTCGGGATCGTGCTGGCGCTCGTCGGCTCGACGCTGATGGTCTACAGCGACGAGAAACGCGGCGAAGCACTGACCCCGGCGGTGCTGGAACCCGTGAAGGATTCGGCATGAAGCCCACGATCGTCATCATCGGTGCGGGCAGCGTCGAATTCACCCGCGAGCTGCTCGGGGACATCTTGTCCTTCCCCGAGCTCGGCTCGGTTCGGGTCGTCCTGCACGACATCGACACCGAACGTCTCGAGACCGCAGAGGCGATCGCGCACGCCACCGCCCGCGAGGCCGGCGCCCAGCCCGAGGTGGTCGCGACCACCGATCGTCGACGGGCACTCGAAGGCGCCGACTACGTCATCAACGTCATCCAGGTCGGCATGCACGAGGCCACGGTGCGGGACTTCGAGATTCCGGCGAAGTACGGGCTGAACCAAACCATCGCCGACACCATCGGGATCGGAGGCATCTTCCGCGGCCTTCGGACGTTCCCGGTGCTGGCCGCGATCGCGGCAGACATGGCGCAGGTGTGCCCGGACGCCTGGCTGCTCAACTACACCAACCCGATGGCCATGAACGTCACGTTCCTGCGCCACGTCGCCCCTCAGCTGAAGGTTCTCGGCCTGTGCCATTCCGTGCACTGGACGATGGTCGGCTTGTGCGAGCTCGTCGACGTACCTTTCGACGAGGTGTCGTACTGGTCTGCGGGTGTCAACCATCAGGCGTGGGTATTGCGTTGGGAGCGTGGCGGACAGGACCTGTATCCGCTGTTGGATCAGCGCATCGCCGCCGACCCGGAGCTGCGCCGACGGGTGCGGGTCGACATGTACCGCCGCCTTGGCTACTACCCCACCGAGACGAGCGAGCACTCCAGCGAGTACGTCCCCTGGTACCTGCATCATCGCGACGAGGTCGACCGCCTGCGGGTCAACGTCGGTGAATACGTCTCGATCAGCGGGGCCAACCTAGCCGAATATGCGCGCGTCCGTGCGGAGTTGGCCGAGACCGAGACGCTCGGCATCGACACGGGGTCCACGGAATACGCGCCACAGGTCATCCACTCCCTCGAGACCGGGACGGTGCGGGTCATCTCCGCCAACGTGGTCAACGACGGGCTGATCACCAACCTGCCCTCTGGTTTGGCCGTCGAGGTCCCCACGGTTCTCGACGCGCTGGGCGCGCACCCGATGAGGGTGGGCGACCTGCCGCCGCAGTGCGCGGCGCTCAACCGTGGCTTCCTCGGCCCTGTGGAGCTTGCGGTCTGCGCGGCAGTCGACGGCGACCCGCGCCTGGTGCGGGCTGCGGCGATGGTCGACCCCAACACCGCTGCGACGTTGACCGTCGATCAGATCTGGCAGTTGTGTGACGAGCTGACAGCCGCGCATGGGCCACTGCTGCCCGAGGCGCTGCGCACACCGCTGGCGCTGTGACATGCCACGCCCATCCCGCTCAGGTGTCGCCGACAAAGGAGTATCAACCGTGATTCGCACACGACTCTGCATCGCATTGGCCGCGGTCCTCGCCTTGATCCTCACCGCATGCGGCGGAGGCGGCTCATCGTCATCGGGCCCCACCGAGATCGCGGTGTGGCACGGCTATCAGGACAAGGAGGGCGAGGTCTTCAAGTCCCTAGTCGACCAGTACAACAAGGAGCATCCCGACGTCAAGGTCAGCGAGTTGTACTCGAGCAACGACCTGGTGCTCCAGAAGGTGCTGACCGCGGTACGCGGCGGCAGCGCCCCCGACGTCGCCTACATGTTCGGGTCGTGGTCCCCGAACATCGCCCAGATTCCACAGGTCGTCAACATGGCCGGCGAAGTCTCCAAGCCGGATTGGAAGTGGGACGACTTCTATCCGGCCGAGCGGACCGCGGCGACCGTGGGGGACAAGATCGTTGGCGTGCCCGCCCTGGTGGACAACCTCGCGATCGTCTACAACAAGAAGCTCTTCGCGGACGCCGGGATCGAGCCGCCGACCGCGAGCTGGACGTGGGACGACTTCCGGGCGGCAGCGGCCAAGCTCACCGACCTGGTCAACGGCCAGTACGGCTGGCTGATTCCCGCCGACGGAAGCGAAGACACTGTCTGGCACTACATTCCGATGCTCTGGGAAGCCGGCGGTGACATCCTGACGCCGGACAACGAGCACGCCGCGTTCAACTCCGAGGCGGGCGTGAAGTCGCTGACGCTGCTGCAACAGATGGCGGTCACCGACAAGTCGCTGTACCTGGACACCACCAACGAGAACGGTTCGAAGCTGATGAACAGCGGCAAGATCGGCATGCTGGTCACCGGGCCGTGGGACCTCGGCTCCCTGACCGACATCGAGTACGGCGTCCAGGTGATGCCCACCTTCGCCGGCTCGAACGGCGGCCATCAGACGATCTCCGGACCGGACAACTGGGTGATGTTCGACAACGGGGACAAGAAGAAACAGGCGGCGATCGACTTCGTCAAGTGGCTGACCGCGCCCGAACAGGTCAAGGCCTTCTCGCTGGGTACCGGCGATCTGCCCACCCGCACCTCGGTGGGCCAGGATCAGGCGTTCGTCGCCAAGCTCAACGAAAACCTGCCAGGCAGTGGGATATTCGTGGAGAACCTGTCCAACGTGAAGAAGGTCAGGCCGACGGTCGAGCAGTATCCCGCGATCTCCGAAGCGATGGGCCAGGCGATCGTGTCCGTCATGCTCGGCAAGGATCAGCCGGCAGACGCGCTGAACTCCGCCGCCCAGGCCGTAGACGCGGCACTGGCCGGAAAATAGGCGTACCGGAGGATAGGCAGATGCCCGACGACGTCGCCGCATCGCGACCGCCTTCACTGCTCAGGCGCCTGGGCCGTTCGGACAGCGTGACTGGATGGACACTGGTGAGTCCAGCGGCGGTGCTGATCGGCATCTTCGGACTGCTGCCGGTGCTGATGTCGCTGCAGCTGTCCTTCCAGCACTCCGACCTGCTCACGCCGGAGACCCCATGGGTCGGCCTGGACAACTACCGGAAGCTGGCCGACGACCCGGTATTCGTCGAGTCGGTCAACCACACCATCGTCTACACGGCGCTGTTCGTTCCCGGCACGATGCTGGTCGGCCTTCTCGTCGCCACGGCGATGAACCGGTCGCTGCGCTTCATCTCGGTGTACCGGACCGCCGCGTACGTCACGATGGCGGTCTCGACGATCTCGCAGGGCATCATCTTCCTGTGGCTGACCGACCGTGACTACGGTCTGGTGAACGCCGCCCTCAACGTGGTCGGCGTGCCGTCGCAACCGTTTCTGGCCTCGCCATCGCAGGCGCTGTACGTGATCGTGGCGATGACGATCTGGGGGTGGACCGGCTTCGCGGTCATCGTCTATCTGGCTGCGCTCCAAGGGGTGCCAGCCGAGTTGCACGAGGCCGCGGCGATCGACGGCGCGAACGCGTTCACCCGGTTTCGCACCATCACCGTGCCCTTGCTCGGGCCGGCGAACCTGTTCCTGCTCGTCTGGCTGACGATCAACGCCCTACAACTGTTCGGCGAGGTGTACGCCACCACGCGCGGCGGACCGCTGCGGGCGACGACCGTCATCGTCTACTACCTCTGGGACCGCGCCTTCGTGCACTTCGACGCCGGCTACGCCGCGGCGATGGCCTACGTGCTGTTCGTCGTCATCCTGGTGATCACCGCCGTGCAGTTCCGTCTCGCCCGCAGGCACGTGCACTACTCATGACCGCCGACGTCGCCGCCACACCGGTGCCCGCCGACTCGGAGCGGGACGCACCGCCCACGTCACCGTCCCGCCGCCGACGGATGCCCCGGTTGCGGCTGCCGTTCAGCCCATGGCATCTGGTCCTGATTCCACTGACCTTCCTGCTGGTCTTTCCGCTGCTGTGGATGTTCATCACGTCAATGCAGACGGAGGGCGAAGCGAACCACTTCCCGCCGGTCCTTCTGCCAGCCCATCCACGGTTTGAGAACTATTCCGACGCATGGGCCACGGCGCCGTTCGGGCACTTCTTCCTCAACAGCGCCCTGGTCACGCTGGTGGTGCTGGTCAGCAACCTCGTCGTCTGCAGCTTGGCCGGCTACGCCTTCGCCCGCATCCGATTCCTCGGCCGCGGAGCACTTTTCGTCACCTTGATGGCGACGTTGATGGTGCCGTTCCAGGTGACGATGATTCCGGTGTTCCTGATCGTGAAGTGGTTCGGCCAGAACGTCTGGGACGTACTGGGCATCGATCACATCGGCGCGTTGATGCTCCCCAATCTTGCGACGGCGTTCGGCATCTTCTTCCTGCGCCAGTTCTTCCAGACGGTTCCGGTGGAACTCGAGGAAGCTGCGCGAGTCGACGGAACGTCGCGGCTGGGTGTGCTGTTCAAGATCGTGCTGCCGTTGTCATTGCCCGCGATGTCCACGCTGGCAGCCCTGACCGTCCTCACCTCCTGGAACGACTTCATGTGGCCGTTGATCGTGATCACCTCGCAGGATCAGATGACGATTCCGTTGGGTCTCAGCTACTTCCAGGGTGCGCACCGGGTCAAGTGGCCGCTGCTCATGGCGGCCAACGTGATGAGCCTGTTGCCGATGCTGCTGGTGTTCGTCGGCGCGCAACGGTATTTCGTCCAGTCGGTGGCCAGCACGGGCATCAAGGGCTGAGTCGACGACGACATGGGGAGAGAGGAAAGACGTTGGCAGAAGTAGAGTTCCGCAATGTCACACGGCAGTATTCGGGCGGCCGCTCGGGAGACGTCGTCGCCCTCAAGGGCCTCAACCTGACGGTGTCGGACGGGGAGTTCCTGATCTTGGTCGGACCGTCCGGGTGCGGCAAGAGCACCGCATTGCGTCTGCTGGCCGGGCTGGACAAGCCAACGTCGGGCGAGATCATGATCGGGGGCACGACGGTCAACCAGCTCACTCCTGGCCAGCGGGACATCGCGATGGTGTTTCAGAACTATGCGCTCTACCCGCACATGACCGTCTACCGAAACCTCGCCTACGGCCTGCGGCAGCGCAGAACCCCACGTGCCGAGATCGACCGGCGAGTCAGGGAGACGGCGAGCCTGCTTCAGATCACCGAGCTCCTCGACCGTAAACCCGGCCAGCTGTCCGGCGGGCAGCGCCAAAGGGTGGCCATGGGGCGCGCGCTGGTGCGCCAACCGCAGGCGTTCCTGCTCGACGAGCCACTGTCGAATCTGGACGCGAAACTGCGCAACCAGGTGCGCGGAGACCTCAAGCGGTTGCACCGCGAACTTCCCGTCACCTCCATCTACGTCACCCATGACCAGGTCGAGGCGATGACGCTCGGCGATCGACTGTGTGTGATGTCCGACGGCGAAGTGCAGCAGATCGGCACGACCGACGACATCTACAACCGGCCGGCCAATACGTTCGTCGCCGCGTTCATGGGCAGCCCGCCGATGAACCTGATGCCGGGCGTCGTGCGCACCGGGATCCTGCACGTCGGCGGCGCAGCGGTGACGGCGGTCCACGAACCCGATGGTCCGGTCACCGTTGGGGCGCGGCCCGAGCATCTGCACCTGCACACGGCCCCCGCTGACGGGATGGTGCCCGCCGTCGTCGACTTCGTGGAGCCTCTGGGCAGCCACGTCTTGGTTACCGCGCTCGTCGATGAGACGCGGGTGATCGTGCAGGCGCCAGCCGGCCTCGCGTTGGACTCCGGCACGCGCATCGGCCTCACCATGGCACCCGAGCGGACCTACTTCTTCGATGCGGTGACCGGGGACGCCCGGCGCGCCCGCGAGCGCATCATGCTGTCATGACCATCGGCGGGCGGTGCGTAGGGAAACATCCAATTCCCTCACGTGCCTCGCGCAATAACGTCGTTTCACATGCAGACCCGCACGCTCCTGCCCGTCGTTCTCGTCGTCACGGTCGTGGCTGCCGGATGCGGCGGCCGCGATGCCAAACCCACTGCACGGATGGAGGTGGTCGGCGCTGACGACTACTGCTTCGGCGGCCCCGACTGCGACGAGGTGCCCGCCGAGATGCCGGTGCCCGCAGATGCGTACATCACCTGCTCGTCGCCGACCGCGACGAGGGCAAGCTCTATGAGCTCTATCAGGCCAACCAGGTCGGCGACCAGATGACGGCGGGCGGCTTCTTCGTCTGGGATCTGAACAAGGAGGACGACTCGTCGTTCTCGGATCCACAGAAGGTCGTCATCAAGGCGATGAGACCTACGGGATGCTGCTGTCCGACGGCGGCGAGATCGCGCTGACCTTCGCCGACGACAAGAACAGCACGGCCAAGTGGGCGGATCTCGGCATCGACTCCCAGAGCTTCAAAGGGCTCACGCCCGATCAATTCGAGGTCGTCGACCTCGATCCGGAGATTGCGCGCACCTACGAATGCGTCCGCAACCCGTGAAGGTTCTTACTGACGGTCAAGTAGATATAGCACCTAAGCAAACAACGGCCGGGTCCGGCGCAATGCCGGAGACGGCAGGTCAGACGCCGTAGCGGAGAAGTTCGTCGAGGGTGATCAGGCGCTCGTGCTTGGCCGGGAACTCACGGCACTTCACCGGATGGCGAAGATATGACCAGGCGATTCGCCTCATCTTCGATGGAGACAGCGGGTTGATGTGCACGGTGTTCTCTCCTGCGTCGGTATGGCTGCACCGATGGGGCCACACTTGCGCCGACCCCCGCACTTCATTAGACACCTGTGAGCTGGCTAACATCAAGCGGCGCGCCGAAAATAAAGTCAGATGTTTCTGGTGTGACTCATGTGGTTATTGGGACTAGTACCTCGGCGATTCGCCATCGAGGTAGCACTCAGCGTCAGGAAGCGGCGATGACCGCCAGTGCTATCTCGACGTCGACGACCTATCGCTGCGGTGCGGCGGTCGGCTTGATCGGCGCAGGCAATGCGGTCTGACCCATCAGGTAGCGGTCCACCCCGGCGGCAGCGGCCCGGCCCTCCGCGATCGCCCACACGATCAGCGACTGCCCGCGACCCATGTCACCGGCAACGAACACACCAGGCACCGACGTCTGGAAGTCGTCGTTGCGCGCCACGTTTCCGCGGTCGGTCAGCTCGACACTCAGGTCGGTGAGCAGACCCGGCTTCTCGGGGCCGACGAAGCCCATCGCCAGCAGCACCAGATCGGCCTCAAGGTCGAAGTCGCTGCCATCGAGCTTGCCGAACTTGCCGTCGCGCATCTCGACCTCGTGCACCTTCAGCGCGGTGACTCGGCCATCGGCGCCGACGAACTCCTCGGTGTTGACCGAGAAGACGCGCTCGCCGCCCTCCTCGTGGGCAGAGGCAACGCGGAACATCAGCGGGTAGGTCGGCCACGGCGTCGACTCCGCACGCTCTTCCGGCGGCCGCGGCATGATCTCGAACTGATGCACGCTGGCGGCACCCTGGCGGTGCACGGTGCCAAGGCAGTCGGCGCCGGTGTCGCCACCGCCGATGATGACCACCTTCTTGCCCTTGGCGGTGATCGGCGGCTCGCCGTCGTCGCCGAGCACCGGGTCCCCGTTCTGCACGCGGTTGGCCCACGGCAGGTACTCCATCGCCTGGTAGATGCCTTCGAGTTCGCGCCCAGGGATCGGCAGGTCTCGCCAGTCCGTCGCACCACCGGTCAGCACCACCGCGTCGAAGTCGGAGCGGAGGTCATGCGCTGATATGTCGATGCCGACGTTCACGCCGGTCCGGAACTGCGTGCCCTCGGCCTCCATCTGCTCGAGGCGGCGGTCGATGTGGCGCTTCTCCATCTTGAACTCGGGAATGCCGTACCGGAGCAGACCGCCGATGCGGTCGTCGCGCTCGAACACCGTCACCGCGTGCCCCGCCCTGGTCAACTGCTGCGCGGCGGCCAGGCCCGCGGGGCCCGACCCGACGACGGCGACCGTCTTGCCGGTGAGCCGGTCGGGTGGCAGCGGAACCACCCAGCCCTTTTCGAAGGCGTTGTCGATGATCTCGACCTCGACCTGCTTGATGGTCACCGGATCCTGGTTGATGCCGAGGACACACGACGACTCACACGGTGCGGGGCACAGCCGCCCGGTGAACTCCGGGAAGTTGTTGGTGGCGTGCAGGCGCTCGATGGAGTCGCGCCAGCGGTCGCGGTAGACCAGGTCGTTCCATTCGGGGATCAGGTTGCCCAGCGGGCAGCCGTTGTGGCAGAACGGGATTCCGCAGTCCATGCAGCGGGCGGCCTGATCCTGCAGCACGTCGTGGGAGAAGTCCTCGTAGACCTCTTTCCAGTCGCGCAGGCGCAGCGGGACCGGCCGACGCTGCGGGGTCTCGCGGTGGGTGTGCTTGAGGAAGCCGCGGGGATCAGCCACGGGCCGCCGCCGCCATGATCGCATCGTCGACGTTCTCGCCGTTGCGCTCGGCTTCTGCGATCGCCGCCAAGACGGACTTGTAGTCGCGCGGCATGACCTTCGCGAAGTGCTTCAGTTCGGACTCCCAGTCGGACAGAACACGTTGACCCACAGCCGAATCGGTGGCGTCGACGTGAGCCTGAATTATGTCGTGCAGCCACACGGCGTCTTCTGAGTCGTCGTCGTCCAGCGCCTCGAGCTCCACCATCTCGGCGTTCAGGTTCTCCGGCAGCACACCCTGCGGGTCGTACACGTAGGCGATACCGCCCGACATGCCCGCCGCGAAGTTGCGGCCGGTGGCCCCGAGGATGGCGACCCTGCCTCCGGTCATGTACTCGCAGCCGTGATCGCCGACGCCCTCGACGACCGCGTGAGCGCCGGAGTTGCGGACCGCGAACCGCTCGCCCACCACACCGCGGAGGAAGGCCTGACCACTGGTGGCGCCGAACAGGATCACGTTGCCGCCGATGATGTTGTCCTCGGCGACGAAGTCGGCGGGCGCGCCGTCGGAGGGCCGCACCACGATCCGCCCACCGGACAGACCCTTGCCGACGTAGTCGTTGGCGTCGCCGTACACCCGCAACGTGATGCCCTTTGGCACGAACGCACCGAAGCTGTTGCCCGCCGAGCCTTCGAAGGTGATGTCGATGGTGCCGTCCGGAAGCCCCTGTCCGCCATGGGCCTTGGTCACCTCATGGCCAAGCATGGTGCCGACCGTGCGGTTGACGTTGGCGATGGTGGTAGAGAACCGCACCGGGGCGGCCGAATCGATCGCCTCGCGGCTCATCGCGATGAGCTGCTGATCGAGTGCCTTGTCCAGCCCGTGGTCCTGGCGCGAGCTGCAGTACAGGTCCTGGTTCATGAACGCCGAGTCGGGCTCGTGCAGCACCGGGGTCAGGTCCAGTTTGTGCGCCTTCCAATGCTCGGCGGCCTGCGTCGTGTCCAGCGCGCCTGCCTGCCCGACCATCTCGTTGACCGTGCGGAAGCCCAACTGCGCCATGAGCTCCCGCACCTCCTGGGCGATGAACAGGAAGAAGTTCTCGACGAATTCGGGCTTGCCGTTGAACCGCTCGCGCAGCACCGGATTCTGGGTGGCCACGCCGACGGGACAGGTGTCAAGGTGACACACCCGCATCATGATGCAACCCGCCACCACCAGAGGCGCAGTGGCGAACCCGAACTCCTCGGCTCCGAGCAGCGCGGCGATCATCACGTCGCGCCCGGTCTTGAGCTGGCCGTCGACCTGCACGACGATGCGGTCACGGAGTCCGTTGAGCAACAACGTCTGCTGCGTCTCGGCCAGACCCAGCTCCCACGGCGCACCGGCATGCTTCTGCGAGGTCAGCGGCGTGGCGCCGGTGCCGCCGTCGTGCCCGGAGATGAGCACCACGTCGGCGTGTGCCTTGGACACCCCGGCGGCGACGGTGCCGACGCCGTTCTCACTGACCAGCTTGACGTGCACCCGCGCCTGCGGGTTGGCGTTCTTCAGGTCGTGGATCAGCTGCGCCAGGTCCTCGATCGAGTAGATGTCATGATGCGGCGGCGGCGAGATCAGCCCGACGCCTGGGGTGGAGTGCCGCACGTCGGCGATCCACGGGTAGACCTTGTTGCCCGGAAGCTGGCCGCCCTCACCGGGTTTGGCGCCCTGGGCCATCTTGATCTGGATGTCCGTGCAGTTGGTCAGGTAGTGGCTGGTCACACCGAACCGGGCCGAGGCCACCTGTTTGATGCTGCTGCGTCGCCAGTCACCGTTCTCGTCGGGTTCGAACCGCTTTGCGTTCTCGCCGCCCTCACCGGAATTCGACCGCCCGCCAAGGCGGTTCATCGCGATGGCGAGCGTCTCGTGGGCCTCCGCGGAAATCGAGCCGTAGCTCATCGCACCGGTGGAGAAGCGTTTGACGATCTCGCTGGCCGGCTCGACCTCGTCGAGCGGCACCGGCGGCCGGACGCCGTCGCGGAACTTCAGCAGCCCGCGCAGCGACGCCATCCGCTCGCTCTGGTCGTCGACCAGCTTGGTGTACTCCTTGAAGATGGAGTACTGGCCGGTGCGCGTGGCGTGCTGCAGCTTGAACACGGTGTCGGGGTTGAACAGGTGGTACTCACCCTCGCGCCGCCACTGGTACTCGCCGCCGACCTCGAGCTCGCGGTGCGCGCGCTCGTCGGGACGGTCCAGATAGGCCAGCGCGTGGCGGGATGCGACGTCGTCGGCGATGTCGTCGAGATCGATGCCGCCGACCGGACAGCTCAATCCGGTGAAGTACTCGTCGAGCACCTGCTGGCTGATGCCGATGGCCTGGAACAGCTGGGCCCCCGTATAGGACGCCAACGTGGAGATGCCCATCTTGGACATCACCTTCAGCACGCCCTTGCCTGCGGCCTTCACGTAGTTGGCCTTGGCCTTGTCGCTGGTGATGTCGGTGATCACGCCCCGGTCCACCATGTCTTCGATCGACTCGAACGCCATGTAGGGGTTGACGGCGGCGGCGCCGAAGCCGACCAGTGCCGCCATGTGGTGCACCTCGCGGGCGTCGCCCGCTTCGACGACGAGGCCGACCTGGGTACGGGTGCGCGCACGCACCAGGTGGTGATGGACGGTCGAGACGCTCAGCAGCGACGGGATCGGGGCGAGTGATTCGTTGGACTCCCGGTCGGAGAGCACGATGATGCGCGCGCCGTCGCTGATGGCGGCCGAGACCTTGCCGCGCACGTCCTCGAGCGCCTCCTTCAGCCCCTGCCCGCCCCTGGCCACCGGGTAGAGACAGCGGATGACCGCGGCGCGCAGTCCGTGCTTGTGACCCCGGATCTCGTGATCGGGGTCAACGCAGATCAGCTTCGACAGTTCGGCGTTGCGCAGGATGGGCTGCTTCAGGACGATCTGCCGACAGGACTCGGCATTCGGGTTGAGCAGGTCGCCCTCCGGGCCGACGTTGCCCTGCAGGCTGGTCACCACCTCTTCGCGGATGGCGTCCAACGGCGGGTTGGTCACCTGGGCGAACAGCTGCTGGAAGTAGTCGTAGAGCATCCGCGGCCGCGCGGACAACACCGCAACCGGGGTGTCGGTGCCCATCGAGCCGAGCGCCTCGGCGCCGCTGCGCGCCATGGGCGCCACCAGCAGGTTCAGCTCTTCGTACGTGAAGCCGAAGGCCTGTTGCCGCAGTACGACCCGGTGGTGCGGCATGCGGACGTAGTCACCCTGCGGCAGGTCGCCGAGGTGGAACAGCCCCGCTTCCAGCCATTCCTGGTACGGCTGCTCGGCGGCCAACTCGGCCTTCACCTCCTCGTCGGAGACGATTCGGCCCTGGGCCGTGTCGACCAGGAACATCCGGCCGGGCTGCAGGCGCAGCTTCTGCACGACGCGCGACGGGTCGAGATTCAGCACACCGGCCTCGGATGCCATGACGACCAGTCCGTCGTCGGTCACCCAGATCCGCGACGGGCGCAGACCGTTGCGGTCGAGCACCGCACCGATCACCGTGCCGTCGGTGAAGCACACCGACGCCGGGCCGTCCCACGGCTCCATCAGGGATGAGTGGTACTCGTAGAACGCCCGACGGGCGGGGTCCATCGACTCGTGCCGCTCCCACGCTTCGGGGATCATCATCAGCACGGCGTGGGGCAGGCTGCGGCCGCCGAGGTGCAGAAGTTCGAGCACCTCGTCGAAGCGCGCCGTGTCGGATGCGCCCGGCGTGCAGGTCGGGAAGATCTTGTCGACGTCGTCGTAGGACCCGAAGACGTCGGTGTGGATGAGCGCCTCGCGCGCCCGCATCCAGTTCTCGTTGCCGGTCACGGTGTTGATCTCGCCGTTGTGGGCGACGCGCCGGAACGGGTGCGCCAGCGGCCAGGACGGGAAGGTGTTGGTGGAGAAGCGCGAGTGCACGATGCCCAGCGCGCTGGTCAGCCGCTCGTCCTGCAGGTCGAGGTAGAACGCCTTCAGCTGCGGCGTGGTGAGCATGCCCTTGTAGACGAAGGTCTGACCGGAAAGGCTTGGGAAGTAGACGGTTTCACGGCCGGGCCCATCCTGACCTGGGCCCTTGGTCCCGAGTTCGTGCTCGGCCCGCTTGCGCAGCACGTAGGCGCGGCGTTCCAGGTCCATGCCGGACGCGCCGCCGATGAACAGCTGCCGGAAGGTGGGCATTGCGTCGCGGGCCAGTGCGCCGAGCGAGGAATCGTCGGTCGGCACGTCCCGCCAGCCGAACACCGTCAGGCCCTCGGCCTCAGCGATCTTCTCCACGGACTCGCATGCGGCCGCGGCGTCCCGAGACGACTGCGGCAGGAATGCGATGCCGGTCGCGTAGCTGCCCGGCTCGGGCAGGTCGAAGTCGACGACGGCCCGTAGGAAGTCGTCGGGAACCTGAAGCAGGATCCCTGCGCCGTCACCGGTGTTCGGTTCGGCGCCCTGGGCGCCACGGTGCTCCATGTTCAGCAGCGCGGTGATGGCCTTGTCCACGATGTCGCGGCTGCGACGTCCGTGCATGTCAGCGACCATCGCGACGCCACACGAGTCGTGCTCGTATGCGGGGTTGTACAGCCCGACCTTGCTGGGCATTCCCACCTCACCATTTCTACGCTGTCACCAAAGCTCTTGTGCATGGCAACCGTCAACGACGGCGCCTGCCGGGCTTGGCGATGGGGTGCCTGCGTGCAGCACTGAACGGCGGGCTTTGTCCCACTCGCCACAAGTGGTGAAACGATATGACAAACACCGCCTGACATGCCAACTTAGCCGAGCCTAAGTAACGGCGCTCGGCAGCCGACTCCGCATCCGGCTGGACTCGGGCTTCAAGGGTTACGGCGTTGTTGCCCTTGGATTTTCATCATAGTCCGCTGAACCGCCCCAGTTCCGGCTGCGACCGACATCACTGCGGCGATATCGCAAACTGTTTGCTGGCGGACGAATTTGCCGCCCGGTACTCGGTCGATTGGCGTAGTTAGATTTGCCAGAAAGCCTAGCCGGATTCTTAGAGACGCTGCCGATCGAGCGCCTTGGCGCTGGCCTCGGGGCTCAGGTCCAGACGACGCAACAGTTGCGCGTTCAGCGCCACCACCACCGTCGACAACGACATCAGCAGCGCACCCACCGACATCGGCATGACGAACCCGATCGGCGCCAGCACTCCCGCCGCCAGCGGGACGGAGATCAGGTTGTATCCCGCGGCCCACCAAAGGTTTTGCGCCATCTTTCGGTAGGACGCCCGGGACAGCAGGATGGTCGACAGCACCGAGCGCGGGTCCGAACTGGCCAGGATCACACCCGCCGAACCGATGGCGACGTCGGTTCCCGCGCCGATCGCGATGCCGACGTCGGCCCGGGCCAACGCAGGCGCATCGTTGACGCCGTCGCCCACCATGGCCACCTTGAGCCCCTCGCTCTGTAGTTCGGCGACCTTGGCGGCCTTGTCCTCGGGCCGCACCCCGGCGAACACCCGCTCGATGCCGAGCTGGGCCGCGACCGACCTCGCGACGGGTTCCGCGTCGCCGGTGATCATGACGACCTCGATGTCCTGCCGACGCAGTGCGTCGACGGTCTGCCTGGACTCCTCGCGGATCTCGTCGGCGAGCGCGAGCGCGCCGGTCACGGTGCCGTTGACCAGGACGTGCAGCACGATGGCCCCCTCGGCGTGCCATGCCGCGGCGGCCCCGAGCTCGGCCTGACCGGCTTCGGCGAGCAACCGCGGCCCGCCGACCCGCACCACGACGCCGTCCACCGTGGCGGTGACCCCGACTGCGGGGGACGACGTGAAGTCGGCTGACGCGGGCACGGCAATGTTCCTGCTGCGGGCCGCGGCGACGATCGCCCGCGCCAACGGGTGTTCGGAGTCCGTCTCGGCGGCGGCGGCGAGTGCCAGCACCTCGTCTTCGGAGCGGCCGTCCACCGCGATCACCGCGCTGAGCGCAGGCTGCCCCTTGGTCAGCGTGCCGGTCTTGTCGAACAACACAG
>NZ_JAVRPS010000549.1:0-5227 GCF_032162105.1 Mycobacterium sp. | reverse complement strand
GGGTTGTAGTAGATCGAGAATGTCTCCAAGCTGGCAGGCAGCGAGTACAGCTTCCCGTTCACCTGCCCAGCTTCGAGGGCCCAGGGAATGAACTTGTCGCGCCAGCCGAACTTGTCAATGTATTCGTCCAGAGGCAGCACGTTGCCGTTGTTGACGTACCGAAGGGTCTGGGCAGGGCCGGAGGCCTCGATGAGGTCGGGGCCATTGCCGGCGGCGATGGCGGTCTGGACGAGCCGGTCGAGCGTGTCGGGCTGTTTGACCGTCATCTTGACCTTTAGAGCGTCGGCGCCGGTCGCAGCCTTGTTGTAGGCGTCGATGAAGTTCTGGCGGAAGTAGTTCTCACCGTCCTTGGTCTGGAACGCGCCCCAGTACTGGATCTCGCCGGGGCCGCCGCCCCCCGTGCCGCAGGCTGCGAGAGTGGTCGCACCGACCGCCGCGGTGGACAGTTGCAGGAAGCGGCGACGTGAGAGTGAAGCGGACATTTTTGTGAGGCCTCCAGGTTCTGGTGTTCTCGGGGTCGGTGAGGGTCGGGTCACTTGCTGTTCGCCACCAGGACTGTCCGGTCGGCGAGGTCCGAGATGCGGGAGCGGTCGAAACCGCGGATTGCGCTGCGCGTGGTGTTGTTCAACGGTTTCGTCCAGTGGGGCGGAAGCCTCTGGGCGCCGGTGATGATTCCGGCGACGCTGCCGACAGTCGCGCCGTTGGAGTCCGTGTCCCAGCCGCCTTGGACGGTGAGGCCGATGCTTGCGGTGAAGTCTCCGTCACCCCACAGGAGCCCGGCGACGACAACTGCGGCGTTGTTGATGGTGTGGACCCAGGAGTAATGGCCGTAGCGTTCTTCGATTGCCGTTCGCGCCGTGTGCCAGGTGACGCCCGTGGCGTGCTGGTCCAAAACGAACCTGATGGCCTCTGCGAGCCTGCTTCGCGGCGGGATGCACGCCAGAGATGTTTGCACGGAGTGCTTTGCATCGCCGGTGAATGCCGCAGCAACGAGCGCAGCGGCCCACATTGCACCGTAGACACCGTTGGCCGTATGGGACAGGGTCGCGTCGCGGTAAGCGAGTTCAGCTGCGGCCCACGGATTCCCGGCGTGGACGTACCCAAAGATGTCGGCGCGGATCTGAGCGCCAATCCACTCCCGATAGGGGTTGTCGACCTTGCCAGCCATGACGGGGGCGTGCCCTAGTGCAAGGTTGCGGTAGACGACGCGCTCGGCGGTGAAGGTCTGGGTGTAGGGGATACGGTCGAGCCATTCTGCTGCGACGTCGGCGGTGGTGAAGCCGAGCCCGTACTGCTCGAGGATGTGCAGACCGAGGATGGTGTAGTCGATGTCGTCGTCGCGGGCGCTTTCAAAGATCCGACCCCGGGTAGTGTAGGGCCAGAACTCGCGCAACTCGAAGCTCTCAGGCATCGGGTCCAAGACCGGGATGTAGTCGGTCAGCGGATACGCGTCGGCCAGTTCGAGGTAGTAGCGCAGGTGCTCTGCGGTCCAGTGGTCGCCATTCTCGACCGGCTTGCCGAGGTTGCAGCCTGCGCATCGGCCGAGCCAGCCGCCGAGGATCCGGTCCAGCAGGGCGGCCTCGCCGATGATCGCCGGCGGCGGTGGGGCGTGCAAGCTGGCGAGGATGCTGTGGAGGTCCTCGGGCTCCTCGAAGGCCCAGTCATTGTGCCGAGTCACCCCGAGGAGTTCGTTCAGCAGCTGGCGGGACGCAGCAGCGTCGCCGTCGTCAACCGCCTGCTGTGCCGCTGCGGCGAGGCCGCCAAGGTCGAAACCGCTCTCCTGCAGCTGCGCGGCCTCCCAGCGGAGCAACTCGCACGGATCGTGGGGCTGGTGGTCATGCAACGGTGAGTTCTCCTGCCGATAGGTAGTGAAGTTCGGGCGCGCGATCAGCCGGCTCAGGCCGATTCGCGGCGGATGAGTGCGTTGGCGATGACGAGTTCGCGTGCAGGCTCGGACCCGTCGGCTTGGAGGCGGCGCAGGAGCGCTTCGCCGCAGGAGCGGCCGACCTCCCGGGCAGGGTTGACGACGGTTGTCAGTGCCGGCGTCACGAGTGATGCGGCGTCGATATCGTCGTAGCCGCTGACTGCGAGGTGGTCGGGCACGCTGAGTCCCAGCTCGCGAGCGGCATCGAGCACACCGATCGCGATGAGGTCGTTTGCGCAGGCGATGGCGTCGGGTCGCTCGTCGTAGTTCAGGAGCGCCCTGGCTGCTTCTCGGCCGGCTTCGCGTGTGTAGTCGGCGCGGACGACGAGGCCTTCGTCGATGTTGCGACCGGCTTCGTTCAGCGCGCGACGGAACCCGGCTTCGCGGAGGTCGCTGGGGCCGGCGTGCTCGGCACCGCCAATGAATGCAATCCGCCGGCGGCCCTTTTCCAGGTGGTAGCGGACTGCCTGCGCCATGCCGCCTTCGTCGTCGCTTCGGACAAGGTCGCCGAGGTCGGCGTCGAAGTGGCCGCCGCCGAGACGTACCAGCGGCATGTTCCTGCCGTGCAAGAGCAGATCATTGCGCGTGAGCTGGAACGACGCGACGACGACACCGTCAACGAACCGGGTCGCCATGGACCTGAGGAACGCGATTTCCTGATCGCGGGTTCCGTCGGTGTTGTACACGATGGCGTGGTAGCCGGCCGGGGTGAGAACGTCATCGAGGCCGCGAAGGACCATCGGGTAGAAGGGGTTGGTCAGGTCCGGAACCATCAGCCCAACGGTCATGGTCCGACGTGAACGCAGCCCTTGGGCAAGCGTGTTCGGCTCGTACCCAAGCTGCTCGATGACCCGGCGCACGCGGTCCTTGGTGCCCTGAGCGACCGGCCGACGCCCGGACAGCACGTGAGAAACCGTGGTGACAGAGACGCCAGCCTTGGCGGCGACCTCAATCATCCCGACCCGCGTCAATTTGGCTCCTCCATGCAAAACGTTCGGTATGGCGTGGTGGCGACATTGCCCCAGGGTTGCAGCTCTTGTCAAGAGCTTCTATGGCGATAGACCAGTGACTTCTCGCCGCCACTTGCAATTCCGCAACTTCCCTTGACTAGCCGAGGGGTATTGAGCTTGAGTTGGCCAGCACGCATTGTGCAAAACGTCTTGCATGAGAGGGTACCGGTGACCACATCTTTCGAGCGCGTGTACGGCGCGCTCATCGGACAAGCGGTGGGTGACGCGCTCGGCGCGCCAACCGAGGGCCTGACTCGGAAGCAGATCATCGAGCGGTACGGGTGGGTCTCGGACTTCCTGGACGACGACCCAGCCGGAACGGACGACACCGAATACGCGGTCCTGACTGCGCGGTTGATGTTGGCGCACGGCCGAGAGCTGACACCGGCGCAGGTTGGCGTCGCGTGGACCGAGAATCTCGTGAATCAGGTTGGTGGTTTCTACGGTGGTGGTTTCAGCGAGATGACCGCCATAAACAACCTTCGCGACGGTCTGACTCCTCCGGTCACCGGTAGCGACAATCACGAGATGTGGAGCGATGGGGCGGCGATGCGAATCGCACCGGTCGGAATCTTGTGCGCCGGCGACCCAGTCGAGGCTGCACGGTTGGCTGCTCTCGATGCGCAGGTGTCGCATTCCAGGGACGGCATCTACTGCGCACAGGTCATTGCCGCGGGCGTTGCCGCCGCGATGACGGCGGAATCGTGGGAAGCGGTGGTCGATGCGGCGATTGCGGCCGCGCCAGCAGACTCTTGGTCAGGGCGGACCATTCGGCGAGCGGTCGACATCGGTTTGTCGCATTCGAGTTTGCGTGGCGCGTTGGATGAGCTGTACGAGCAGGTTTCGATCTTCCACTACCCGTTCGCCGATGTGGGTCCGGAGGCGACGGCGTTGGCGATGGGTGTGTTCGCGGCGGCGCGTGGCAAGTACGTGGACGCGGTCCTCGGTGGAACGAACATCGGGCGCGATGCGGACACGATTGCAGCGATGGCAGGGTCCATGGCAGGTGCCTTGCACGGCTCGCACGCCGTTCCTGAGAACTGGCGCATGCGAATCAACGTGGTGCGGGGACACTGCATCGCCTCGACGGCCGGTACAGACCTGGCCGAGTTGGCGCGCGACCTGCACGCCGCCCTGCTCACCCGCACCGGAGGCGTTGCATGATCACCCGCCCTATCGCTCCCGCTTTGGTGCCGCCACTTTCAGGCGTCCAGCGCGTGACCAGTTCACCCACTGATTGGAAGGACCGAGCCAAATGACTGTTTCCGCATCCGCCGTCGCCGCCCAGGGGCTCCGCGACCGCGCTCGCGGAGCCCTCGTCGGCCTCGCGATTGGCGACTCGGCAGGCCTGCCCGCTCTCTACCACCGCAGCGCGCGCTTCGGTAGACGTAGGGAGTGGCTGTGGCAGTTCAGCGCGGAGGCAGACACCCATCAGGTGCTTCGCTTCCTTCTTCCGTTCACCAACGGGCGGCCGGAGCCGCTGGCGGTTTCCGGTACCGACGACACCGAGTTCGCGGTGGCTGCGGCGCTCATCCTTCTGGACGCCTCACCAGACGCCACGAGCGAAGAGTTGTTCGCGGGCTGGCGCCGGCTGGTGGTGGACCGGGCCGACGACGTTTGGTCCGGCATCGCCGAACGTTCTTCCATCATCAACGCGAAGGCTGGCCTGACTCCGCCTGCTACCGGCAACGACAATCCGGCGCATTTCGACGACGGCGCGGTCGCACGAGCCGTTCCGGTCGGCATCCGGCACGCCGGCGACCCGGACCTGGCAGCCAAGGTCGCCACCCGGCTGGCTGAGATCACCCATGCCGACGACGGCGTGTGGGCTGCCGCTGCGATGGCGGCGAGTGTCGCGGCAGCAATGTCGGGCGCGAACGCCACCGACACCATCGCTGCCGGGGTCAGTCGAATTCCGGAGGGTTCGTGGCTGTCTCGTACGATGACCCGCGCGCTCGACCTTTCCGCCGCGGCTGAAACGCCGCTCGACCTTATCGCGGACCTGAATGACCAGGTCGCGAACGCCTCCTACAGTTTCGGCACCATCGCACCGGAGACGCTTGCGTCTGCCTTCGCGATCGTTGCGAAGACCGGCGGAGACCTGGTCACAGCGGTGCCGCTTGCTGGCATGGTCGCGAAGCAGAGCGACAGTATGCCCGCGATGGTGGGTGCACTGACCGGCGCCATGAGCGGTGCCGGTGCGCTTCCAAGGCGCTGGCTGGAGTCGGTTGACCTGCTGCGCGGTCACTGTCTGCCGAGCTTGGCCGGCAAGTCGCTGGTAGCGGTCGCTGAC
>NZ_JAVRPS010000548.1:0-20612 GCF_032162105.1 Mycobacterium sp. | reverse complement strand
CCGAGGCGTCCACGTGGTAGATCTCCACCGCCGGGTAGCGCGGCCTCAGCCCGCTGTCGGTGATGAATCCCGCCAGCGTCCCAGGACCGACCGGGTCGCCGAACTGCGCCACCTTCGTCAGGCCCGGGGATCCGTCGATGGTGCGGTGGACCAGCAGGGGACGCGCCGAACGCGACGAATCCGGGTCCAGATCGTTGCGCACCACGACGTACGAGATGCCTTGCCGGGCAAGGGTATCGGTGAGCCCTGAAGAAGGGCGCCCAGCGGCGAACAGACGCTGCACCGAGTCCAGCGCGCGAATGGTTTGCGGTGGCGTCAGCGGAATGGAATCGCGCACCCCCCACGGGCTGTCGCCGAGCACCTGCAGCGGTTCGTCGTGACTGTTGCCCCATGTCTGGGTGGCGAACGGTGCGCCGGGCGCCACCAGCACCCGCCCCCGTTCGTCTCCCGTGTTGTGCGCGTCGAGCCAGTCGGCGGTGTCATGCCAGTACTGCGGGATCGCCGTCAACGCGCCGGGCGGGGTGAGCCTGCCGGTCCATGCCAACGACGTGCCCGCCGCGAGCGCGACGAGCACGACGATGCCGACGGCCACCCCCTTGTCGCGTTCGGGATGTGCGTATGCGGTGACCAACTGACGGCGGGGCACGGTGCCGGGCAACGGGATACGGCCCAACAGGTGGGCCAGGCCGAGCACCAGCGGGAGACGGATCAGCGGCTCGAGCTTGTGCACGTTGCGCACCGGTGTGCCCGCCGCATCCAGGAAGGTCTGCACCTGGTGGGCCACCGGCGACCCGAGTCCGCCGGAGTAGCCCACCGCCAGCAGCGCAAGCCCGACCAGAAGCATGGTGATCAGCCGGCCCCGCGCGGGCATGGTCCGCAGCGCGAGGCCGACCAGGCCAGCCGCGGCCACCAGCGTCGTCGCCAGTATCGCCACCGCACTCGTCACCAGCGACGAGCCCGCCGTCGCATTGGGCGCGACGAACGGTGTCCAGCTGTAGGTTCCGCGAAGCACCTCGGTCAGGGACAGCCACTGCGTTGTGACGCCGGACGATTCGATGAAGTCCAGGAACTGCGGGCTGACTCGGCCGAGCATCACCAGCGCGACCACCCACCACAGCACCGCGAGCACCGAGCACGCCGCCCACCACGCGGTGAACCGCCACCACAACTTGTTCGGTCGGTGGGCGGCCCACCAGATCAGCGCGGCCAGACAGCCGGTCAGGGTGGCCACCGCGTTGACCGCCCCCATCAGGGCAACGGCCATCGCCGAGCGCGCGGCCAGCACCCGCACCGAACCCGTACCCCGCAGGGCCAGGATCACCGGCAGCAGCACCCACGGCGCGAGCATCATCGGCAGCGTCTCCGACGAGATCGCGCCGAGGGTGGTGAGCACGCGCGGGGACAACACGAACGCCACGCAGGCGATCACCCGGGACGAGGGACTGCCGATGCTCAGCGCCTCGGCGACGCGCAGCAGTCCCCAGAATCCGACGACGAGCAGCAGCGCCCACCACAGCCGCTGCGTCACCCAACCCGGCAACCCGAGCAGATCACCGCCGAGGAAGAAGGCCCCGTGTGGAAAGAGGTAGCCGTAGGCCTGGTTCTGCGCCTGGCCGAACGGCAGGTCGCTGTTCCACAGGTTCGCCGCGCGCGCGAGGAAGCGCAGCGGGTTCGCGGTGAGATCGAGCTTGGTATCGGGGGAGATCTGTCCTGGCGACTGCGCGAACGTCAGGACCAGTGCCGCCGCAGCGACCACCCACAGCCAGCGCCGCGCCAGGGGCGCGGCCCCGGAGCTAACCTCTGTCGCCGTACTCGACCCTGTTGAGCACCGACGAACCCGGGTCACCGGGTTGGACGGTTGGCTTGGTGTCCTGCTGGACCATCAGCGTCAAACCGAAGATGGCGGCCGCGCCGAGCAGCAGTCCGACGACGATGCTCGCGGCGGCGGGCAGTACGAAGCGGTCCACTCGGTCAACGTAGCACGGCGCCCGATAGCCTCACTGATCATGGCTCTTCCCCGCGCCCTGTGCACCGTGGTTGCCGTTGCGGCGTTGACGATGGCGTGTTCGTCGGGTGCGCGACCCGCCTCATCGCCCGATTCGGAGTCGTCCTCGGGCGCCGCCACCGCCACTCAATCGTCCTCTGGCGAGACGCCTCCGCCACCGGCGTGCGGGGACGGCCCGGCGTTGCTGGCGGCCATGTCGACGCGGGACAAGCTGGCACAGCTGCTCATGGTCGGCGTCACCGGCGCCGCCGACGCGCGTGCCGTCGTGGCCACGCATCACGTCGGTGGCATCTTCGTCGGCAGTTGGACGGACCTGACGATGCTGTCCGACGGAACCATTCCCGACATCGCGGCATCGGCGGGCCCATTGCCGTTGGCGGTCAGCGTCGACGAGGAGGGTGGCCGGGTGCAACGGCTGTCGAGCCTCATCGGCAGCCAGCCGTCGCCTCGGGTGCTGGCGCAGACCCGTACCCCGCAGGAGGTCCACGACATCGCGTTCGAGCGCGGCGCGGCGATGCGGAAGCTGGGCATCACCATCGACTTCGCGCCCGTCGTCGACGTGACGACCGAGCCGGACGACGACGTGATCGGCGACCGCTCGTTCAGCAGCGATCCCGCCAAGGTCACCGAGTATGCGGGCGCGTACGCCCAGGGACTTCGTGATGCCGGGCTGCTGCCGGTGCTCAAGCACTTCCCCGGCCACGGCCACGGTTCCGGCGACTCGCACCTCGGCGACGTCACGACACCGCCGCTGCCGGACCTGCAGTCCAGCGACCTCATCCCGTACCGCACGTTGACCACCGTGGCGCCCGTCGCCGTCATGGTCGGGCATCTGGAGGTGCCGGGACTGACCACCGACCAGCCGACCAGCCTGACACCGGGCGTGTATGGATTGTTGCGCTCCGGTGAGTACGGCGGACCGCCGTTCGACGGCCCCGTGTTCACCGACGATCTGTCCAGCATGAAGGCCATCTCCGATCACTTCGGCGTCGCCGAGGCCTCGCTGCGCGCATTGCAGGCCGGCGCGGACGTCGCGCTGTGGGTGACCACCGACGAGGTGCCCGCCGTGCTGGACCGGCTGGAGAGCGCCGTCAATGCAGGCGAATTGGACATGGGACGGGTGGACGGCTCGGTGTTGCGGGTCGCCGGCTTCAAGGGGCGCAGTCCGAATTGCGGACGCTGACCCCGTTCGTCAGCGGACGCTTCCCCATCGGACCAACGCGTCGAGGCGACTTGCGCTAAACGGCCGGGTCTCGCCACGCGGTACTCGGCCGTCATACTGTCGACAAGCCATTCGCGCAGAAGCGAGCCACGCCGTTGGTCGCGGATCCGGAGGATGGCGCTCCCGAGCTACCGTGAGCGAGGACTGTACTGATGCCCCTGTCGTGGGGTGGGGTGGGGGCTGGCCAGCACCGGTTGCAGCGCTGCGGTGGTCGCACGCCCGAGGCCAAGCAGGGATGCGGCGACCAGGTCGTAGGGGGTGTCGATATCACGTCGCAGACCGGGCCAGTCACCACTGAGCCGGATGGCACCCGAACGTCGGTGCAGAAGAGCCGAATTCGCGCCGAACCGAGGCTCGAGTTCGACTCCGAACGCGAATAATGCTGCGGTTCCGGCTCCCTGTTGATCGGGCACGAAGCTACGCCGGGCAGATCGTGCGTGCGACAACGCCGCGGCCAGCTCGGCTGGCTTCAATGCGGGTAGATCGGCTTGCAGCACCGCGATATTGAGGCTGTCTCTGTTACGGCCGCGCGCAATCGCGACCTCGCCGGCCCGCAACGCCATGTTGAGCGAATCGGTGTGCACATGACACGTCGGTTCCGGCAACACTTTGGCGCCGAAATATTGCGCGGCAGCCGCGACAGACTCGTCCGAGGTGATGACGGTGATCGAACGGACGGCTTCCACCAGCGAGCAAGCGGTGATGGTATCAACGAACATCCCCAGCACCGTGGCGCACCGCAACGGACCGGTCAGCGCCGGTTCCAGCCGTGTTTTGGCCCACTGCAGTCGTTTCACCGCGAGCAGGACGTCGACACCGGCATCGAAGCGATGCACTACCCGAGCTTTCGCAGTCGGGGTTCCAGGTCGCGGTGCGAATTGCTCCGCAGACGCCTTATAACCCAGTTTCAGTTCACTCATATCTCACCTCGCCCAGATAACTTCGCCGATGCCGCCGAGAACGGGCAGGACAACGGCTTCGGCGTTGGATCACCTTGTAGCCCAGCATGATCCAACGCCAACCGGTTCCTTCAACTACTCGACCTCAGCTCACACCAGGTCATACCACTTGGCGATCGACATCTTCTGGACCGTAGGCACGATCTCCTCGCCGACCTTCCTGATCTGCTCGACCTCACCGTTGAGCACACCGGGGGCGATCTCGTCGACACCCAGAGCCGCAAGTTCCTCGATACGCGCGAGGCACTTCTCGGCGGTGCCCGCGATAGCGAAGTCATCGACGACCTCACCCGGCATCACCATGTGCGCCGCATCGGACTCGCAATGCCCGCCCCAGTAGTCGTACTTGGCACGCGGCGTCTTGACCAACCGATCTAGCGGGCCGGGAAGCTCAATTCCCTTGTGGAACCGCACCAGGTCCTCAAGCTGATTGGCGGCGATATTGGCACTGAACCGGCAGAACTCCCAGGCCTTCTCCTGATCTTCGCTGACGAACATCGCGGTGAACACCCCGATCTCGATCTCACTCGGATCCCGACCGACCGACTCGGCGCCCTCCTTGACATACTTCAAAGCCCAACGGACGGCATCCGGGTGACTACCGATCTGCAGCTGCACGATATCGGCGAGTGCACCCGCGATCTTCAGGTTCTTCGGCCCGGTGGCCGACATCATCGTCGGGATGACCTCCTGCGCCCAGACGATGCGCGTCTCCGGCCCGGTCTTGCCGGACTTGTCGACGATCGACACCGGTTCACCGCGCATCAGCTTCTGGATGTCACGAACCACTTCGCTGAACTGGTCGGTGGGGAACGGGTTCAGGCCGATCGTCCGCCGGGCACTGTCGCCGCGGCCGATACCCATCATCACGCGGCCGGGATAGATCTGCGACAACGTCGCATGCGAGCTAGCGGTAACGGTGAAGTGCCGGGTGAACGGATTGGTCACACCGGTACCGATGGCGATCTTCTTAGTCGCGGCCAGGGCGTGGGACATGTAGACGTAGACGTCTTTCCAGATCATCTGCGAATCGAAAACCCACGCACGTTCGTAGCCTGCCTCCTCAGCCGCGACCACCGAGTCGATGAACTTCTCGAACTCACCTTCGCCCGGCTTTGGGAATAAATAGGCACTCATCTTCATGTTGCACGAAATCCCTTCTCTATCGGTTTCTTTCACTGAGACCTGCAAGACATGCAGGAAGGTCGCCGCCGGCGACATTGCCGGGCAGCCAACCGGTTACGACCTATGCTGCGTGGCCTTGGACGGCGACTCGTTCACCGCCGGCGAGTGTGCACCTGATGAGTTGAACGCCCTGGCTTGCGCGTATGCCGCTCGACGGTAGGCATGATCATTGCTGGCACACTCCGCGCAGATGGGTGCGTGATCGGCAGTTGCCGGATTACGGTCCATCTCCTGGGCCAAGTAGTGCAAATCACATGATGCGCAACGTATCCGGGTCTCCCAGCGATCTTCGACCTCATCGCGAGGATCGTGCGGCCGCCTAAGTACCACGTGCCGGTCACCGGTGGCGAGCCGACCGATCGCGTACACAACGGCAGCGACCACGAAAGTTGTCGGCGCCGACCAGGTCGCGCCCCACGAACCGCCCACTTGCACCAGTACGATGCCCAGAGCTGATGCGCCGAACCAGGCGACCAGGCCTACTCCGTTGAACGCGGGAATACGGCCGGCGCGAAACTCGAAGTCCTGCGCGGTGAGCCCGTCACGTCGGGCGAAAGCCAAGTAGACCAGGGCAACCGCAACCCAGGCGACGACCAGGACCCCCTGCCACTGCAGCGCCTTGAGCAGGTAGGTGGTCGCGTCGGTCAGCATCAGCGCGAAAGCCGCCACACCGATCACGAAGACCCAGATACGCCGGGGAAGATTGATCCGGAATAACCGCGCGAAGAAGCTCTCGGCGTTGATGCTCGCCAGATAGTAGTTCGCTGTGTTGATTCGGGTCTGGCTGACCCATACCAGCGCTACGCCGACGATTCCCGCGAGTCCGACCATTGCCGAGACCGCCGACAGCTCGTTCAGGTGTCCACCGGCGGCGATGCTGTGCGCCAGGAAGATTCCCACCAACGCGTTGACCACCAGAGTCAGTACGTAGAACAACGGGCCGAAGGTCAGCCAGCGATGGAGCTTGTCATCCCTGAGCCGGGCTAGGCGGGCGAAGTCCCACGTGAACGGCATCATGATCCAGACGCCCATATATGTGGTGAAGGCAAAGAACCATCCCGGTGCATGCAGGTCCAGATCTGGCGTCGCCGGGGGTGCGGTCAGCCAGTCGTTGGAGTAGCCGTCACGCACGATGGCCCAGACCACCACCACCGCCAACCCGACGTAGTAGAACGGCAACAGCACACCGTTGAGCTTGTCGAGCCAGGTGCGCACGCCGCCGATCACCAACGGAATGCTGTACGCGGCGACAATTGCGTACCACAGGTAAATGGATCCAAAGCCCGTGTACTCGTGGAACACCACGGCGATGACCGAACCTTCGAACACCGCGTAGTACAGCGCGGTGGCGCCGACGATCAACGGCGCGACGGCGGCACCGATGTAACCGAAGAGGGCGCGCGAGAACATCGCACTGGAGATACCGGTCCGAGCCGCGAACCGGCTCAGTGTGCCCCCGATGACACTGTAGGCGAGCACCGACAGCGCCAGACCGATGATCGTGTCCACCGTTCCGACGACCTGAGCGACAGTTGCACCTACGATCAGCCAGAACATCGCACTGGCGAAGGCGTACCAGGCCATCATCATTGACACCCGGCCGGACCGCCAGGAATGCGGTGCGACGTGTAGCGCGTAATCCTCGGTCGATGCTTTTGCCACGACCCTGGGGTCGTCGTCGTCGAAAGTCTGCAGCGGAACGTTCACAGGTGACTGCGGCTCTGTCATGGGGAACTCCTTGTTGCGATGTGGAATCAGAGACAGCGCCGTCTCAGCTGTAGTTGCTCAATTTCGTCTTACGAGCCGAAGTTGAGTGTCTTGCACCTATTGATCACGAAATTCGTTGTCGCACAACATTCATGTCTCGCTGGCGGCCAACTTTCTGCACGAGTTCGTCACGCTCGGTACGCACCAGCAAGGTGAACAGATCGGATCGGGAGTAATGACCCGAAACATCGAAGTCGAAAGCGCCCCTGATATTCTGGGCAAAATCGATATCGGCCGTGAGCATTGCCGGGCCACTTCTCTCCGGGCCGGCCAGAACCGTGCCGGTGGGATTGACGATCATGCTCGCGCCGTCGCACAGCACGGTGTCCGCCGGAACATCGAGGGGATAGTCATCCGGATAGTCACTACGGCGGGTGAATTGATTGGCACTGACCACATAACAGCGACCTTCCACCGCGATGTGGCGCATCGCGACTTCCCAGGTCTCCCTAGCGTCCGCAGTCGGGGCACACCACAGCTGCACGCCTTCGTTGTATGCGTAGGCGCGTAGCAGCGGCATATAGTTTTCCCAGCAGATGACGGCGCCTACTGCCCCGAATCGGGTTTGCACCACCGGTGATTGGGCGAGGTCACCCTGCCCCCAGACAAGCCGCTCAGTACCTGTGGGCATCAATTTCCGGCGAGTGGAGATAATTCCGTCGTGCGGGTCGATGAAGACCACGGTGCAGTAGAGCGTTCCGCCGGCACGTTCGATGACACCAACGACCATGAAGATTTTCAGCTCCGCGGATATCGCGGCAAGGTCGGCCGTGACTGGTCCTGGGATATCAACTGCCCCAGCGTGATAACGCCGGTACCAGTCACGACCCTCCGGAGTTCGGATGCCCACGGCAGTGCCGAAGGCGATGCCCCGGGGGTACCCTCCCAGATACGCCTCCGGGAAAACGACGATGTCACATCCGTCGTCAGCCGCCTGCCCGGCGTAGTCGCGCAGCGCAGCCAGGCCGGCGACCGCGTCGAACGCGACTGCCGGCGCCTGAACGACCGCGATGCGCCTCTGTGCTGAAGCCATCAGAGTCGAAGCCCCTTCATAACCGTCGCCCAGGGCTCACGGTCGCCGTGCATGGTGTCTGGGTTGGTACCGCGTAGCGCGGCGAGTTCGGCGGTCAATTGCAGGAACGGGATGATCCCGGTGACCGGTCGCAGCAGTGGGCCCGGCGCGGTGAACGACAGGGCCGCGTCCTCGCGTTCGGCGCAGGACAGTACGGCGAACAGACCCAGATCGGTCAGAGCCTTGTTGAGGGTTTCGGTCCGCCCCCCGTCGACCGCCGTCGAAGCTGGTTCGATGAGCACCGCGGCCATCTCCGAGTGGTAGCTGGCGGGGGTGCCGTGCAACGCGAACTCGGGCGACATGGCCTCGGTCCACATCCAGGCGCCTTCCTTGATCTTGAGAGCGGCCTCTTGTGCCGTCGGCAGGTCCGCGCCGAAACCGACCAGCAGCAACGGGTTTGACTGGTTGAGGATCTTGGCTGCCGCGGCTGCCCCAGAGTTGAGAATGGTCCGTTCAGCGGTCGCGGGCAGTTCGCCCAGCGCCTGCGCGAAACCGTATCTGCCGTCCTTGTCGAACTGTGCGGCGATCTTGGCCAGGACCACCATCGAGGCGATGTAGGAGACACTGAAGGTGCCTGCGGTTTCGTTGGCGCAGGTACGTAAGGTGACATCGGCCGGCTGCTCCGGTGCGGTTTGCCCGACGACGGCGATGGTTGTCGCCCCGACCTGGGCCGCGCGTTCCAGAGTTGCGGTGGGGAATATCTTGCTACCGCGGTGGCTGATCACGATGATCTGGTCGTCGCGCGTCAGCGGCAGCGTTGTTGCCATGTCATGGGCGTCCACGGCGTACGGCCGGACTCTTCCGTCCGTCAAGCAGGTGACCCAGCCCGCGGCAACGCGCGCGGCATGCAGTGACGTACCAATACCGGTAAAGATGATTGGACGGTTTCCGTCGAGAGCTGGTGCAACGCTGGAAGACAGCAGTTCGGCCGCTACAGTGGGGATTGACGAAATCTGATCATCTAAATTGAACCTCAGTGCCATAGACGCAGACTAGAGTCCATTAGATGATGGCAACAAGAGGCCAATAGGAAAGATTGGATCGAATGGAGTCTATCCCGTTAGAGGCCAGCGGATCCGAGATCGCCGAGACCATGGGGGATTGGTTGCACAACCCCGGTCCGCTTTATTCGAAGCTGGTTTCGAAGATCGAAGAAGCCATCGACCGTGGCGATCTCGTCCCCGGCACCCGCCTGCCGCCTGAACGGTCGTTGGCACTTGCCCTGCAGATCAGCAGGACGACGGTGGTGACCGCTTACGCCGAACTGCGCGACCGCGGTCGCGTCGAGCGCCGGCAAGGCAGCGGCACGTGGATACGTCATCACGAGCACGGCAGACCAGCCCCGTATGCCAACGACGAGGCGTTGGACAGCATCGCACGAAACCCGATGATGCGGTCAGCGACACCCGATGGCTCGCGTTCGACCGTCGATTTCACCGTTTCACTACAGGCAAGTGTCGGCCCGTTGATCCGCGAGGCGATGACCGAAGCGGCTGCCAAGGTCGAAGCCCTCGCGCTGCTGAGTGGATACCAGCCACGGGGTCTGGAGACGTTACGGCAGTCGGTAGCCGATTACGTCGAGTCAACCACCGGGATGCGGACCTCCGAAGAGCAGATTCTGATTACAACTGGTGCGCAACAAGCTATTTGGCTGTTGGGCCAGTTGTATGCGCCCCACGGCGAGAACATCATCCTGGAGAACCCCTCCTATCCGGGTGCGATAGATGCCTTCCGAATGTTGCGGGCTCGGATACAGCCGCTACCTGCTGATCCCGAGCGGCTGCGCGTCGAAGTGCTCCACGACTTGATCGAGACAAATCACCCCCGTCTGGTGTTCGTGGGTCCGACCTGCCAGGCGCCCACGGGGACGGTGATGTCCGAGGCCGACCGCGAGGCGCTCGTCGATTTGGTCGATGCACATCAGGTGACCCTGGTCGAGGATCAGACCATGCTGCCGCTCCTGATCGACGATGGGCGACCGGCACCGACGGCACTCGCTGCGATTTCGGACTCGGCACCGGTGATCACCATCGGCTCGTTCAGCAAGTTGTTCTGGCCCGGTCTCCGCGTGGGTTGGATTCGTGCACCCAGAACCCTCACTACACACCTTTCGCAGTTCAAAGCGGTTAACGATATGGGCAGTTCGCTACTGTCTCAGCTCATCGCAGTACAGCTGCTGGAACGCGCCGACCGCATGCGACAGATCCGGTGCGCCGAAATCGCTTCCTGCCTCGATCATCTGGAGGCGGCGTTCGCCGAGTTCCTTCCCGGCTGGTCGTGGAACAGACCGGCGGGTGGCCTATCGTTCTGGGCGCGGCTACCCTACGGCAGCGCCGAACGGTTCGCGCAATTCGCATTGTTGCACGGAGTCAACGTGATACCCGGTAGTTCGCTCACGGTCGACGGGACCTGCGATGACCATGTCCGGCTGCAGTTCGTCCAGAACAGGGACACATTGGTGCTCGGCGTCCGGCGGCTGGCACGCGCATGGCGGACGTTCGAGGCGCAACTGCCATTGGACCCCCGGCCGACTCTGCTGGCGGCCAGTGAGTGAGGTCGCAAGCAATAGCCGAACCGCGGCAACCAATTTCGGCTACCGCCTCTGCCCGCATACGGGCCGAAGGGGGCGTTCCGGTTTAGGCGGCGTTTCTGCGTAGGTGGGATGTTGGAGATCCTGCCGTGCAACATGATTCGAGCCAACGCGTGCACGGCACGGTTGTCGCGGTGCGTCGGGCCCGGGCGGGCGGCTCCGGACAGATACAGCGGAGAGGACTGGTGCACGAACGGCAGTGGCAGCCCGGCTTCGCGCACCCGGCCCGCGCTGGTGCACAGGTCAGCGAGGTCGTCACCGCGGGCGGTCAGCGCGACGGCCGCTTCGTCCACATTCAGCGCCACCCCGTCCCTGGTCCGGCGCAACACCCGGCGCAACGCCGCCGGTGCGGGGCCGTTGGAGCGCTGCGCGAACGATGAATCGGTTGAATTGGTTGCATAGGAGGCGGTTTCGATCGACGGCGAGCAGCCTGGTTGACGGTCGTGGGCGATCCACATTTTGTATCCTCTTGTTTGATCGATGGACGCAGGCGAGGCGTCGTTGAGTCACCCGAAGAACCGCAAACAGAGCAAGGGGCGTGCCGGGCTGCCTTGCGGCGTCCCCCGGCACACTCCCTGTATTAGGACCGTAGGATCCGGGGATCCTTAGCTCGTCAGCTCTTGTCGTCGGCTGGCGACCAGTAGCTGACCGCGCGGGTCGCAATCATCTTGCGGTATTCCGAGGTGGTGTCTGGAAGTAGTTCGCCTGTGCCCCACTCCAAGATGACGCCGTACTGGCGGACCAAATCTAGGGTGTCGAGCTCACCGTCGCGGTACCGTTGGGCCACCGTCTCGGGATCCTCCTGCAGCCACCCGATTCTGGCGCCGCGAATGCGTGCACGGGCGGACTGGGTGGCCGCCTCGTCGAACTCGAACTCGTCGATGTCCTTGTCGATCTCGGTGATGACGACGCCGTAGTCCTTCAACGCGCGTTCGGTGCTCACGTAATCGTCGATGACATCTTCGAGCACCGCTTTCGGATCCCGCTCCAGTGGGTCGCCCAGCCCGCCGCCGCCGGCAGATGGCCGCGTGAACGAATCGCCTTGTTCGACCTGGACGCCCGAGAAGATGGCGCCGAGGTACTCGGGTTCGTTGCCCGATCGGCTCAGCCAGACATCGTGTGGCAGGGATGGCAGGCCGCCCAACATTCCCCAGGTGATGGAGCGGGAGCGATCGCAGCAGTATGACATGACAGTGTTCTCGACACCGGTCAGCACACCACCCTTACGCACGCCGACCCCACCGCGAAACTGGCCGGGGCCACCGGAATCGACGGCGATCTGGTGCTCCGTGGTGACCACGGGGCAGAGTCGTTCCTGCCCTTCCAGAGGCTGGATCGACTCGCCGCAACCGAATACCGCCGAGGTGGCGCCGGAGCCGTCTTTGCCGTTACGACCGCCCCAGCCGTTGACCATCCAGTCGTACCACATGAAGATGCCGCCGCCGTCTTCACGACCGTCACGTCCGCCGACCAACAGGTACTCGATATCGGTGCAGCAGGCCATCGCTCGCTCCGGCTGCACCCGCGACCACAGCTCGAAGACGGCGTTGGCCACCTTGCCATAGGAACCGGAGCAGAAGCCGGTGACGGCGGTGGGCCAGACGGCGTTGACTACGGTGCCTTCGGGCCCGAGGTCGACATCGATCAGGCGGTAGAACCCGGAGTTCAGCGGGATGTCCGGGAAGAACATTTTGGTGCCGGTGACCAGACCGGAGAATGACGAGCCGAACGTTCCGTTGAGGAAGGTCGCCACGGCCTCACCCGATCCGGACAGGTCGTAGCTGATCCGGTCTCCCGCGATGGTCATCTTCACCTTGACGGGAACGAGGCCCTCACCCTTGTCCGGGTCGTAGTCGAGGTAGTCGGTGGTTTCCCAGGTGCCGTCGGGCAGTTCCAGGACACGCTTGCGGGCTAGCCGCTCGACGTAATCCTGGACATCCTGCATGGCGATGAGAACCGTTTCGCGGCCGTACTTCTCGACCAGCCGCAGCAGCTCAGCCTCGGCCACCCCGGTGGCTTCCATCTGCGCATGCAGGTCACCCTCTGCGGCCTCGGGCGCGCGGGTGTTCGCCACGATGAGCTTCGCGACGTCGCTGCGGTAGACACCGCGGTCGGAGATGCGCACCGGTGGGATACGCAGCCCTTCGCCGAAGTGCTCTTTGGCGGTGACGTCGAAGGAGCCCGGCACCCGGCCGCCGATATCTGCCCAGTGGCCGTTGGACTGTGAGAACCCGATCAGTTCCCCGTCGGCGAAGATGGGCCGCACGATCCGGACATCGGAGAAGTGGGTACCACCCAGGTACGGGTCGTTGACCGCGAACAGGTCACCGGGGTGGATATCGTCACCGAAGTCCTTGATGACGGCCTTTGCGGTGAAGTGCAGGGTTCCGACATGCACGGCAATGTCAGCGCTGCCCTGCATCACGGTGTTGCCCTCGCGGTCGCACAACGCCGACGAGAAGTCACGGGCGTACATGACGAACGAGTGGCAGGTCCGCAGGATCTGCTCGGCCATCTGGTCGACGATGGTGGTGAACGAGTTCTTGAGGACTTCGAGCGTCACCGGGTCGAGCGTGTAGTTGGATTCAGGGGTCAGCGTGGTGGTCATCAGACGGAGATCCTCAAGTTGAGCCAGGCGTCGACTTCTGCAGTGACACCGGGCGGGATGGGTGTGGTGGAGTCGAGCTGTTCGACGATGGCGGGGCCTTCGATCACCGCTCCTGCAGCCAGCGTGTCGCGGTCATACACCGGTGTGTCGACCGCACCGTTCTCTTCCGGGAACCACACAGGACGTGAGGACACCGGACTGGGCGTCGACGGAAGCAATTCGTATTCCGGGAGATTCGGCTTCGGTACGGTGCCGATCGCCGTGACATTGAGTCGGTAGACCTCAACCGGTGTGGAGTCCCGCCGGAAGTTGTGCTCACGGGCGTGTTCGAGGTGGAACGTCGCGACGATGTCGTCGAGACCTTCGATCTCCGAACCGACCGGTACCGCGATCGACCGCCACTGACCGAGGTAACGCATATCGATCGTCCGGATCAGCTGCATATCCTCGGGTGCGGCATTCTCGCTGCTGAGCCGCTCGCGAGCCTCCGCCTCGAGGTTCTTGAACTCAGCTTCCACATCCTGCGGCGACGCCGTGTCCACCCGGCCGAGGAACATGGTGGACAGGTCGTGCTGGATGTCGACCAGCAGGCAACCCAGCGCCGAGGTGATCCCCGGGTTCGGCGGGACCAGTACCGTCGGGATGGACAGCTCGCGGGCCAGATCGACACCGTGCAGCGGTCCGGCACCACCGAAGACGACCAGGGCGAATTCGCGCGGGTCGTAACCGCGGCGGATCGAGATGAGCCGGACGGCGTCGGCCATATTGGCGTTGGCGACACGCAGGATCGACGTCGCCGCCTCCTGCACACTGACTCCGAGCGGTTCCGAAACATGTTCGCGGATAGCGGCTTCGGCAGCCTCGGCGTCCAGGGTCATGCCGCCATTGATGAGCTTGCCGCCAAGCCGGCCGAGCACCAGATTGGCGTCGGTGTTGGTGGGCTTCGTGCCGCCCTTGCCGTAGGCCGCCGGGCCTGGTGTCGCACCCGCCGACTGCGGTCCGTTACGCAGTGCTCCGGCCTCGTCGAACCACGCGAGCGATCCGCCACCTGCGCCGATGGTCAGCACCTCGATGCTGGGCAGGCAGATCGGGTAGCCGTACTCCACCTGCCACTCTTTGGTGGTCCGCAGCACACCGTCGGCGACGAGCGAGATGTCGGTGCTGGTGCCGCCCATGTCGAGGCCGATGGCATTGGGATGTCCGCTGAGCGTGGCGATGTGGCGGTTGGCGATGGCGCCGGCGGCGATACCGGACGCGGCGAGCCGCACCGCGAGCTTCTCCACCGTCTTCGGTGTCATGACGCCACCACCGGAGTGCAGGATCAGCAAATCACCCTCGTAACCCCCGCCCTTGAGGTCGCTGCCGAGGCGGTTGACATAACCGCTGACCAGCGGCGCCAGCACGGCGTTGGCGACAGTGGTGGAGAATCGCTCGTGTTCGAAGATCTCCGGCAGCACATCGCTGGAGGTGGTGACCCGCACGTCCGGCAGTTCCTCGGCCAGGATCTCGGCCATACGCCGTTCGTTGGCCGGGTTCGCGTAGGCGTTGATGAAGCAGACCGCGACCGTCGTGACACCCTTGCGCCGCACAATGCCAACGATGCGCCTGGCCTCGTCCTCGTCCAGCGGCTCGAGCACCTGTCCGGCGTAGTCGACGCGCTCACGCACCTCGAGACGGTCCCGGCGCCGGATGTACGGCGGCGCAACGTCTTTGTACGCGTCCCAGAGATCTTCCTTGTTACCGCGGCGGATCTCGATGATGTCGCGGAAACCCTTCGTCGTGATCATCGCGGCCCGCGGCAGCCGCCGCGTGATCAGCGCGTTTGTAGCGACGGTGGTGCCATGACAGAACAAGGCCACATCGTGGAGATCGACACCCGCTTTGGTTACACCGGCGAGCACAGCATGGATGGGATCCACCGACGACGGAACCTTTTCGACCCGCTTCTGACCGGTTTCATCGTCGAACACGCAGATGTCGGTGAACGTCCCACCGACATCAACGGCTACCCGAACTCGCCTCATGCTCATGTGCAGGTACTTCCCTTCTGTAGGTGCGGTGGAACCGAGAGCACGTGTGAATGGGATGCCGCAGCGCTACCGTGCCGTCCACTTTCACGTTTGGCTTGCGCTCTGCGGCTTGTTGGCGCGCCGAGCACCTCCCGGTTCACATCGTCGTGGACCAGTCAGTTAGGGATGAGGGCGATACCGCTTCGGATTCACCCGTCGACCCTGGCTAGACCTGATTGGTATGCCAGGCTAAGCCCATTTGGCAAGCGTCTTCAACGGTCCATTACCGGAGAATTGGACTGACTTACCGCCAGTCGATGACATTTGGCCTCCGACACACCGTTTCTGCTTCTACCCATTGCGATTGGCCTCAGGGCTGCAGCCATGCTAGAGGCACGGACGTGCCGCCTCCTGCGTGCGCGAACCCCTGTCGGCAGCCCAAGTTCGACATGCAGCTCGCATTGCTAATGGCTATGCGCCCAACGGAGCCGATAGCGTCCCGTGGGTTGGTGGACTTCGGATCTGGCGTGGCTCACGCGTTGTGATCAACGAGTCATGTTGAACGCTAGGTGATTTAGGGCTGTTGGCAAGTGATGCGGCGGCGGGTTTGTTGGCGATGACGCGCGTAGTTCGGCCATGGAGACATCGGAGAGGTAGCGGCGGGTGATCCGCCATTCGTCGTGGGCTTCGATGACCGCCGCGGTGGCCAGGCGTAGGAACGCCCGCCACAGAATGCGCCGAAACACCTGGCCGCCACGCTCAACACGCCGAGGTAGGAAGGACGACCGTGACGAGGCCCATCGTCGGATCCGATGCGCTGATCGGATTGCCTGCGTTGCGTAGCGCCCGCAGCAGGTCGATGACGTCGGTGCTGAGCCGCTCACCGGGCATCACCAGGGGGATGCCAGGCGGGTAGGGGGTGATCGCCTCGGCCGCGATTCGCCCTGCTGCGGCCGACAGCGGAACCGCCTCGTCGGCCGCGAAGAACGCCTCCCGCGGCGTGAGGACCGTGTCCGGACGCACGGCGAGCAGATCGCCGATCAACCCGGTCTCTCCGGTCTCTGGGTCGACGCTCCTTCGGCCGACGTGGGTCGCGACTTCCTCGAAGCCGACGATCAACCGCTCCACGTCGTCGGCGGTATTGCCGATCGTGGTGATGCACAACACGTGCCCGGTGCCACTCAACTCCGGCTGGACACCGTGCACGCGGTTGAGTCGCTCGACGATGTCGCGGGCGTCGGCGGCAAGACCCGCGGTTCCGATGAGCAGTTTGGTCTCGTCGAGCTGGTGCAGCCCGGTGCCCGCGCCTGCGAGATGTTCGGGACGCAGAACCTGCAGACCAGGGATGGCCGCTAGCCGGACCGCCGCATCCCTGGCTCGCGCCAGGGTCTGGTCGAGCAGTTCGCGGCCGTGCAGCATCATCTGTCGCCGGGCGAGGTCGATCGACGCCATGATCGCGAAGTGCGGGCTGGTGGTCTGGATCAGCTGCAACCCCCGGCGCACCGATGCCGGATCGAGCACCGCCGGGTCGATGTGGAGCACCGCCGCCTGGCTCAAGCCGGACAGGATCTTGTGCACCGACTGCACGGTGGCTGCGGCACCGGCGCTTTCGCCAGGGGTCGGTAGGTCGGGATGGAAGGCGAAGTGCGGGGAATGGGCGCCGTCGACAAGGAGCTTGGCGTCGTGATGACGGCACAGCTCGGCCAGCGCCGCGATGTCGCCGGTGGTGCCGTAATACGTCGGGTGCAGCACCCATAGCGCCTTGGCGCCACTCTCGCCGAACGCCCGCTCGACGTCGTCGGCGTCAAGGCCGTGCGCGACACCGAACCGGGCGTCCCAACGGGGTTCGAGCCAGACCGGGCGGGCTCCGACCTGCACCAGACCCGCCAGCACGGACTTGTGCGCGTTGCGTGCCACCAGCACCGGCTCGTCGGGCCGCAGCGCCGAAAGTGCAACGGCGATATTGCCGCTCGTCGACCCTTGAACCAGGATGAAGCTCAGGCCGACACCCCACGCATCGGCGATCAGGCGTTCGGCCTCGAGGATCGGGCCTTCCGGGCAGTGCAGCGTGTCGGTGTCAGGAAGGTTGTTCAGATCGATCGCGGCGATGTGTTCGCGGAACCAGGGATCCAGCGTCCGGCCACCCTTGTGACCCGGGCTGTAGAACGGAGCCTGGCCGCGCTCGACGAACCGCCGTAGCGACTCGAAAAGCGGTGCGGCATCGTGCATCAAAGCGCGTATACCCGCTCGGTGTTGTGCACGCCGACCATGTCGACGATCCGGATGGCGTCCTGCTCGGTGCAGTCCCCGGCACGCACCCAGCCGCCGAGCACCAGCCCCATGGCGCGCCGCCACAACACCGAGCCGAGCACGTGGAGTTCGGGTGGTCCGAAGGCGTCGGAGGAGTACAGCTGTTTGGCGAACGGCGCCGTCTCGAGCGCCTCGGCGACCAGCCCGGTCGAACGGACCCCGAGGTAGTTGATGGCCAGTCCCACATCGAAATTCACGTGGTCGAAGGACTGGGCGAGATAGCCCGCCTGACGCTGGAACGGATAGCAGTGCAGCAGCAGCACCGGTACGGGTGTCATCGTGCGCAGCAGCGGCAGCAGCAGCATCGGATCGGTGCGGTGCAGGTCGAGATCGCGGTCGCCGAAGCCGACGTGCACCTGGATGGGTAGTCCGTGCGCGGCGGCCTCGTGTACCGCGAACGCGATCAGCACCGGGCTGTCGAGCCGCAACGGGTGCGGCCGGCCTGCCAGTTCGCGGGCGGCGGCGGCGACGTCGGCATCGCCCGGTTGCGACCAGTCGATGTCGAAACCGGTGCGGTAGGCCGAGATCGTCTTCGTTCCCACCACATCCGGCGAGTCCACCGCATTGCGCAGTGCCGACCGGACGGCGTCCGGAAAGTCGTCGGGCGACGTGCCGTTCTCCAGCAGGTCCTCGGCGAGACGTTCGAGGCGCAGAATCTCCGACGACGGGATCCCGCTGAGCTCGGTGAGCTGCTCGGGTGTGGTGATGAGGTCACCCTTGAACCCGGTGTCGACGATCCAGCGCGACACCCCCGCGGCCGGCAGCATGAGCCTGGCCAGTGCGTCGGGAGTGAACTCGTTGCGGCGCGCCCAGTAGTCGTCGGCGCAGGCCAGCGCATCGAGCCCGAGCAGCGGCGCGCACCAACGACGGATGGAAAGGCCCAGCGGTGAATCGAATTGGGACATGAACGCCGGCACGGGGTCGGTTGACCCCTCATTGATCGCCGCCTCGAAACCGGCCCGGTCGACGGGTTCGTTGAAGGTGCCGTGCACGTGGTGGTCGATCAGCGCGACGCCGCGCAGATGGTCTGCGAGGCCGTCGGGCACTTCGTCGTCGACCCCGGCGAACACGTCCCGCAACTCACCAACCGGCATACCGTGCGACCTCCTCGGCGTTCACTCTGCCCGCGGCCGCGTCCGCGATGGCCGCGCCGAGCATCTCGACCGCCCGGCCCGCCTCGGTTTCGGTGAGCACCAGCGGCGGCGTGATCTCCAGGACGTTGCCGCCAACGTAGTACACGACCGCTCCCAACTCCCAGGCACGGTAGACCACGTGCGCGGCGAGTCGCGGATCGCGCTCCCCGGTATCGGGGTCGACGAGCTCGAGGCCGATCGCCAGGCCGCGCCCGCGGACGTCGCCGATCCGATCGGCGCCCGGCGAGCCCGCCAGGGCGCGCAGCCCATCGGCCAGCAGCGCACCGACTTTCGCGGCCCTGTCGGCCAGCTGGTCGCCGACGATGGTGGCCAGCACGGCGCGACCTGCCGCGGTACATACCGGATTGCCCGCGGTGGTGAGCAGCGCCGCTGCGGGCGGTGCGTCGAGGATCTCCGCTGGCCCGACCGCCGCCGACAACGGCAGGCCGCCGCCGAGCACCTTGCCGAACGTGACGATGTCGGGCGCGATGCCGTCGTGGTCGAAGGCGTGCAGGGTGCCCGGTCTGCCCAGCCCCATCTTGACCTCGTCACAGATCATCGGGACACCGTGCCTGCGGCACAGCGCTTGCAGGCGCGCGAGGAAACCGTCGGGCGGCACGATCAAGCCGCCGTCGGACAGGATCGGCTCGACGATCAGGCACGCGATGGAGCCGCTTGCCAGGTGCTGCTCCGCCAGGTCCAGACAGGTGGTCACGTCTTCGTCGGGCCCGCCCAAGCCCGGCCGAAAGGGATTGGGGTACGGCAGGAACACCGCGTCGGGATCCGGCGGCACACCGGCGTCGACGTGCACGCCCGAGACGCCCATCGCCACCCCAACACCGCCGTGGTAACTGTGCTCGAACGCCATGATGGTGCGCCGCCCGGTGGCGTGCCTGCAGGCCCGCAGCGCGACGTCGTTAGCATCGGAGCCCGCGTGCCCCAGGTACACCCGACGCTCGCCGTCGCCGGGGACCAGCGCGAGCAGGTCCTCGGCCAGGCCAACCGAATCGGGGTGGACCGCGGACAAGCCGCCGGAGCCCGGAGCCGTGCGCACCGCCCGGCTCACCGCCTCCACGACGGCCGGGTGGCCGTGGCCGAGCCCCGATGCCGTCCACGTCGCCGACAGGTCGAGCAGTTCGCGCCCGTCCGGGGTGACCAGGGTCGAGCCGTGACCGGAGACGACCTCCAACGGGAAGAAGCGCAGCTTCTCGATCCCCGCGATGGCGGCCTCGTCGCGGTCGTACAGCGTGCTCACTCCGCATGCACCGGGGGGGTGTTCGCCAGCTCTGCGGCCAGCGACTCCCCAACGCGTTTCGCAATCCCAGAGGCGGCGATGGCGATCACCAACCCAACGGCGCACCAATACAATCCGAGCAACGGGGCATCCAACCAGGTCTGCGCACCCTTCACGTTGAACCACAACACCACCGCGATCACCACGGCTCCGAGGGTCGGCAACACCAGGCCCAGAATCTTGCCCTTGCCGCCGTGCACGTCGGCAAATTTGGGAGCGCCGACGAACCACACTGCCGCCACCTCGACGAGCAGATAGCAGACCATCAGGCACACCGAACCGGCCACGGCGAACAGGAAGTAGGTGTTGATCGCATCGTTGCCGGTACCCATGTCGGGCCAGCCAAGAGCACCGCAGATGAGGACGACCACCAACGCGGCCCCGACCACCAGCCAGGTGGCGCGACGGGGACCGCCCGTTCCGGCGTGGATGTGCGCCAACGCCTTCGGGCCGAAGCC
>NZ_JAVRPS010000547.1:0-3229 GCF_032162105.1 Mycobacterium sp. | reverse complement strand
CATACGTCGCGTAGCTGAGGCACTCCTGGGCGCGGATCGACCTGATGTCGCGGGAGATGCTGCTCAGGCTGAGCGCCAGCGCATCGCACATGAAGCCCGGTTCGATGCCGGTGCCGAAGAACGTGGTTCCGCCGGACTCGGCGCTCAGGCACAGCCGGTCGTAGACGTCGTCGCCGAACGCCCGCGGGTTGGTGAGCCCGGAGATGCCGGTGGCCACGACGTTCTTGCCGCTGGCGAGGAGTCGGCACATCGTTTCGACGCTTGCCCAGCCGTCGGTGCCGGGCTGTTTGGGAGACCCACTGGGCTCTGCCGCCATGTACACGACGCAGTCGGCGTCCAGCGCGACGAGATCATCCGCGTCATGGGTTGCACTCGGGCCGCCCATCGCCAGCCCGGCCAGTTCGCCGGCGGTGCGCCCGACGTTCTGCTCCCGGTTCACCCACACCCCGACGACGTCGAACGCCCGGTCCTCGAGCAGGAAGCGCAACGTGTGCGCACCGGTATTGCCGGTGCCCCACTGAATGACTCGATACGGCATGGCCGACACCTCACGCCGGCTGGTCGACTGGCGTCATGCCCCGGTCGCACCAGGAGCGTCGAACATCTTGGTCAGATCGAGCTGGCCGGATTGCACTGCGCCGAAGAATCCGCCGTCGGTGACGAGTGCTTCGCCGTTGACGTAGCTCGACCGGGGGCTGTTGAGGAAGATCAGCGGCCACGCCTGTTCCTCGGGGGTCGAGCGGCGCCGGATCGGGCCGACGAACGCGTCGATGATGCTCTCGCCGGCGAATTCGACGAAGTGGGGCATCATCGCGGTGTCCGTGGGGCCGGGGTTGATGCAGTTGAGTCGGATGCCGCCATTGATCAGCGTGGCACCCCGCGATGCAACCCAGGCGTTGATCGCCTTCTTCGAAAATGGGTACGCACCAACCGCACCCATCTCGCTGTTGGCCTCGCACCACTGCTTGCCTTCGTCGAATCCGTCGGTGGCGACCAGACCCATCAGCTGGTCCAGCTCCAGCTGCCACCCCATCGCCGCGTTCGATGCGACCACCGCGATCGCGCCACCGGCGGGAATCTTGGGCAGCACCAGGTTCACCAGATGCCGTGCCCCCACGAAGTTGACCAGCATCACGTCCAGACCGGAGAACGGCGGCCCCGGCAGGCCGGCGCAGCCGAAATAGCCGTCCACCGGTCCCTCGATGGATTCGGCAGCCTTCTCGATGGAGGCGCGGTCACGTAGGTCCACCTCCAGCACCCGGTCGACGGGAACGTTGGTGGGCCGGACGTCGAGCGCCGTGACCCGTGCTCCCAGGCTGGTCAGGATCGTCGCCGTCGCGGCACCCATCCCGGACGCAGCGCCGGTGACCACCACATGGCGTCCCGCATATCCCAGTACGTCTTCCATGCGTCCTCCGAACGAGTTGGTGCGAAGATCATGTCTGCCGCACGAAGATATAACAGGTGTCCAAAAAGAAACATTATATTCTCCTCTCCAGAATATGCTGCTAGCGTGATCCGACGTGATCAAGATCTTCGGGAGATGGAGGTAGTGCGCGGTGAGTGACCGGTGGGACTACGACAACATGTTCATCGACGGCGCCTGGACGGCGGACGACGCGGTCGGGGTCATCGAGGTCATCGACCCGGCCACCGAAGAAGTCATCGGGTCGGTTCCCGACGCGGGCGTCAAGGCCACCCACGCAGCGATCGCGGCGGCTCGGCGGGCATTCGACGACGGGCCCTGGCCACGGACGTCGCCCCGCGAACGGGCAACGGTGCTGCGCCGATTTGCGGCCATCCTCGATGAGCGCCACGACCTACTCAAGAAACTGGTGATGGCCGAGTCGGGGTCGGTCGGCTTCCTCGCCGACATCATCCAGGTCCGCGGCACCATCGACATCGCCGAGTGGATCGCCGAAGCCATGGAACTCGCGGTGCGCTGGACGGAAGTATCTCCGCCGGCCGGTGGCCCGACCGGGATGGCCGGACATGCGGTGGTCAGAGAACCGGTGGGCGTGGTGGCCGCCATCACACCGTTCAACTTCCCGTTCTTCCTCAACATCGTCAAAGTGCTACCGGCATTGGCGGCCGGCTGCACCGTGGTGCTCAAACCGCACCAGTGGACCCCGCTGGACGCCTTCGAAATCGCCAAAGCGGCTCAGGACGCTGACCTTCCGCCCGGAGTGCTCAACGTGATCGCCGGCGGTCCCGAGGTCGGCGAGGAGATGACCACTCACCCGATGGTCGACATGGTGACGTTCACCGGCTCCACCGCGACGGGGCGGGCGATCATGGCGGCCGCCGCCCCCACGGTGAAGCGCCTGCAGCTCGAGCTCGGCGGCAAGAGCGCGTCCATCATCCTCGATGATGTCTCCGAAGAACACGTCGCCACCATGGGGATCATCACCTCGATGATTCACGCGGGGCAGGGCTGCGCCATCCAGACAAGGATGCTGCTGCCCGAACACCTGCTCGACGCCTACGTCGACGGCGCCAAGAAATCGGCGTCGTCGCTCAAGGTCGGCGACCCCCGGGAGCCCGACACCCTTATCGGCCCCCTGATCCGCGAGCAGCAGCGCGCCCGCGTCGAGGGGTACGTCCAGTCGGGGATCGACGAGGGTGCCGAACTCGTCTTTGGCGGTAAGCGTCCCGCGCATCTGGCCAAGGGCTTCTTCTTCGAACCGACGCTATTCATCAACGCCCGCAACGACATGCGCATCGCCCAGGAGGAGATTTTCGGTCCCGTCCTCACCGTGATCACCTACAAGACCGAAGACGAGGCGATCCGCATCGCGAACGATTCGATATACGGACTTGGTGGTGGCGTCGTATCCGGCAATACCGCGCGCGGCTTCAACGTCGCGCGTCAGCTTCGGGCAGGCAACGTCGCGGTGCAGACGGTGGGGTCGCCCACCCGCAACGTCGAGACTTTGGGCACCTCGGGTCCTGGCTGGTCGGCCGAACAGCCCAATGGTGTTGGTATCACCGGTGTCTTCGGCGGGTTCAAGCAGAGCGGGGTGGGCAGGGAATGGGGTCACCACGGGATCGAGGAGTTCACCGAACTCAAGTCGATCGCCTGGAGTTGAGGCGTTCTCGGAGTTCGTCCTTGCGCACCTTGCCGGTGGCTGTCCGAGGTAGGTCGTCGACGATCTCGAGGCGTTCCGGTGTCAGGTGTCGTGTAGTCCCTGCGACGGAGAAATGCGCGCGGATGTCGGTGAGCGACAGC
>NZ_JAVRPS010000546.1:0-9361 GCF_032162105.1 Mycobacterium sp. | reverse complement strand
ACGCGGTCAGCATGGGTTCGACCTCCTCCAGACGCGCCAGCGACGACTGGGTGACCTCGACCGGCGAAACCTCTCTGGTACGGATCTTCTCGGCGACCTCGAGCAAGGAAAGTTCGTACAGTTCCATTAGCGACATGCCTTCTGTTCAGTCCCAGGACGCGTTTCAGTCCCAGGACGCGTTGAAACCGACGGCCGGGGCGGTCTCGCCCAGACCCGGCGTCGAGGCCTTCCGAATCAGTGCGAGCGTCGAGGCGTAGGTCTCGTAGTTCGCTGCCAGACGGTCGGGCGGAATCGTCAGCCCGGCGTAGTCGAACGCGGCGGACACCTGGGCTTCGGAAGGCACTAGGCCAGTTGATCCTGAATCGGGGTCACCGAGGTTCACGGCCTGTTTCATCGTCATTACGCCGTAACCGAGAAATGCCATTCCGATGTGTTGTCACATCTCAGAGCGGTGGCGGAGGGATTTGAACCCCCGGACGGTTTTACCCGTCTCTCGCTTTCAAGGCGAGTGCATTAGGCCGCTCTGCCACGCCACCGCCGACAAGCGTAAGGCGTTTAGACCCGTCCGATCCTCGCGGGCGTCGGCTCGGACTTCAGTGCCACCCCGATCCGGCGGCAGTTCTCCCCCATCGCCGCGACCTGAGCGCGCGACAACCTGCCGAGGAAGTGCGCGCGCACTCCCCTGCCGTACGTTGCCATCGCCCCGTGCAGCCGCGTCCTGCCGTCGTCGGTGACGATGGCCAGTACGCCGCGGCCGTCGTCGGGGCTCGAACACCGGCGTACCAGGTTCTGCGCCTCCAACCGGTGAATCTGGCGCGTCACTCGGCTCGGCAACGACATGAGGTCGTCGGCCAGGTCGCCCATCCGGGCCGACCCGGTGGCGGATCTGTCGAGCACGTCCAGCAGGCGCACGTCGTTGAGCGTCAGGTGGTGTTCCTCCACCAACGACTTGTTCAGGGTGGCGTACAACCGCAGCGCGGAGTCGAGGAAATTTTGCCACGAGCGTTGTTCAGCTATGTCTAGACCGGGCATCGCACTTGCCGTGCGTCCCGCGATGATGCCCTCCATGGCGCAATGGTAGGAGACTTTTCCGCGGGTAGTAGCGTTATGGAAATGCGGGCCATAGTCGTCGAAGGCAAATCTGGGCTCGTGTGGGAAGAGGTGCCCGCCGTTGCAGCTCAAACGGGTGAGGTAGTAATAGACATAATTAGCACTGGCGTCAATCGAGCCGACGTGCTCCAGGCCGCCGGGAACTATCCGCCGCCGCCGGGCGCCAGCCCGATTCTGGGTCTCGAGGTGGCCGGGCATATCGCCGAGCTGGGTGACGGGGTCACCTCTTGGTCCGTCGGACAGCCGGTCTGCGCTTTGCTGTCAGGCGGTGGTTACGCCGAGAAAGTGGCCGTTCCTGCGGGGCAGGTGATGCCCGTCCCTGAGGGCGTCGCGCTGCACGACGCCGCCGCGCTGCCGGAGGTCGCGTGCACGGTCTGGTCGAACCTGATGATGACGGCGCACCTGTCGCCGGGCCAGCTGGCGCTGCTTCACGGCGGAGGCAGCGGCATCGGCACCCACGCCATCCAGGTCGCCCACGCCCTCGGCTGCCGCGTGGCGGTGACGGCGGGCTCGGCCGAGAAGCTGGCGATCTGCCGCGAACTCGGTGCCGACGTCCTGATCAATTACCACGACGAGGACTTCGTCGAACGGGTCAGGGCGGAGACCGACGGGTTGGGCGCCGACGTGATCCTCGACCTCATGGGTGCGTCCTACCTCGACCGCAACGTCGACGCGCTGGCACCCGACGGCCGGCTCGTCATCATCGGCTTCCAGGGCGGCGTCAAGGCGGAGCTGAACCTCGCCAAGTTGATGTCCAAGCGCGCGGGGGTGATCTCCACCGCGCTGCGGTCCCGGCCGGTCGACGGACCGTCCGGCAAGGCCGCCATCGTCAGCGAAACGGTCGCCAACGTCTGGCCGATGATCGCCGACGGCCGGGTGCGCCCGATCGTCGGTGCCGAACTGCCCATCGAGCAGGCAGCCGAGGCACACCGACTCCTGATCTCCGGCGAGGTACACGGGAAAGTGCTTCTGCGCGTTGGCGATTAGCCCAACGACGCCAGCGCGCGGACCAGCTGATCGACTTCGGCCATCGTCGAATAGTGAGCCAGGCTCAGGGTGACGGCTCCGCCGATGTCGTTGACGCCGATCACGTCGAGCACGCGCGAGGTGGTGTTGGAGACCGCGAGCACACCGTTGTCGGCCAGCCGCTGGATCACTCGTTCGGCGGGCACGCCGTGCACCGCGAGGCTCAGCACCGGTATCCGGTCCTCGGGCTGGCCGATCACCATGACCAACGGCAGCGAACGCAGCGACGCAAGCAGGTAGTCGAACAGACGACCCATGTAGGACGCCGCCGATTGCATTGAGACGGAAAGCCTTTCGCGACGCGTACCGGAGGCCGACTCGTCGAGCGACGCCAGGTACTCGACGCTGGCCACCACGCCGGCGAGCATGCCGTACTGATGTGTGCCGACCTCGAGGCGCGCCACCCCGGCGGCGAACGGGTCCAGCGACACCGAGCCGAACGAGTCGATAGCCGACGGGTCTCGGAACACCAGTGCACCGATCGGCGGCCCACCCCAGGCGACGGCATTGAGCGCCACCACGTCCGCTTCGATCTCGTCGATGTCGATGAGCCGATAGGGCGCGGCCGCCGAATGGTCGACCACGACCAGTCCGCCGTTCTCGTGCACCAGCTTGGTCACCGGTCGCAGGTCGGTGATGGTGCCAAGGGCCGACGAGGCCGAGGTGATCGCGACCAGGCGGGTGGGCTTGGTGATCAGGCTCTCCCACTGCCAGGGCGGCAGCTCACCGGTCTCGATGTCGACCTCGGCCCACTTGACCTTGGCGCCATAGCGATTGGCCGCACGGAGCCACGGCGCGATGTTGGCCTCGTCGTCCAGGCGCGTGACGACCACCTCGTAGCCGAGGCCGACCCGTGACGACGACGCGTCGGCCAGCGAGGTCAGCAGGATTGCCCGGTCGGCGCCAAGCACGACGCCGCTCGGGTCAGCGCCCACCAGATCGGCGATGGCCGACCGGGCGGCGAACAGCACCGCGGCACTGCGCCTGGCGGATGGGTGCGGACCGATGGAAGCCGTCATCGACCCACGGAACGCAGTGGAGACGGTGGTGGCCACGGAATCGGGCAGCAACATGCCCTGCTGGGCGTCGAAGTGCACCCACCCGTCGCCCAGCGACGGGTGCAGACCCCGCACCCGGGCGACGTCGTATGCCATGCCAACCACCTTCGAGCGTCCGCGATTGTGCGACCCGTAGCGATGTCGATGGGTGCCCGACGGCGCCTTTCGACGCCCGTGCCGCGATCGGAACGGGTCACCTGGGCAGCCATACTAGTCCAGTGAGCTTGACGTCCGGGGTGCTAGTGGCCCTGTTGTTGCTAGTGGTCCCGGGGGCAATCGTCGGGAGGACGGCGCAGCTAACCTGGCCGGTGGCCGTCGCAGTGGGGCCCGCATTGACATACGGCGTGGTTGCGCTGGCGATACTGCCGCTGAACGCCATTGGTGTCCCGTGGAACGCCTGGACCGCGCTGCTGGCCCTGTTGCTCGTGGTGGGCGTCGTAGCAGGTTTGCACGTTGCGCTCAGCCGGTGGCGGGACCGCGACGCGGAGACGCGGTCGATGTCGGTGGGCCCGGCCCTCGTCGTCGCCGTCGGGGTGGTGCTCGGCGCGGTGCTGATCGGGTTTGCAGCAATTCGCGGGATGCCGCACTGGCAATCGATTCCGAGCAACTGGGACTCGGTCTGGCATGCGAATACCATCCGCTTCATCCTGGAGACGGGCCAGGCGTCACCGACCCACATGGGCGAGTTGCGCAACGTGGAGACCCACGACCCGCTCTACTACCCGTCCACCTTCCATGCGCTCGGAGCGATCTTCAGCCAGCTGAGCGGCGCGGCGCCGACCTCGGCGTACACGATTAGCTCACTGACCGCATCGATCTGGTTGTTCCCCGTCAGCGCCGCCGTTCTCACCTGGCAGCTGCTCCGCGGCCGGGCCGACGAGTGGCGGGCGGCGGGATCCGCAGCGGCCGCGGCGGCCCTGTCGGCGTCGTTCACCGCGGTGCCCTACGTGGAATTCGACACCGCCTCGATGCCCAACCTGGTGGCCTACGGCCTCGCCGCACCGACCTTTGCGCTGATCGTCTCGTCGCTGCGGCACCGCGACCGCATACCGCTGGCGGTGCTGGCGCTCTTCGGCGTCTTCTCCGTGCACATCACCGGCGGCGTCGTGGCGGTGACGTTCGTCGTGGCCTGGTGGCTGTTCGACGGTCTGTGGCACCCGGTACGCGGCCGACTCGCAGACTTCATCAGCCTGGTGCTCGTCGCGGCGCCCACGGTGCTGTTGTTGCTGCCACAGTTCGTCGGGGTCCTACAACAGGCCGAGATCATCGTCGGCCACGAGTTCGCCACCCACCAGACCAGGAAGAGGGTGCTCTTCGAAGCGATCACCCAGCACACCCGCCACCTCAACGACTACCCGATCCAGAACATCATCATCGGGCTCGCGGCGGCCGGCGGACTGATCCTGCTGGTGCGACGAATCTGGTGGCCTGCCGTGGTGTGGCTGGTGCTGATCGTGGCGATCGTCCACTCGGCCGCGCCGTTCGGGGGACCGATCGGGGCGGTCACCGGCAAGTTCAGCGACCTGTTCTACAGCGACCCCCGGCGGCTCTCGGCTGTGGTGACGATGTTGCTGGCCCCGATGGCCGGCATCGCCCTCTTCACGCTCACCGCCTGGGTCGTCGCACGGTGCCGGGACCGGTGGCCGGCGTCGCCGAGGGTCTGGCACGCCGTGACGGCGGCCATCCTCATCGCCGTGTCGATCGGAAGCGCCTGGCACTACTTCCCGCGGCACCGGTATCTGTTCGGCGAGAAGTACGACTCGATCATGATCGACCAGAAAGATCTCGACGCGTTCGCGTATCTGGCCACGCTGCCAGATGCGAAGGACACGTTGATCGGCAACGCCAACACCGACGGAACGGCCTGGGTGTACGCCGTCGCCGGACTGCACCCGCTGTGGACGCACTACGACTTTCCCGTGCAACAGGGCCCGGGCTACAACCGGTTCATCTTCTGGGCCTACGCCGACGACGCAGACACCGATCCGCGCGTCGCGGAGGCGGTCAAAGCGCTCAACATCCGCTACGTGGTGACCAGCACCCCGGTGGTGCTCAAGTTCGTGATGCCCGACGGACTACTGTCACTGGACAAGTCGAAGTCTTGGGCCAAGATCTACGACAACGGCGAGACCCGCATCTACGAGTGGCGCGGAGGAACAGGGAAACCGTGAGCAACCCCGACGACAATGACATCGAGATCATCGCTGGCGACGTGCCCGGCACGGACGACGAGTCCAACGGCAATTCGCTGACCGACCTCGTCGAGCAACCGGCGAAGGTGATGCGGATCGGCACCATGATCAAACAGCTGCTGGAGGAGGTCCGCGCGGCACCGCTGGACGATGCCAGCCGGAACCGGCTGCGCGACATCCACGCCAAGAGCGTCCGCGAGCTGGAGGAGGGGCTCGCGCCTGAGTTGCGTGAAGAGCTCGACCGACTGACCCTGCCCTTTACCGAGGACAAAGTGCCGTCGGATGCCGAGCTTCGAATCGCGCAGGCGCAGCTCGTCGGCTGGCTCGAGGGCCTCTTCCACGGCATTCAGACTGCGCTGTTCGCCCAGCAGATCACGGCGAGGGCCCAGCTGGAGCAGATGCGCCAGGGCGCGTTGCCCCCTGGCACAGGCATGCCGGGTCCGCACGGCGGCCCTGGCCACCCGAGCGGAACCGGCCAGTACCTCTAGCAGTGACCACGTCTCGAGAACCCCACGTCTCGACCCGCAACGCCTGGGTCGAGTTCCCAATCTTCGACGCCAAGTCGCGGTCGCTGAAGAAGGCCTTTCTCGGCAAGGCCGGCGGAACCATCGGGCGCAACACGTCCAACGTCGTGGTGATCGAGGCGCTCCGCGACATCACCTTGTCGCTGAACACCGGCGACCGGGTGGGATTGGTCGGGCACAACGGGGCAGGCAAGTCGACGCTGCTGCGGCTGCTTTCGGGCATCTACGAGCCGACGCGCGGTTCAGCGACCGTCACCGGCCGGGTGGCACCGGTGTTCGATCTCGGCGTCGGCATGGACCCCGAGATCTCGGGTTTCGAGAACATCATCATCCGCGGGATGTTCCTGGGGCAGACACGCAAGCAGATGGCGGCCAAGGTCGACGAGATCGCCGACTTCACCGAGCTCGGCGACTACCTGTCGATGCCGCTGCGCACCTACTCGACCGGCATGCGGGTACGCCTGGCGATGGGTGTCGTCACGAGCATCGACCCTGAGATCCTGCTGCTCGACGAGGGCATCGGCGCCGTAGATGCCGAGTTCATGAAGAAGGCCCGCACGCGCCTGCAGGACCTGGTGGCACGGTCGGGCATCTTGGTCTTCGCCAGCCACTCGAACGAATTCCTCGCCCAGTTGTGCAAGACGGCCATGTGGATCGACCACGGCACCATCAAGATGGCCGGCGGCATCGAAGACGTGGTGCGCGCCTACGAGGGCGACGACGCCGCCAGGCACGTCCGCGAGGTGCTCGAGGAGAACGCCAGGGACGCCCGCGAGAGCGCAGATGACTGAAATCGTGTGCGCCGTCGTGGTCACCCACAGGCGCCCCGACGAACTCGCCAAGTCGCTGGATGCGGTCACGGCCCAGACCCGCCCGCCCGACCACCTCATCGTCGTCGACAACGACTTCTCACATGGGCAAGATCCGCGGGTTCGCGACCTGGTCGCCGGACAATCCGTTCCGACCACCTATGTCGGATCGCTCCGAAATCTCGGCGGCGCAGGCGGATTCGCGCTCGGCATGTTGCAGGCCCTGGCCATGGGCGCTGACTGGGTGTGGCTGGCCGACGACGACGGCAGACCCGCCGACGCGTCGGTGCTCGGGACGTTACTCGAGTGCGCCGCACGGCATTCGCTGGCCGAGGTGTCGCCGATGGTGTGCGACCTGGACGACCCGCAGCGGTTGGCGTTCCCACTGCGCCGCGGTCTGGTGTGGCGGCGCCGGGTCGACGGACTGCGCACCGACGGGTCCGGACAGGACCTGTTGCCCGGCATCGCGTCACTGTTCAACGGGGCGCTGTTCCGCGCGTCGACGTTGGAAGTCGTTGGGGTGCCCGACATCCGGTTGTTCGTTCGCGGCGACGAGGTAGAGTTGCACCGCAGGCTGGTGCGCTCGGGCCTGCCGTTCGGCACCTGCCTGGACGCGGTCTACCTGCACCCGCAGGGTTCCGACGAGTTCAAGCCGATCCTCGGCGGCCGGATGCACACCCAGTACCCCGAGGACGCCACCAAGCGCTACTTCACTTACCGCAACCGGGGCTACCTGCAGTCCCAGCCAGGCATGCGGCGGCTGATCCCGCAGGAGTGGTTGCGGTTCGGCTGGTTCTTCCTGGTCAGCCGGCGCGACCCCGCAGGCCTGCGGGACTGGTTTCGGTTGCGGCGCTTGGGCCGTGGCGAGAAGTTCGGCCGACCCGACCAGGGAGCACGACAGTGACCTTCACCGATGCGGCGGCGCAGTCGAGGACGTTCGGCCGGGCGTGGGGTGATCTGGTGGCCGGGTTCGGCAAGCGCGAACTCTGGCTGCACCTGGGCTGGCAGGACATCAAGCAGCGGTACCGCCGCTCGGTGCTCGGGCCGATCTGGATCACCATCGCCACCGGCACCATGGCGGTGGCGCTGGGAGGGCTGTACTCCACGCTCTTTCATCTCCCGCTGGCCGAACACCTGCCCTACGTCACGCTCGGGCTGATCATCTGGAACCTGATCAACGCCTCGATCCTCGAGGGCGCCGACGTGTTCGTCGCCAACGAGGGCCTGATCAAGCAGCTGCCCACGCCGCTGTCGGTGCACGTGTACCGGCTGGTCTGGCGTCAGGTGATCCTGTTCGCACACAACATCGTCATCTTCGTGATCATCGCGATCATCTTTCCCCAGCACTGGCACTGGACCGATCTGGCGTTCATTCCGGCGCTGGGGTTGATCGTGCTGAACTGCATCTGGGTCGCGCTGTGCTTCGGCATCCTGTCCACCCGGTACCGCGACATCAGCCCGCTGTTGTTCAGCCTGGTGCAGCTGCTGTTCTACATGACGCCGATCATCTGGAACGACCAGACGCTGCGTGACCAGGGGGCAGGCGGGTGGGCCAAGATCATCGAGTTCAACCCGCTGCTGCACTACGTCGACATCGTGCGGGCCCCGCTGTTGGGCGCCGATCAGGAGCTCCGGCACTGGGTCGTGGTGATCGTGTTGACCATCGTCGGCTGGACCGTGACGGCCTTCGCCATGCGGCAGTACCGGGCGCGGGTTCCGTACTGGGTCTGAGCCACCGTTATAGCTCCCAGGCACTTCCCAGGATCTCGATGCGTTGTGCGCATATGAGCATTCCGCCATATGAGCCGCCCAAGCCTCCGTCGTCGACGCCGGGTGTCGGGAACACGCTGCTGTGTCCCAAGTGCGCCGGGGTCATGAAGACCTACGAGCGAGCCGGCATCCTCTTGGAACAGTGCGATACGTGCCGTGGGATCTTCCTCGACTTCGGCGAGCTCGAAGCGATGACTCAGATGGAAACCCGATTCGCCCCGGCGGCCGCACCGCCGCCACCCCAGCAGGGCTACGGCTACGGGCCGGAGTGGGGCCACCGCGGCGGCAAGCACTACCGCAAGCAGGGCTTCGGGCGGCTGTTCTTCTCGAGCTAACGCATCCGCTCGCAGGCGGCGACCAGCAAGTCGTCGTCGGCGTGATTGGCAGCCGCGGCGATGACGGCGGCGCGGGCCAACGACTCCAGCACGGGCCACGGATCGCCGGACGGTAGGGCCGGACCGCCCGCTTCGCGGTAGCCATCCAGAAGCTCGTGCCAGTCGGTATCGGGGAGCATCCCGGCCGCCCAGAACCCGGCCGGCCGGGCGAGGTCGGCCGCGGGGTCGCCGACGCCGAGGTCGTCGACGTCGATCAATACCAAGGCGCCGGAGTGGCGGCCCAGCTGACCGAGGTGAAAGTCGCCGTGCACCAACGTGACTGGGCGCCCGGCCGCTGGTGCGGTGGTCAGACCCGCGGCTGCCCGGCGGATCACGTCGGCGTGAGGACCCTGACCGAGCCGGGCCAGCGCTCGGGCCAGTCGCGCCGGACCGCCGTGCGGCAGCGCGAAAACACCCGTCGGCTCTCCGTGCAGCCGCGCCAGCAGCCGCCCCGCCTCGGCCCACGGCAGTGCCCCGGGGTCGGGTGGCACGACCTCG
>NZ_JAVRPS010000545.1:0-4711 GCF_032162105.1 Mycobacterium sp. | reverse complement strand
CGCGACACCATGCCCGCGGTTATCGACGATGCGATCATGGCCGACGACGGCGACCTGGACGCCATGGCCGCCGAGAACCTCGGCCGCCAAGACCTCTCCGACCTCGCCGAGGCAGATCTGTTCGCGCGCTACTCGGAGATCGGCCTGACCCAACGCGCCATTGCCGACCGCCTGGGAGTTGACCAGGCCACGGTTTCGCGGCGGCTCGCACTGCTTCTGCTCGCACCCGAAGTGCGCCAGGCAGTCGACGACGGCGAACTGCCCAGCGCCGAAGCGGCCGCCCTCTCAGGCAAGTTGCCGTACGGCCCGCTGCGGCGCTGGCAGAAGAGCAAGGATCCCGATCAGGACACCGACCGACGTCGGGCCGAACAGATCGAGGCCCAACGCTTGGTCCTGCAGCACAACTGGTCGGCTTCCCGCGCTGCCGAGCGGATTGTCGTCGAACGCGATGCACGGGCCGAGGCCGCTGCGCTGGGCATCGCCCTCATCGAGGATCCGCGGGCAGAGCTCGGCGATCACTACACAGATCACCGCATCAGCCGCAACGATCACAACTCCGATGTTGACGTCGTGGGTGCCATCAATCCGAGCACCGGACACCTCGACCTCTACACCCGCGCGATAGCGGCCAGCCCCCCATTGGACGATCCGCCTCGACACGACGTCGACGACGCCCCGGTCACCGCCGACAGCGGCCGCGGCTCGCCGGCAGGTGCGCCGTCACCGGCCACCGACGACGGCGAGGCGGCATCCGCCGACGCCGGTGATGACGAGGCGGGCGCCCTCGCCGAGCAGAAGCGCGCCGAGGTCGCCGCCGCCGTAGCTGCCCAGGGCCATCGCCGGCAAGCGTGCTCAGCGCTCGTCGCCCTGCAACCCACCAATGCCGAACTGCTCAAGGTGTTGGTCCAGCAGTACCTGTCCGGTGTCGCGGCGCGCAGCGGTACCTCGGCTGTCACCGCACTGCTGCGGGACTGGGACGCCAGCGCCGAGGGCGCCGGTGAAAAGGCACGCAACGCCAAGGCGTGGCACCGCGCCATCGCGGCAGCAGAACTGCACACGGCCGAACTCAAGGACAACGCGTGGGACGACAATGCGGTCGCCCACCTCGACCTGCTCATCGATCGGGTCGGCTACCAACCCACGGCGTGGGAACGCGACCGCCTCGACACCGCCCGCGCGTGATGCAGCCTGCATCACCGAATGCCCCTGCCCCGTCGTGAGCCGTGCGTGATGCAGCCTGCATCACCGGCCTGCGCCTTCGCCAGCGATAGGAGATCAGCACTCATGCCCACCTACACCGTCGCCAACATGTCCGGCAGCGTCGGCAAGACCACCTCAGTCGTCACCTCCGCCGTACTACTGGCCGCCACCGGCCTGCGGGTGCGGGTCATCGATCTCGACCCTCAAGCCAACGCCAGTACCTGGCTCGGCTACCCCAACATCACCGGCGCCACCATCGCCAACGTCCTGCGCCTCGAGGCCACCATCAAGGACATCGAACGACCCGCCCGCGTCATCCAGGGCTACAGCGAAGATGGAGTGCCCGTCTATGACGACGCTGCAGGCGGGCAGATCGACAACCTCACGGTCGTGCCGGCCGCCCGTTCCACCCTCGACAAACTCATGGTCGAACTGCCCGCCGTCACCGGCGGAGTGATGCGGTTGCGCGACGCTCTGGAAGCGGCCACGCCGGTTGACATCACTCTCATCGACTCCCCCGGCTCCAACAGCGCGCTGGTCCTCACCGCACTGATCGCGACCTCTGTCGAAGAAGACGGACCCGCTGGCACATGGGGTCTGATCACCTGCACCAAACCCGCAGGAAAGGAATCGGAGGGCATCCAGGATCTGCTCCATGAACTGACGGCCATCAAGAAGACGTATCGGATCGAGATCCCCCTGTTGGCGATCATCCCGTGCGCGGTACCGGCTCAAGGCGGCGTCTACCGCGAGCAGATGGAGTATCTGCAAGACGGATTCGGTGACAAGGTCACCCCAGCTGTGCGGCGCGCCTCGATCGTCGACGAGGCGTACACCAACTACCTGCCCGTGCCGCTGTACGGGTATCGAGCCAAAGAGGTCACCAAGGACTACGAAGACGTGATCGCCCACATGAAGCGCCTCGGCATGTTCTGCCCCGCGGCGATCAATGCCTAAGGTTGCGCACTCACGCGCCAGTGCCGCGACCGCGCTCAGCAAGGTCAACATCCCCACCGACCTTCACCAACGAGCGCGGGCTGCGGTGCGTCTCATCGAACGCGTCACCGGGCGTCGTTACACGTTCGCGCAGTTCGTCCGTGAAGCGTTCATCGCGCAGCTTGCCGTCATTGCTCGCGACTACAACCGCGGCCGCGACATCTACCCCGATAGCGCGCCGCTGGAACCTGGCCGTCGATAGTCCGCACACCGGGCACCATCACCCACCACCGCTACCGCGCCCGCCCACCCGACGAGCAGCCCGGACCTATGCCGGCAGAAGGCCGAACTCATACCGCAGGGCCTGCTCCACCAAGGCGCTGCGCGTGCCGGCCCCCCACGCTTGCACTAGATTGTCCAACCGCTGTCCGTTGGCCGCCGTCACACCGGAGAGCACGACGGTTCGAGGCGCGGTTGCGTGCCGCCGCCGTCGCGGCACCGCGTTCGACGAGGGCCGCTCGAACAACTGCCCCTCCGCTACTGCGTACCGCTCGGTGGTCCAGGTAGTCGCCAACCGGGGTGCGTGAGCCTCGATGGCATCCAGAACGATCGTGCCCATCGTCCTGGCGAGTCCACGGCGCACCTTCTTCTCCGCGATCTGCACGCGATACAGCTCGTCATAGACCTCCGAGGACAGCAGCACCTCCGGGGGCCGGGTCCGTTTCCGGACCGACCCGGGTGCCGCAGTCACGGTGGCAAGGCGTCGGGGTTGATCGCTGGCGGCGCCGTTGGCCGGTCCCGTTGCCGGCGTCTGCGGCGGGCGGGCTTGCGCGACCACGCTGTCCCGCACGGGCTGCAGCGCGGCCGGTGTTGGCGCGGCCTGGCTCGGGCGCTCGGCTGCTGGGGGTGTCGCCGGCGCCGCGGCGACGGGTTGTGGCGCGGCCTTCGGTGCCGCGGCGGCGTCTGGGCGCGCCGGCCACAAGTCGTCGAGGTCGTCGTCGAGAGCCGATGGATCGAACACCGGCTTACGCTTTTGACGAGCGGTGCTCATCCGACACGCTCCCCGACCGGGCCTGGCGAGGACTCGTAGCGGAGGAGGCGTGCCACGATCTGGCGCACCAACTCTTGATAGTCGGCGGCCAGGCCGGTTGGGTCGCTGGTCCACAGGCCCCGCGTCGGGCTCTTCTTGTCCCGCAGTTTCGAGAGCCGGCTGCGGCGCTCGTCGTGGGCCAGGGCGACTAATTCGCCAGCTGTCTTGTGCAGGTTCCGCATGTCCACGGCGGCGGCCGGCGCCGAGCGGATAGTGAGGTCGAACGGCGTCGTGCCGCTACCTTCAAGCATCTCGCTGATCTGAGCGAACACTTCCTCGTTACGCTTCTCCGCGCGCGGATTGACATCGAACAGCAACACGCCAAGCAGCTGGATGGACGCCCCTCGCTTGCGGGCCCGCCAGAACCGCCGAGCCAGGAGTTCGACACCGCGGAGGCTGCCCTTGTCATCGCGAGTCGGAATGAGTAGGTAGTTCGCGACCGACAAGTAGGTGTCTAGGAGTGGGACGTCGCCAGGGCCGGAGTCGATCAACACCACGTCGTATCCCTCGGCGTTGCATAGCGCCGCGAGCTGGCTCTGCAGATTGGCCGCCATGTCGATGCCGTTCTCGGTCATCAGGTGCGCGGCAGCGCCAGCGATGGCCAACTGTGGGCCGCCGGCGACGACATCGAGGTGAGCGCGGACGTTGCGCACGGGCACTAGCGGCGTGCCGAACTGCAGCGTCGCCGCCAGAGATTGGCCGCGGTCGCCGTCCACGCCCAGGTCGTCGAGCGTGGCGTTCGCCTGGGGGTCGCCATCGACGACGAGGACCCGTCGTCCCCTCTTTCCCGCGGTGGCGATCATCTCGGCGACGGTTGCCACGGTCGTCGACTTGCCGACCCCGCCCTTCTGGTTGGCCACGAGTATCACCCGAGCCGCTTCAGTCATCGTCATGCGTGAAACGTAGGTGCGAACGTGCCAGTAGCCACAGCGTCACACGCACGTGAGTCCAAACTGTTACTCAAGTGGTTAGTGGGACGGTAGGTGCGTTGTGTGTGAGGGCGGGTCACCGGGCGGCGGGTCGGGTGACATGACGTCCGACGTCACCACCGTGGCCACGGACGGCGCGACCAGCGGCGCCCGGTGCGTACGTCCGGGCCGGAGTCAGGCCGTGTGCGCGCACGGGGAACGGTACGGCTCACCGGCCCGGCATCCACACCGCAGACGTGACGTCTGCGCCCGCGTTCGCACGTACGGGCTGACGGACGTCATTGAGCCCGGTGGCAACACGGGTGAAGCATCGCGTCTGGCCCGGCGGACGCCCGCCCATCATGCGTGCGCGGGCCCGGCAGTCAGCCAGTCGAACCTACGGTATCCGTACGGCTCTAGGCCGTGTATTCGGACGGCACATAAACGTCGTAGGGGCGGCTAATCGTACGTCGGTCGCCCGTGCCGTCGTCCGGCATTGACCCATATCTCCCAGGTCATCGATTCACCAAGGCCACGCTGAGGCAGCGAGCACGGGGGAGGAGGCGTGCAGTCGATC
>NZ_JAVRPS010000544.1:0-3374 GCF_032162105.1 Mycobacterium sp. | reverse complement strand
CGCTGGACCGGGGTGTGTTGAGCATCAGGGGACTGGATCGCACGTTGCGCGTCGCGTGGAGTCTGAGCGATCTCGGCGGCCGGTCGTCGCCGAACCGCGACGACGTCACCACTGCCTTGAGCTTCCGGCAAGCGGGGGCTGCGCGATGACGACCAACGAGCTTCATGCCTGGGCGTATCTGTCACGGGTCGTCGAGCCTCCGTGCCCCGAACTGGCGGCCTTGGTCGACGACGTCGGACCCGTCGAGGCCGCTGACCGCGTCCGACGTGGCGAGGTCGACGAGCCGCTGTCGAGTCGCAGTGAAGCCCGCCGCGACTTCGACCGCGCCGCAGAGGATCTCGCAGTACTTGCGCGACTGGGCGGTCGGCTGATCGTTCGTGGATCTGCCGAACTGTCGGGAGTCGCGTTCACGTCGTTCGCCGACGTGGCTGCGCGGATACCTCATCCGCCATTGGTGCTGTGGGCGGTTGGGCCCGAGCATCTGGCCGATCTCGCGGCGCGCAGCTGTGCGCTCGTCGGGACCCGCGCTTCGACTGGCTACGGCGAATACGTCGCGGCGGATCTCGCATCGGGGTTGGTGGAGCGGGAGGTGGCGGTGGTTTCGGGTGGCGCCTACGGCATCGACGGCGCGGCGCATCGGGCGGCGCTGGCGGCCGACGGGCTGACCGTTGCCGTGCTCGCAGGCGGTGTCGACGTGCCGTATCCGGCCGGTCACTCCGCGCTCTTGCACCGGATCGCCACGCACGGGCTGGTCGTCAGTGAGTATCCACCGGGACTGCGGCCGGCCCGACATCGCTTCCTGACCAGGAATCGTCTGGTCGCGGCATTCGGCGGAGCGACCGTCGTGGTGGAGGCCGGGTTGCGCAGCGGCGCAGCCAGCACCGCGGCATGGGCAGAGGCGCTGGGTCGACCGGTGTGCGCCGTGCCAGGGCCGGTGACGTCGTCGGCCTCCGCGGGATGTCACGTGTTGGTGCGCAACGGTGCACATCTGGTCACCCGCGCCGATGAGATCGTCGAACTGGTGGGCCGCATGGGCGAGTTCGCTGCCGACACCTCCCACCAGGGCTCGCCGCTCGACGGGCTCACCGAGCACGAGCTCCTGGTCTACGACGCGCTGCCCGCGCGCGGGGCCAGAACCGTCGACGAGGTCGCGGTGTCCGCCGGGCTGCCGCCCACGCAGGTACTGGGTCCGCTCGCGTCGCTCGAGTTGGTGGGACTAGTGGCGCGCGCAGGCGGTCTGTGGAAGCTCGTTCGATGAGTGACCGGTAACGGTAGCCCACTACCCGCTCTCACCAGCTCGTATAGTCGGTGAGGTCCACTAACTGTTTTGGGAGGTACGCGTGGCAGGACGTCCGGTCCACACGTTTCAGGTGATCAGCAGTGAGCAGCTCACCCCGCACATGATCCGGTTGGTGCTCGGTGGCGGCGGCTTCGACACCTTCAAACCCGGTGAGTTCGCCGACTCCTACGTCAAGTTCGTCATCGTGCGCGACGACGTCGACGTCACCGCGCTACCCCAGCCGCTCACGCTGGACAGCTTCAACGATCTCCCCGAGGAACAGCGGCCGGTGGTGCGGACCTACACCGTCCGGCGCGTCGATCCCGATCGCCGTGAGATCACCGTCGACTTCGTGGTGCACGGCGAGCACGGCGTCGCCGGGCCCTGGGCGGCGTCGGTTCAGCCGGGCGACCCTGCCTATCTGATGGGCCCGAGTGGCGCCTACTCACCGGACCCCGACGCCGACTGGCACCTGCTGGCAGGCGACGAAGCCGGTCTGCCCGCGCTGAGCGCCGCGCTGGAGGCGTTGCCGCCCAACGCGATTGGGCAGGCCTTCATCGAAGTCAGCGGTCCGGACGACGAGGTTCCATTGTCGGCCCCCGACGGCGTCGAGGTCCGCTGGGTGTACCGCGGTGGGCGGGCCGACCTGGTGCCCGAAGAGCAGGCAGGCGACAACGCGCCTCTGATCGCTGCGGTGAAGGAGTCGGCCTGGCTGCCGGGGCAGGCGCAGGTCTTCATCCACGGCGAAGCCCAGGCCGTGATGCACAACCTGCGGCCCTACATCCGCAAGGTGCGCGGCGTCGACGCGAAATGGGCGTCGATCTCCGGCTATTGGCGGCGCGGCCGCACCGAGGAGACGTTCCGGCAGTGGAAGGCCGAACTCGCCAAGGAGGAGGCGCAAGCGGCGGGTTGACACCGGGCTGGCACGCTTGGTGCCATGGCATTCGGTGATTATCAGCTAGAGATCTACCTGCAGGGCCTGTCCGGCATCGTGCCGTCGCTGCCGATGTCGTTCGCCGACCTCGAGGCCAAGGCGCAGGCGGCGATGTCGCCGTCGCTATGGTCCTACGTCGCGGGCGGCGCGGGCGACGAACGCACCCAGCGCGTCAACGTCACCGCGTTCGAGCGATGGGGCCTGATGCCGCGAATGTTCGTCGGCGCCAAGGAACGCGACGTGTCCGTCGAGTTGTTCGGACTGACCCTTCCTTCGCCGGTGTTCATGGCGCCGATCGGCGTCATCGGCCTGTGCGCGCAGGACGGTCACGGCGACCTGGCCGCGGCGCGCGCCGCCGCCCGCACGGGGGTGCCGATGGTGGTGTCGACGCTGACCGAAGACCCGCTCGAGCGGGTCGCCGCCGAGTTCGGTGACACCCCTGGCTTCTTCCAGCTGTACACCCCGACGGACCGCGACCTGGCCGCCAGCCTGGTGCAGCGTGCGGAGGCGGCTGGGTACAAGGGGATGGTCGTCACTCTCGACACCTGGGTTCCCGGCTGGCGACCGCGTGACCTGTCGACGTCGAACTTCCCGCAGTTGCGGGGGAAATGCCTGTCCAACTACACCAGCGACCCCGTCTTCCGCGCCTCGCTGCCGCAGACGCCGGAGGAGAATCCGCAGGCCGCGATATTGCGGTGGATCTCGGTGTTCGGCAATTCGCTGTCGTGGGATGACCTGCCCTGGCTGCGGTCGCTGACCAAACTGCCGCTGCTGGTCAAGGGGATCCAACATCCCGACGACGCGCGCCGCGCCATCGACGGCGGCGCAGACGGGATCTACTGCTCGAACCACGGCGGCAGGCAGGCCAATGGTGGCCTGCCCGCGATCGACTGCCTGCCTGGTGTCGTCGAGGCAGCCGACGGGGTTCCGGTGTTGTTCGACTCCGGCATCCGCAGCGGCGCGGACATCGTCAAGGCCCTTGCCTTCGGCGCGACGGCTGTCGGCATCGGCAGGCCGTATGCCTACGGCATGGTGCTCGGTGGCGTCGACGGCGTCGTCCACGTGCTGCGGTCACTGCTCGCCGAGGCCGATCTGATCATGGGCATCGACGGCTACAAGACATTGGCGGACCTGACGCCCGACACGCTGCGACCCGTCGGT
>NZ_JAVRPS010000543.1:0-12840 GCF_032162105.1 Mycobacterium sp. | reverse complement strand
GGTCAGGTGCAGCGCCGAGGTGCGCGCCTCGTGCAGCCATGGATTCCTGCGCCGCAACCCGATCAGGTACTGGTGCAGCCGGAACACGTCCTGGCCGAGGGGTTCGTCGTCGGAAGGATGCGCGGCGAACTCTGGCCGCACCGCGTCGTCGCCGCCGAACCGCTCCTCCTTCACACCACGGTAGGCCCACTCGTCGCCCGCGTAGATGCTCGGGACGCCGCCGGTGGTCAGCAGCAGCACCAGTGCGTGTTCCACGTGCCGGGGGTCGTCGAGCACGCTGGCGACGCGGGTGACGTCGTGATTGCCGACGAAGGTCATCGGCGCGAACGCGTCGAGGAACTCGTCGTGACGGCGCAGCGCGTGGTCGAGCTCGTGGAAGTTGCCGTCGTTGAGGCTGCTCCAGGTCGCCTTCCACAGCTCGTACTGCGTGACGGAATCGAACGTCGCCGCGGCAACGATGGCGGGGTAGTCGCCGTGGATCACCTCGCCGACGAACCACGCGTCGGGAAACGACTCCCTGACCCGGGGCAACACGTGCGCCCAAAACCGCTCCGGCACCGCGTACGCGGCGTCCAGCCGCCAACCGTCGGCGCCGCGACGCAGCCAGTGCGACATCACGTCGACGACGTAGTCCACGACGGCCGGGTTGTCGTGGTTGAGCGCGATGAGACCGTCGTGCCCCTCGAACGTTTGGAAATCCTTGCCGCGCTTGCGGAACCACGCAGTGTCACCGCCGGCGAGGGCTTCCTGGTAGCGGGGAAAGTCGGTGCCGACATGGTTGAACACCCCGTCGAGAAGGACGCGGAGACCACGGCTGCGGGCCTCGGAGACCAGCCGGTCGAAGTCGGCGTCGTCACCGAGACGCGGATCGATCCGGTAGTGATCGGTGGTGTCGTAGCCGTGGGTCGTGGAGGCGAACAGCGGCCCCAGCGCGATGCCCGAGGTGCCGAGTACGACGGCGTGGTCGAGCCAGTCGGCGATGCGGACCAAGCGGTGCTCGTCGGCCGCTGGCGCCGGGTCGGCGGGAAAGGCGCCGACGAAGCCCAACGGGTAGACCTGCCACCAGATCGCGTGCTGGACCCAGTCGGGTTTGGTCATGCCGGCCGGAACTTCGCCTCGTAGAGCGCCTTCATCGCCTCGGCGAGTTCGGGCGCGGGCCCGTCCACCTCGATGCCCGGCGCAATCTCCGAGATCGGTAGCGGTGCAACGGGTGACGGAGCCGTTCCCCATTCGGACCGCCAGCCGGTCAGCTGCGTCGACGACGTCGCGTACACGATGCGGCCAAGTCCCACCCAGGCGTGGGCCGCGGCGCACATCGGGCAGTGCTCGCCGGAGGTGTAGACCGTGGCGCGAACGCGTTCGGCGGGACTGAGATTCGACGTGGCCCATCGCGCGATTTCGAACTCGGGATGACGGGTGGCATCCCCGTCCTTCACCCGGTTGCGGTCCTCGAAGCGGGTCTTGCCGTCGGCGTCGACCAGCAACGAGCCGAACGGTTCGTCGCCGGCGTCCAGAGCCGACCGGGCAAGTTCCACGCAGCGACGCAGGAGGCCGAGGTCCTCGTCGTTGATCGGCACGGCCCGAAGTCTACGCAGCGACCGCGGCGCGTTGGCGGCGTGTCAACGGGTAGCAGGCCAGCCCCAGCAGCAGGGCGCACAGGTGCCCCAACTGCGTGAAGTCGGCGCGGACGGCCAGCACGACACCGAAGACCAGGATCGCGGCGGCGAGATAGCCCCAGCGCCAGGGCGGTGCGATCCGGTACGCCAGCACCCCGACGATGCCGACGACGAAGTAGCTCACGCCGATGTCGCGCGCGTCGATCAGCCGTGGCGAGGCCTGGGCTTCCTGAATGGTCCAGTACAGGTAGGCCTCGCTCAGATACGTCGCGCCGATGTGGCAGGTCAGGCCGACGACCAGCCAGCGCAGGTGGCCTAGCCACCGCTCGGCCGGCGCCAGGAACACCGTGAACACCACCAGATACGGCCACCAGTACTGGCCGTCGATCCACAGCAGGCTCTCGAGCAGCACCCGGATCGGGTCCGTCGCCAAGTGATGCAGGTTGGTGGATTGCTTCTGTAGCAGCTGGTGAAGTCGTCGGACGGGCAGCGCGTGCTGCAGGAGCGTGGTGATCAGCAGCATCAGCAACCAGGCGTAGGTCAGGGGAGCGCTGCGCACCCACGCCCATACCGGTTTCACTCTCAAAGACGATAGAGGCCGCTGGGCCGCGATGATTCCGACACGCGGGGTGAGTCGTACTCGGTGGGTGATCCAATCGAGGAGGCGGTGGCGTGAGTTCGCAGAAGGCGACGGTGCAGCGGTACACCGACGGGTTCCGCTCCGGTGACCTGGCGCAGATACTGTCGTGCCTGACCGAGGACGTGGTGTGGGCCTTGCACGGCGCGAAGACGCTGATGGGCAGGGCCGCTTTCGCGGCCGAGGCCGACAGTGCCGGCGGTCCCATCCCCGAGTTGCACCTGGACCGGCTGATCGAGGAGGGGGACACGGTGGCGGTGGTGGGACACGGCAGAGTCGACATGGGCACCGGCGAACCGGTCGACTTCGTCTACTCGGAGGTGTTCACCTTCACCGCCGGTCTGGTGAGCAGGTTGGACACCTTCCACATCTGGCTGGGCGAGGTGCCCGCCGCGTGACGACCCTGGGTTTCGATCGGCACGGCGCCGAGATCACCTCGCAGGCAGCGTTGTTGGCCGGTCACCTCGACGGCGCCGACGGCCTGCGCTGGGCGAACGAGATCGTCGCCACCCGCGCGGCCGAACCACCGCCCGACGTCGCGTTGCGCGACCTGTCCGCCGCCACCCACGACGACGCCGCTCAGATCGCCGCATCCCTGCGCGAGGCGGCGGCAGTCCTGGTCGCCACGCTGCACGGGGCGGGTCCCGCAGCGCAGATGTGGTGCACGGTGCCCGGTGGTGGTACGGCGTTCTACGCGCGGGCTGGAGCGGGTCGGATTCGGCTGACGCGGTCTCGACAGCCGTCCGAAGCGAGCATCCTGGCGGGGTGGAGTACCAGAGGTACAGGCCGGGGCCGCCGCTTGCGCAGTTCGTGGCGTATCTGTGGTCGCTGCATGATGCGCCGCTTCACTCGACCGAGCGGATCGTTCCGAGCGGCACGCTCGAGCTCGTCGTCAACCTCAACGAGGGCGCGGTGCGGATCTACGATCCCTGCAGTGCAGTCTGGCGTCGGTATTCCGGTGCGGTGGTGTCCGGCGCCTACAAGCGGTTCTTCGTGATCGACACGCGGGAGCACGCGTCGATCGTCGGTGTCCATTTCAGGCCGGGCGGAGCGCTGCCGTTTCTGGGTGTCCCGCCGGGCGAGCTCGCCGATCGGCACGTCGATCTCGAGACCTTGTGGGGGCGCGCAGCGATTCAGTTGCGCGAACGGCTGTGTGCCGCAGCCGCGTCCGCAGATCGATTCGCAGTGCTCGAACAAGCGTTGCGGTCGCGGCTGCCAGGAGTCCACCGCGCCCATCCTGCTGTGCCGTTTGCACTCAACAGACTCGCTCAGCCCGGTGTCACCGTTGGCGAGGTGGCGGCCGGCATCGAGCTCAGCCGGCGCCGGTTGATCGAGGTGTTCACCGCAGACGTCGGGATGACCCCGAAACGGCTCAGCCGGGTGTTGCGATTCCAGCGCGTCAGTGCGGCCGCTCGGCAGGCCGGTGCACCCGATTGGGCACAACTGGCTGCAGCGTGCGGCTATTTCGATCAGTCGCATCTGATCAATGACGTCCGCGACCTCACCGGCACTTCGCCGATGCACCTGATCCGTGCAAGCGAGCAGGTCAAGGACCTCCACCTCCTGGTACCCGAAGGGGTCAAATTCTTCCAAGATCCCCGCGGCGCCCACCGGTAGCTTGTCAGCGTGACCGATCATGACTCACCACCGGCATCGAGGGGACCAACCTGGGCGCCGACGGGCAACGCGGATGCCGTCGTCCGCTACCAGATCGCTAACCTCGATCGCTCGATCGCGTTCTACACCACCCAACTCGGGTTCCAGCTCGAGCAGCGCATCGGACCGGTCGCGACGGTGTCGCGAGGGGCTCTGCACCTTCTACTGAGCGGGCCGGGGAGCTCGGGTTCGCGACCAATGCCAGACGGTCGTCGCCAGGAGCCTGGCGGGTGGAACCGGATCGTGCTCTACGTCGACGACCTGGAGGCGCTGGTCGGCCGCCTGCGCGCCATTGCCACTACGTTTCGAAACGACGTCGAAGTTGGCCCCGGCGGTAAGCAGATTCAGATCGTCGATCCCGACGGCAATCCCATCGAGCTTCACGAAGCGCCCGCATAGTGCCCGCGTTCGGCTAGCCGCAACAGTCGTCGACCTCGAGGCGGCACGCGCAGGACGCCAGGATCGGCACGTCTGCGCGTGCGACCGCGATTTCGAGTTGCTTGGCGACGATGAACGCTTCGGCGTCGCGGCCCAACCGTTTCAGGCATTCGTGGTAGCCGTGCAGGCTCCACACGTTGCCAGGATGCTGGCACGGCCGGCTCAACGTGGGGTCCAGGCCGAGGTCCGCGGCGTACACGGCGGCGGCCTCTTCGACGTGCCCCTGTTCGAGTAGCAGCGCGCCGTAGGCGTGCCGGGTCGGCTGCATCCACCCCCACGGTTCGTCATAGGGCAGTGAATCGTCGAGTTCGATCGCCCGGCGCAGCTTGCCGAACGCGTCGTCGAATCGGCCTTCGCGGTAGGCGATCTCGCCGTCGAGCATCGCCTCGGCGATCGCCAGGATGTCGCGAGCGGTGTTGTTGAACAGATACCTGGTGTCCGGAATGCGGGCGTAGGCTGAAGCGAACGCCTCGCGTTCGGCTTGCGCCTGGCCGAGTTGGCCCTTGGCGGCGTGCGCGACGCCGCGGCCGTAGTGGATGGTCGCCGCGGTGGTGCAGTACAGCCCGACGTCGTCGGGCAGCGGTTCGGCGATCAGCTCGTCCCACCGACCGAACCGCACCAAGACGTGAATCCGCAACGGCACGAACGCTTCCAGCCAATCCGCCATCGGCGGGGACTCGATGGCGAGCAGGTCGGGGGTCAGCTGTCCGGCCAGGTCGTCGGCCGCCCGCAGCGCCGCCTGCGACTGGCCTTCGAACATCGCGGAGTACACCACGAAGTGAAGGTTGTGCGCGCGGTACAGCGAGTAGAAATTCAGCGGCCCCTCTCGCTCGACGAAGCGCTGATCGACTTGCACCGCAGCCAAATTCGACACCACCGAACTGCGATAGTCGCCGCACAACACGTCGATGTGGCTGGGCATGTGCACTAGATGGCCTGCGTCGGGCACCAGGGTGCGCAACAGATCCGCGGCAGGGAGCGCATCCTGCGGGGTGGCCGACATCTCCATGGTGTGCAGATACAGGTGCAGGATCATCGGGTGCTCGCGACCCGCGGACGTGGCCAGCGCGTCGTCGAGGATGCGCTTGGCCTCCACCACTCGCGACCCCGGCGCCGGCTCGCCCGTGTTGATGTCCCACAGCGCCCACGCCGTCACGTTGACCAGCGCATCGGCGGCCAGCGCCTGGACGTCGACGTCGTCGGGATGGGCCTGCGCCAGTGCCGCCATGGCGTCGGCGTAGCCGGCGTGACCGGCAGTCAGACTCTCGGCGTCCGCGGCGTCATCGGTGGGGAAACGGGTTGCCAGTGCGTCGATCAGGCCGCGTTCGACGGCCGACGCGCGTCCGTTGGCGGCCAGCCCGAGTTCCATTCGTGCCCTGGCCAACGAGGCGGCCAGGTCGACGGGGTCGAAGGCCTCCCATGCCTTGTTGTAGTTCGGGCCGATCGCGTAGGCCACGCCCCACCGCGCGATGGCGAGATCCGGGTCGAGTGCGAGCGCCCGCTCGAAACAGCGGATGGACTCCTCGTGGTTGAAGGCGTACGCCCAGACCATTCCGCGGTCGAACCACACCTTTGCCTGCGGCGACGGCGTCTCAATCGGCCGGTGATAGGACCCCAGGTCGTAGTACTGCTCGGTCTCGTCCAGACCTGCGGACGCGGTAGCGGTCATGACTGGCACGATAATTCGTCCACGCCTTGGGGGCGAGAACTGCGATCACCGCGAGCACACAGCCTGCCGCGCCCCAGATCGCCAGGGTGACAATCGGTGCGAGAACGCCGTTTCCGCCGAAGTACTCGACGCTGCGCAGCAGCGCGACACCCGATCCCTGCGGCACGATCGCGTTGAACGTGGTGTAGAAGCCGGACAGCAGCGGCTTGCCGACCGGGCCGGCCGCGGCGGCGTTGCCGACGATCACCAGGAACATCGTGACGATCATCGATGCGACCGTGCCGAACGCGGCCGCCACACCGGTCACCGCACCGCCAACCGCCATCGCGTACAACCACAGCGCACCGAAGACCTGCCAGGTGTGGCTGGTCAGCGCGCCGAGCACGCCGTCGACGTAGACGGTCACACCGCCGGCCAACAGCGCCGAGTAGGCGGCCAGGCTGAGGGTGCGCAGCGCCAAGGTGGAAGCCCGGCGCACGCTGCCCATCATGCGGCCGAACAGCGTGGCACCCACGGTCGCGCCGATGGACAGGAAGATCACGGCGTAGAACTCGACGGTGCCCTGCGGGTCCGCCGGTGAGGTAGGGGCGACGTCTTCGACGGCCGGTGTCAGGCCCGCCTTGGCGGCGATGCCGCGTCCGACCGCCTCCGCGGCGTTGGCCACGCTGCGCCCGCCGCCGCCCGCGACGTAGATCTTCAGCTCGCCGGTCGGTTCGACGACGAACGCGGCGTCGGTCTTGCGGTCATAGACCTGCCCGCGCGCCACGGCGGCGTCGTCGACCTGGGTCACCGCGAGCGTGTCCTGCCCGCGGATCGCGTCGACGACCTGCTGCGGCCCTGCCACGGCGACGTTCATGTGGTGCAGCGTCGGCTTGGCGAAGGCGCCGGAGTAGCTGGCGATCATGGCGATGACGAAGACGGTCAGTGCCGCCATCAGCACGGCCATGTTGCGCAGGTCGGTCCGCGAGATGCGGCGGTTCGACACTTCTTGGAGTGAATGGTGCTTGCCCACGGTGGGACCTTTCGTCTGGGGTGTGAGGTTCGGGGTGTGGTCAGTCGACGTCGGTGGAGAGACCCAGCAGCGCATCGACGGTGTCGAGGGCGGCGGTCACCCGCTGGCGATGATCGGTCGCCTCGGCGTCTTCCATCCAAGACCGCAGCACCTCCTGGAATCCGCCGACCAGAAAGCGGCTGACCGATTCCGGCGGGATGTCGGCGATCGCACCGACCACCCGCATGCCCTGGGCGGCGATCTCCTCGCAGGCGGGCAGGAGTTCGCCGCGGAACGCTGCGACCACCCGCTGGGTCACCGCGCTGGGCACGACGTTGCGGTACATGGCGCGGTGTTCGGCGGCGAAGTCGAACAGTCCCGTGATGCGCGCCCGTGCGTCGCCCTCGATGTCGGCGGCAGCCCGGGTGAACGCCACCGCGAACGCCGTCGAGACCGCGTCATCGCGGTCGGAGAAGTGCTGATAGAAGACCTGCCTGCTGACGCCGGCACGCGCGGTCAGGTCACCGACGGTGATCTCGTCGACGGGCCGCTCGTGTGCCAGCGCGAACGCGGCGTCCCGCAACAGGGTGCGGACCCGTTCGGCGCGGGGGTCGGAGCTGTGCGTGCGTGCGGCCATTCCCACAGCGTAGGCGACTTCGTAGACAGTTGACTACGAAAACATAGGTAATCTAAGGCACCTGTGCGGGCTGGTGTGACGCCCGCCTCGGTGCAGCCCTCAGGTGGTCTGCAGGACGGCGGTTGCGACGGCGAGCGCGAATCCGATCACCGCAGGCGCCGTGTCGGTGACGGAGTCGGATGCCCGGACGTGGCTAACGACGGCTCCGACCGACAGCAGGGCGAGCCCGACGGCGGCGGCAACGCCGATCGGCCACCACGCCAGTCCCGCCAGCGCACCGGCGACGCCGGCCAACTCGAGCAGGGCGATCACCCGCCACAGCGTTGGTGAGATCCCCAGGTGGTCGCGGATCGCCAACGACTGTTGGACGCCGAACAGCTTGATGGAGCTGGCGAACAAGAACATGGCTGCCAGGCAGATCGTGACGATGACGGTGGCGATGGACATCCCGTGAGGGTAGGACGCGCACTCGACGGGAACTGGCGGAATGGGCTCAGGTGCTCTGCAGAACGGTGGTCGCGACCGCAAGCCCGATCCACCCGCCACCGCGTGGGCGAGATCCCCAGATGGTCGCGGATCGCCAATGACCGTGGGCCGCCCCGCAGCTCGACGATGCCGGAGAACGAGAACACGGCTGCCAGGCAGACCGAAACGATTACCGTTGCGATGGACACCAGGCGAGAGTATGAGGAGTTGCCCATGATCCGTTGTGTTCGGTTGTGGACGGCCCAGAACGGCGCGTCACACGTCGAGATCGGTCGCATCGACCTGAGTTCGGGGCGCAACGCCGACCTGGTGTCGCCCACCATGGCGGCGGCCCACGTGACCGTCGAGGAAACGGCGGGCGGCGGTGCCTTGGCGTGGCACACCGCACCGGTCCGGCAACTGGTCGTGACGCTCGCGGGGACGCTGCTGTTCTCCACCCGCGACGGCGAGGAGTTCACTCTCCACCCCGGCGACGTCCTGCTTGCCGAGGACACCGAAGGCACGGGCCATCAGTGGCAGTTGCAGGGCGACGACCCATGGCGGCGGATGTACGTCGTGCTCGCGCCAGCGACCGAAGTTCCGTTCGTCAGGGACTAGCCATGCGCGGCGATGTCGTCTTTCGCGTGTACGGAGTCCACGACGGACGCGTCGATGACCGCTCGTCGGGGACCTTCCGTACCCGGGCGGCGGCGGAGGCGGAGATCGAGGACCTGCTCAGTCGCGAGGTCGGCGGCGAGAACTGGGCACGGCGATACCGGAACGGAGGGTTCGTGATCCGTGATCATGTCGTCTCCACGGACTTCGACATTCCTCCGCGCCCGTCACCGCGCGACAGCTACGTGGTGAGCAGCTCGCCGAAACCGAACGAAACGGGTGGGGACTCGACGATCGTCGACGTTCGGCGGCGTAGCAGCCTTGGGGAACACGAACCGGTGTGCTCCTACGAACGGGATCACGCGATGTTCCAGACGTTCGAGCCATTCCGGCAGGGCGACCGGGACCTGGCGCTGATCTCCAGGCACTACACGACGACGGCGGTGTTCGACCCCGCCTCCGGCGAGGTGATCGCCGAGGAGGACGAGCACGACCCCGGCGGTGGATTCTGCCCCGTCGGCTTCTACGTCCCGGACTGGTGGGACGTTCACGACGGCAGGACCATTCCGGGAAGCGAGCACTGGGACGTCGACAACGAGTGGCCCACCGGTGATTTCGGATTCGTCTGGGGCTGCCACTGGGGTGACGATTCCGGGTGGAAGGTCCAGTACCTCGACCTGAGCCGCGTACGGGACGGTGTCATCACCCGCGACGCCCGGTTCGGCTACACGAAGCTGGCGACGGCCGGCTACCTATCGCCGTGCTTTCTTCTCGATCGGCAAGAAGACGAGCGCGTCGGACACCCACCGTTCATCGACATCTCTGCTTACTCGGGCAGAGCCCGCGTCACGCTATCGACGGAGGTCGCCTTCAACCTCGATGGTGGAGCGACGCTGCCCGAGGAGCTCGACTACGACCGGGCCACCGGCGAACTGATCGCTCGGGACGATGATTGAGTGTCCCCGACTAGTGGCCCGCGACGACGTCGGCCTCGTCGAACGTCACCGGATCCTTTGCGCCAGGCAGGAAAGAGTATGCCGCGCAGACGATTCCGAAGAAGAGATAGCCGAGGGCCACCTGGGGGCTGGCCGCCCACGCCACCTGGGGCGCGTGGATCAGTCCGATGAACGACAGCACGGCACCGACGGCCGATGCGATCGCCGCGTAGAGGAACTTCTTCTCCAGGATGAAGGTGACCATGGTGCCGAGGATCAAACCGACCAGCACCGCGCCCTCGCCGAGGGTCAGCAGCCCGTCGTAGACCACGCCTGCACCGTTGAGCGCCTCCAGCCCCACCTTCGACGCGGACGTGCCCGCGGCGTTGAGCGCGTTGTCGATCAGGCCGCTGGCCCACTGCGCGAGGTTGGGCAGAAGGGCAGCCACGACAGCGACCGCGTGCAGTCGCGGCACGGCCTGGAAGGCCTGGGCACCGATCAACAACCCGATGTAGAGCAGGATCGGCACGATGGCAGGCACCGGCAGCAGCGCATCGAGCACGCCGAAAAGACCGACGAAGCAGAACAATCCGATGACCACGCCACTGGCCAGCGAGTAGCTCGCCCGTCCACCGGCGTCCTTCCAGCCGGGGTGACCGATGTACACCGCCGGCGGGAAGGGCGACCCGAACGCCGACCCGATGCAGGCACCGGCACCGTCGGCGAGCAGCACGCTGCGCAGGTTGTAGTTGTCCCCGGCGGCGGCCGCACTCTCCACGTTGCTCATCGCCTCGGTGAAGTTGTAGACACCCAGCGGTATCGCCGTGCCGAGTAATGGCGCCAGGTGCGACAACCCGGAGAACAACATGTCGACCCGCAGGTCGGGAACGCCCAGCGCGATGTCGGAGAAGGCCTGACCGACGTCGGGTGCGGACATGTAGCCACCGATCCAGCCGATCGCCGTGCCGACCAGCAGCGCGGCCAGTCCCACTGGAATGCCGAACGGCAGCTTCACGTCGGTGAAGAAGCCGATCAGGATGATCGCCAGGACGGGCAGGCCGATCCAGGCCGCTTCCCACATCTGTGCGGCGGGCCGCATGGAGATGAAGGTGATCGAGATGCCCGCCAACGTGCCCAGCATCGCGGCGCGCGGGGTCAGCTTGCGGATGTACGGTCCGACGAAGGCACCGATCATCACGATGATGCCGATCATGAATGCCCAGGCCAGGCCGGCCTCCCACGCCTGCAGCGGGTCCTTGGTGTTCAGGTACACCGGCAGCATGACCACGAATACGACGATGAACATGTGCGGCACGCTCGGGCCGTACGGCAACGCCGTTACGTCAGTACGGTTTTCGCGTCCGGCCAGCCGTCGCGCCAGGAACGTGTAGTACAGGTTGCCCAGGATCAGGGCGACGCCGAGCGCGGGCAGCACCGTGCCGAGCACGTCACTGGCGGGCACGGCGATGACCCCGATCATCAGCCCGGTCAGCGTCAGGACGTTGACCAAGATGTTGAAGCCGAGGCCGAAGAACGCGTTGGTGTCGCCTCGCGTCCACCAGGGAATGGCGACCGGCGGGTCGGCTACCGGCGGATCGGCGGGGGGATCGGTGACTTCAGCGGACACGGTGAGTCCTCTCAGACCTGGGAAAGGGGAGTGGTGGTGAGTTCGTGGAGTGCCGGTATCACGGCCGTGCTGTCGGCGACCCATCCGAAGATGCCGCCCTGCGCCTTGATCATCTCGAGGCCGATTCGTTGAAAGTCGGGGAAATACGAACCGACGCAATCGGATACAACCAGACACTCGTAGCCCCGGTCGTTGGCCTCCCTGGTGGTGGTGTGCACGCACACCTCGGTGGTGACGCCGGTGATCAGCAGTTGGGTAATGCCTGCGCCGACGAGGACGTCCTGGAGTTCGGTGGCGTAGAACGCCCCCTTGCCCGGCTTGTCGATCACCAACTCGCCGTCGACCGGTGCCAACTCGTCGACGATGTCGTGGCCGTACTCGCCGCGGATCAGGATCCGGCCGTACTTGCCGGGGTCGCCGATCCGTTTCGACGGTGCGCCGCGGCTCAGCTTGGCCGGCGGACAGTCGGACAGGTCGGGCTGGTGGCCTTCCCTGGTGTGGATCACCATCACACCGGCGTCGCGGGCCGCCGCAATCAGCGCCGCCAGCGGCGGTACGACCTTGAGGAGTTGGCCCACGTCGTTGCCAAGACTCTCGCCGAATCCGCCGGGCAGCAGGAAGTCCCGCTGCATGTCGATGACGATCAGTGCGGTCTTGCCCGCTGCCAGCGAGAACGTGGACGGCTCGGCGGGCACGTCGATGGATGGGCTCATGTGGACTCCTCGGATGGCTGGGGAACGGAACGCGGGGACGGGGATGACACGGCGGGGCGGTGCACCGCGCGCGGTTCGTCGAGGATCTGCGCGGCCAGTTGCAGGACGGTGTCGTCGGACAGCGCCGCGCCGAGCAGCATTGCGCTGAACGGCCGGCCGTCGGTCGCGACGCCGAGCGGAACGGCGACACCCAACAGGTCGAGCAGGTTCCCGAAGTGGGTGTAGTGGCCCAGCATCGTGTTGCAGTCGATGGGGCGGGCGAGCACTTCGTCGACGGTGAAGGTGGTGCCGATGGTCGGCACCACCAGCACGTCCATGGTCTGCCACAGCCGGCCGACCTGCGCCTTGAGTTCCTGCAGTCGTTGCAGCGCGGCGAATGCCTGTACCGCCGTGTATTTTTCGCCGCTGCGTAGGATGTCCCGGACGACGGGGTGGATCGACTCCGGTCGCTCGTTGAGGAAGTCGCCGAATTCGACGAGTCGCTCCGCAACCCATGGCCCCTGGTAGAGCAGCGCCCCCGCGGCCAGGAACGGCTCGAGGGAGACGTCGACGATGGTGGCGTGCCTGGCGAGGTGATCCCGGAAGCCGAGGTGCGCGCCGCGCATCTCGTCGTCGCCGAAGAACTCGAGTTCGCCCACCGGCGGTAGCCCGACGCGGATGGGCGCGCCTGCGTAACGCGGTCCGGAATCGCGTGACCACGCATCGTCGTCGTCGCGGGCGACCATCACGTCGAAGACCCGGTCGACGTCGTCGATGCAGCCGGCCATCACGCTGATGCAGTCCAGCGACTTGCACGCCGGTACCAGGCCGACGGTGCTGATCAGCCCACGCGACGGCTTGA
>NZ_JAVRPS010000542.1:0-12582 GCF_032162105.1 Mycobacterium sp. | reverse complement strand
GCGGCGCCCTGGGAGGGCGCCGAACTCACGCGCAGTCAGAGCAGATGAGCTCGCCGTTCGTCTGCATCGTCAGCCGATTGCGGTGATACACCAAGAAACAGGACGAGCAGGTGAACTCGTCGGGTTGCTTGGGAATCACCCGGACGGTCAGTTCTTCGCCTGAGAGATCGGCACCCGGGAGTTCGAACGCGTCGTACGCGTCTCCGTCGTCGACGTCGATCACGGCAACCGCGGCGTCGTTTCGCCGGCCCGCGAGTGACTCGAGGGACTCCTCGGCGACGTCGTCGGATTCGGTCTTACGGGGTGCGTCGTAGTCCGTAATGGCCATTGGTGTCCTCTCGGTCCGCGTACTCGAGTACGGACAACGCCGTCCAGTGGGCGCATGTTCCCGCGGCTACCGATTCGAAACCAAGCCTGGTGCAAAAGGCGATGAATATCGTCCAACCTGAATCGATGACCAGCCGTGACGCCGTTTCAGCGCCGGCTTCGCGGGTACGGGGAAATCGCGGTCGTCCTGGCCGAACGCAGTCGCGTAGCTGCGCTGGCGGGCGATTGCGCGAAGGCCTACGCGTCCGCGACGACGACGCGACGATGTACGACCGGCAGCTACGAATCGGTCCCGACAGGGTAATTCGCCACACCCGGGGGATCAGGGCTTCAGCACGATCTTGACCGCACCGTCCTTCTTCTTCTGGAAGACCTCGTACGCATACGACGCGTCTGCCAGAGGCAGAGTGTGGGTGGCGAACGCGTCGACCCCCAGCGGGTCGTCATCCGTTAGCAGCGGCATGATGTCGTCGACCCATTTCTTGACGTTGGCCTGGCCCATCCGCAGTTGGACTTGCTTGTCGAAGAGGGTCAACATCGGCATTGGATCCGCCATCCCGCCGTACACGCCGATCAGGGAGATCGTGCCGCCACGCCGCACGACGTCGATCGCGTTGTAGAGGGCGTCGAGCCGGTCGACTCCCGCCCTTTGCATGAGAGGCTTGGCCAGGGTGTCCGGGAGCAGGCCGGTCAAATGCTGAGCTGCCTTGGCGACCGGCGAACCATGTGCCTCCATGCCGACTGCGTCGATCACGGAGTCGGTTCCGCGCCCGTCGGTCATCTCGCGCACCACGTCACCCAGCGACGAATCCAGCTGGGAGACATCGATCGTCTCGATTCCCCGGGCTTGCGCTCGAGCGAGGCGCTCGGGTACGAGGTCGACGGCGATGACCCGGTGCCCATGGTGGCTCGCGATGCGTGCGGCCATGTCCCCGATGGGCCCGAGGCCAAGTACGGTCACCGACCCACCATCGGGAACGTCCGCGTAGGCGACTGCCTGCCATGCCGTCGGCAGGACGTCGGACAGGTACACGAATCGCGAATCCGATGGTCCATCGGGCACCTTGATGTGGGTGAACTGCGCCTGAGGCACCCGTAGATACTCGGCTTGGCCGCCGGGAACGCTCCCGTACAGCTCGGAGTAGCCGAACAGCGCCGCGCCCATCCCGTGGTCGCGGACCTGGGTGGTCTCGCACTGGGTGTAGAGCTGCTGATCGCACATGTAGCAACTGCCGCAGGAGATTTGGAAGGGAATCACCACCCGGTCGCCGACTGCGAGGGATGTGACGCCCTTGCCGACCTCGCGGACGATGCCCATGGGTTCGTGTCCGAGCACGTCCCCTGGATTCATGAAGGCACCGAGCACCTCGTAGAGATGCAGGTCCGACCCACAAATATTGGTGGACGTGACCTCGATGATGGCGTCGGTGGGCTGTTCGATCCGCGGATCGGGCACGGTGTCGACGCGGACGTCCCGCTTGCCGTGCCAGGTAACTGCTTTCATCGTGAAGTCTCCCTTCTAGAAGTCAACTACTTACTTGCGCGTCGGGTGGGGGCCGTCTTCTTCGGCGCGGTCTTCTTCTTGGGCGCGGCCTTCGACGGCGCGACCGCCGACGCCTTCACCGCGCCGGCGCGTTCCCACACCCGGTGCCGACCCAGCGCGGCGACCAGGTCCGAGCTGAACTCCTTGTCGGAGTCGTCCCCGACGAGAACGCCGGCGGCGTTCCGGCCGATGCCCGCCGCCTCGAGCAATGCGGCGCCATCTCCCCACGCTCCCAAGGGTTTACAGTGTCGGAACAGCTCCTGCAGCATCACGACGAGCTTGATGTCGTCGGTCACCGAGGTACCCGAGGCGATGATCGCCGCGTCGAATTCGATGGACCGCGTCGTGGCGAAGGTGCGTTCGACGACCAGTGAGCGCCGCCCGGACTTCAATGTCCCCCCGGTGGCGGCGGTGACCAACGCGGTCACACCCTTGCGTGCCAGCGACTTCGTCAGAGCTGCGATACCGGCCAGATCGGACCCGGCGTCGGCGATCACCGCGATCTTGCGGCCGGTGACGGGGCCCGGTTCGGTGACGATCTGTGACAACGCCGGTGACGTGGTGCCGTCCGCCGGTGGTTTGCCCTGCGGGGCAGGCAGTCCCAGGCCATCGGCGACCTGGCGACACAGGTCGGTGTCGACGTTGGCCAACACCTCGAGCTCGCGCTCCTTGACCGCCTTCTCGTAGCACTTGCCCAGTTCGAACGTGAACGCCTCGACGATGTGCACCTGTTCGATCTCGCTGAGGCTGCGGTAGAACATCGCGGCCTGGGTGAAGTGATCGTCGAAGGAGACGGGCTGCGCGCGTACCACGGGACCGTCGACCGGCCGTGGTGTCGGCACGTACCCGCCGCCGTCGGCCTCGGGGACGAGGGGCTCGCCGCCGTCGATGCTGTTGGGCCGGTACGGCGCCAGTCCGGTGTGGATCGCCGTCTGATGCATCCCCTCGCGCAACATGTCGTTGACCGGGCAGTGCGGCCGGTTGATGGGGAGCTGGGTGAAGTTTGGCCCGCCCAGCCGAGTGAGCTGGGTGTCGAGATAGGAGAACAGCCTGGCCTGCATCAGCGGGTCGTTGGTTACCTCGATGCCGGGGACCAGGTTTCCGGTGTGGAAGGCGACCTGTTCGGTTTCGGCGAAGTAGTTGGTGGGATTGCGGTTCAACGACAGCATGCCAATCGGCCGCACTGGCACCAGCTCCTCGGGGACGAATTTCGTCGGGTCGAGCAGGTCGATGCCTTCAAAGCTGTCGGTGCCGTCGTCGGGCATGACCTGGATGCCGAGTTCGTATTCCAGCGGAGCGCCTGCCTCGATGCCGTCGGCCATGTCGCGACGGTGGAAGTCCGGGTCGCAGCCCGCGGCGATCTGCGCCTCCTCCCACACCAGCGAGTGCACACCGGCGACGGGCTTCCAGTGGAACTTCACCAAGCTGGTCGTGCCGCGCCGGGTGACCAGCCGGAAGGTATGCACCCCAAAACCTTCCATGGTCCGGAAGGAGCGCGGAATGCCACGGTCGCTCATGTTCCAGAAGACGTGGTGCGTGGCCTCGGTGTGCAGGGAGACGAAGTCCCAGAAGGTGTCGTGTGCCGACTGTGCCTGCGGGATCTCCCGGTCCGGATGTGGCTTGGCGGCATGGATGACGTCGGGGAACTTGATGCCGTCTTGAATGAAGAACACCGGGATGTTGTTTCCGACGAGGTCGAAGTTGCCCTCGTCGGTGTAGAACTTCACCGCGAAGCCGCGGGTGTCGCGCACGGTGTCGGCCGAGCCACGCGAGCCGAGCACGGTGGAGAACCGGCAGAACACCTCGGTCCGCTTGCCCTTGGTGGACAGGAAGGCCGCCCGCGTGACGTCTTTGACATTGCCGTACGCCTCGAACACACCGTGGGCCGCGGCGCCGCGCGCATGCACCACTCGCTCCGGGATGCGTTCGTGATCGAAGTGCGTGATCTTCTCCCGGAGGTGGAAGTCCTCCAGCAGGGTGGGGCCGCGGTCACCGGCCTTCAAGGAATGATCGGTGTCGGGCAGCCGGAGGCCCTGCGCGGTGGTCAGGTAGCGGCCGGATTGAGCCCGGGGATCAGCCTGTCCCGCAGAACCTTCGGGCACACCTGTGGGGCTGACGGCGGGAGGGGCGGACTGATCGCGATTGCGTGAAGTGGGCATCGATGCTCCAAGGGCTAACGGTAGCGAGCGGCGCGCCGGGGACAGTGCGCCCGACCCGGCGCGCGGGCTACACGCCTTCGGCGGCAATACCCCACGACCGTCACCACAAACGCCGGCCCCGGGGTACTGCCTCCGATTTAGGCGACGTTGCCGCCCAAGGCGTCGCGCGCGCGATCGAGCAGCGAGACGAACGGCCCGACGGCGAAGTTGACGAACGCCGACTCCACGCCCGCATGTGGGTGGGTGGGTGCGATGCGCTCGGCAACCTGGGCGGCAGTCGCGAGCTTGCGGAGTTCCTCGTCGTCGAGCTGCTCCTCGAGCAACGTGAACTCCTCGGCCTCTTCCCGCTTCGCGTGCTCCAGCACCGCGGCTTGCAGGTGGATCAACTCCTTGGAGAAGTCAGCCGTACCGCAGGGGATCTTCTCGAGCGCACCCAACGCGAGCTTGGCGTCGTGTTCCTCGGTCAGGCGGGCGTCGGCGATCTCGGCACCACCCTCGACCTTGCGCCGGACACGTGGGTGCACCATCATTTCCTCCGCCGTCTCGTGCACCGCTAGGAGAGTCCGCAGCCGCGTGAAGGCCGCATGCTGAGTGTCGGCGTCCTTCGCGTCCAGCGTTTCGATGAACAGTGCCTTGATGGCTTCGTGTTGGTCCTTCAAGTAAGTGACCACGTCGTCTGGACTGGTGATGGGCTTCTGAGCCACGGCAGTTACCTCCGCGAGAATCGAATGGATGACGGCGCGAGGGCTGCACGCCGCTGCCGAGGGCTACCCCGGAAGGCACGGCAGAAACCTGAGGGCTCGGAATGCCCGTGATGATTTGACGCGCTGTTTGCCATGCGCACCAGCGGGAAGACACACTTCGAACCGCATATCGCGACGCCGGCGGGAGCCCTCGTGTCTTCACGATCCCAGGCGCCCCGGTTGGCGGTCCTGCGCAACAACGGGCTGCTGCTGGCCTGCCTGGCGCTGTTCGGGGTGTTCTTCCTCGGCATGATCTTCTCCGGCGCTGCGACCTGCAACGAGGAACAGCAGCAGCACGGCTCGACTGAACACATCTCGGTGGTGCAGTACCTCACCACCGTTGACTTCGTCGAGGCGACGTTCGAGAACTGGGAATCGGAGTTCCTGCAGATGGGCATGTACGTAATGCTCACCGCCTTCCTCTTCCAGAAGGGTTCATCGGAATCCAAGCCGATCGACGAGCCCGCTCCGCAAGACCAGGATCCCCGCGACGCGAAGAGCGAGCCCTCGGCGCCGTTGCCGGTGCGTCGGGCCGGGCTGACCCTGGCGCTGTACGAGAATTCGCTGGCGATCGCCTTGTTCGTGCTGTTCTTCGCCTCGATGGCTCTGCACGCGGTCGGCGGCAGAACGGCGTTCAACGAAGATCAGGTCGAGCATGGACAGGCCACGGTCTCGGTGTGGCAGTACCTCACCACGTCGCGGTTCTGGTTCGAATCGATGCAGAATTGGCAGAGCGAATTCATTGCCGTGGCCGCCATCGTCGGGTTGTCCATCTTCCTGCGCCAGCGCGGCTCGGCGGAGTCCAAACCGGTCGCCGAACCGCACCGGCATACCAGCGCGTGAGCCGTCGCCCCGTCCGTCCCGGAAACCTGTCTCGCCCCGGTACCGCCGGCGCTGAGCGAAGGCGCGTCGACGTTGATAGGTTCGATTCAGGTACGGGTGACGAGGGGGCCGGGGATGTGTCGATTGCGCTTCTCTTGCCCTGACGATCCGTCGTGACGACGGAGCGGTGGAAGCCGCGGCACGATCACTACTACTGGTTGACGGCAATCCTCGCGGGGCGGGGGCTGCAGGCCAGTACGTGCCGGGTCATCGCGGGAATCATCGGCACCCTCGGCCTGATCCCGATGATCGCGTTGGTCAGCCCAGTCGGTCCGCACGGGTTGATCGGCAAGGTCCTCGCAGTCCTCGTCACGACGTGCTGCGCGGTGATGTCGCTGCGCTGGTTGCGCCATCGTTGGCCCTCCAGGGCCGAGTCTGCGGCATGCGTCGTGGTGGGCACCGTCTGCATCGCCGTCGCCTGCCTCATCTCGACCAGTCCGGTGGCCGGTCTGCTCGGGGCCACCTCGTTCGCAATACCGGCCGCCTACATCGCGTGCTTCCATGGCCCGCGCCTCCTGGCATTCACCTGGACGGTCGCCGTGGCGACGTTGGCGATCCTCGCGATCCGGCTCGCACCGTTGGACACCGCCCTGGCGATCAGCAGCGTCTCCCTGGTGGCACTGATCAACGTCTTCGTGGCCCTCGCGTGCCGGGCGGGGCTCCGGCTCGTCGGCGGCGAGGTGTCGACCGGTCAGCTCGAGCCATTGACGGGACTGCTGGACCGCGACTCCTTCTACGAACGGACCGCGACGCTGCTCGCCGCGCGCCACCGCGACGATGACAGGTACCTGGTCCTCGTGGTCGTCAACATCGATTTCTTCTCCCTCATCACGAGCATGTCCGGCGAACGAGGCGGCAATCTGGCCAGGGTCGCGGTCGGCACCGCGCTGCGATCCAGCGTCCGCCACAATGCCGTCGTCGCCCATGTCGCCGAAGCCGAATTCGTCATCGCCGACACGTTCACCACGGCCGATGCGTCTCCGCTCGTCGACCGAGTCCGCGCCGCCGTGAACAACACCCCGTCGCGACTGACCACCAGCGTCGGGGTGGTCAGCACGCCCCTGCGCCCCCTGATGCACCTGCCGCCCGATGACGTCGTCGACGAAGTCATGACGATCGCGACCACTGCGATGAACGAGGCGCGCAAGGACGGCGGCAACCGGGCCCGCTTCGTCGTCAACCCTGCCCTGGCCGTGGTCGCCAACCCGGACTGCGGCGGTCGCGAATAGCCTTCAGTCGCGGCGCAACAGCGCCAGCGCCATGGCGGCGGCGACGCCGGCCAGGATGACGATGGTCAGGGTGACCGCCGTCCAGCCTGCGGCATCGAACACGACGCCCCCGAACCACCCGATGACGCTGGACCCGCCGTAGTAGAAGAGGTTGTACAGCGACGACGCCTGGGCCTTGCCGACGGTGGCTTCGCGCCCGGTCCAACCGGACGCGATCGCGTGTGCGCCGAAGAAGCCCGCCGTGCCGATGACCAGACCTGCGAGGACCACGAACACGTTGTCGCTCAAGGTGATCGTCACGCCGACGATCATGGTGGCGATCGACACCAGCAGCACGCGCTTGCGGCCGAACCGGGCGGCCTCCGCTCCTGCCCGCGACGACGCCCACGTGCCCGCCAGGTAGGCCAGGAACACCAGGCTCACCAGGGTCTGGGGTAGGTGGAACGGCGCGGCCATCAGCCGGAAGCCGAGGAAGTTGTACAGGGCAACGAACCCACCCGTGAGGAGGAAGGCCAGGGCGAAGAGAGTGAGCTGGCGCGGTGACCGCAGGTTGGCGGTCAACCGGTGGAGCATCCCACCGGCACGGTGTGAGCGCTCGCGCGACGGGTCGTACCCGCGGGGCCGGGGTGCGAGCCGGACGAAGCCCAGCGCTCCGACCCCGCACAGGGCCGCCACGCTGAGCACCCCGATCCGCCAACCGGCGACCTCACCGATCGGACCGGCGACGAGCCGACCCAACAGTCCGCCGACACTGGTGCCTGCGACGTACATCCCCGCTGCGCGCGCCGCGTGGTCGGAGTGGATCTCCTCGGAGAGGTAGGCGATCGCGATCGCCGGTACACCGCCGACCAGCAGGCCCTCGATGAACCGGCCCGCCAACAGCAGCTCGTAGCCAGGAGCGAACGGAACGACGAGGCCGAGGACCGTCGCCGCGGTGACCGACATCGACATCGCCCGCACCCGGCCGATCCGGTCGGCGACCATCGACCACGGGATGACGCCCACTGCGAGGCCTGCCGTGGCGGCCGAAACCATCAGCGCCGCGTCCGCCGCCCCGGTGTTCAGGTCGGCGGCGATCAGCGGCAGCACCGACTGCGGCGAGTACAGCTGGGCGAACGTGGCCACGCCTGCGCAGAACAGTGCCGCCAGCAGCCGTCGATACTCCGTCGAGCCCCGCTGGTGTCCGGCCCAGGCGTCGGGGAGGTGCGCAGCATTGATGGTCACCGACCGAGTGTCGAGCGGTCCTCCACGTGTGTCCAATGCATGAAGTCACGCAATCTCATGCATTGAATGCATGATCAACCGGTCTGGCCGCGGTCTTTCACGAACTCGACGAACCGTGCTGCCGCGGCCGGCATCTCGCGGCCTGCGGCGAGCGCCAACCCGACCTGCCGTTTGGCGCCTGCATCGGAAAGCGGCAGGTACGCCACCGTCGATTCGGCGCGCTCGGCACGCGGCACGGGCACCACCGCAACCCCGAAACCCGCCGCGACCAGGCCCTCCATCGTGGGGATCTCGGTGGCCTCGAACGCCACCTGCGGCTGGATTCCGGCGGCCGTGCACAGCTCGTCGGTGAGCGGCCGCAGGCCGGACCCGACGCGGAGCACGATGAACGGTTCGCCTGCTACGTCCGCGAGACGCAATCGGGAACGGCTCGCCAGCCGATGTCCGCGCGGTACCGCGACGCAGAGTCGTTCGGAGTACAGGCCGTGCCACACGTATCCAGGACCGGCGGGCCGCGGCGAGGTGATCGCCAGGTCCACGTGTCCCTCCAGCACCCGATTCGCGAGCTCGTCCGCCGCGCCCTGATAAAGGTCGAAGCGGACCTGCGGTGCGTGTAACCGAAACCGCCGCAACAGATCCGGAACGAACCAACTGGCCAACGAGTGCAGGAAGGCCAATCGGACCGTCCCCGAATCGGGATCGCGCAGCGCGGCTATGCGCTCATTCGCCGAGCGCATCTCGGCGGTGGCGCGACGGGCGTGTTCGGCCACGATGGCACCGTAGGCATTCAACCGCAGCCGACGGTTCACCCGATCGAAGAGCGGGACGCCGACCTCGGCCTCCAGTCGGGCGAGGGCGCGTGACAGGGTCGGCTGTGGGATGCCCAACTCGGCGGCCGCATCCGTGACGTGTTCGACCTCGGCCAGTACGACGAACCAGTGCAGTTCGTCGAGATGCATGCCGGCGAGCATATAACCGGCGGGCCCGGGTCTCAGTCGGTCAGACTGCGGGCGATGACCAGGCGTTGAATCTGGTTGGTGCCCTCGAAGATCTGTGTGATCTTCGCTTCCCGCATGTAGCGCTCAACGCGGTAGTCCCGCGTATAGCCGGCTCCGCCGAACACCTGCACCGCATCGGTGGTCACCTTCATCGCGGCATCGGTGGCCACCAGCTTGGCCACGCTGGCTTGCGTCGAGTAGGGCCGGCCCGCGTCGCGGCGGCGCGCGGCGTCGAGGTAGGTGGCCCGAGCGCTGACCACTGCCGCGGCCATGTCGGCCAACAGAAACCCCAGCCCTTGGTGGTCGATGATCTTGCGGCCGAACGTCGTTCGCTCGTTGGCGTACCGGGTGGCGTCGTCGAGCGCGGCCTGGGCGATCCCGACGGCCACCGCGGCGATGCCCAGCCGACCCGAGTCGAGCGCACTGAACGCGATCTGCAGGCCCTGGCCCTCGGCGCCGATGCGGCGGTCGGCGTCCACACGGGCGTTGTCGTAGAACGCCGACGTGGTCGGTACGGCCGAAAGGCCCATCTTCTCCTCGGGCTTGCCGAACGACAGGCCCTCCAGATCGCCTGGCACCAGGAAGCACGAGATGCCGCGGGATCCCTCGCCGGTGCGGGCGAACAGCGTGTAGAAGTCCGCAACGCCGCCGTGGGTGATCCACGACTTCGACCCGTTGAGCAGGTAGCCGTCTGCGGTGGGAGTGGCCGAACACCGCAGCGCCGCAGCGTCGGAACCGGCCTGCGGTTCGGACAGGCTGTACGCGCCGATCTGCTCGCCGGACAGCATTCCCGGCAACCACCGCTGCTTCTGCTCGTCGGTGCCGAACGTCAGCAGTGGGTGCGACGACAGACTGTGCACGCTGACCGCCACGGCAACCGCGGCCCAGCGCGCGGCGATCTCCTCGAGGACCTGCAGGTACACCTCGAAGGGCTGGCCCGCGCCGCCCCACTCCTCGGGCTGCGGCAGGCTCAGCAACCCGGCGGCGCCCAGTTGGGCGAACACCCCATCGGGGTAGGTCTCCGATTTCTCGTGTTCGTCCACGATGGGGTCGAGCAGCTTGTCGGCAACCTCACGGGTGAGCGCGATGAGGTCGTCTGCGTCCTCGGACGGCAGGATGCGGTCGACTGGCATGGTTGCAGATCCTAGTTTCCGGTGTGGGCCGCCTCTGACAGCGCGGCGTTGATCGCGTCCACGCGGTCCTTGGCGTCGCCGAAGAGCATCTGGGTGTTCTCCCGGAAGAACAGCGGGTTCTGCACGCCCGCGTAGCCGGAGGCCATGGAGCGTTTGAAGACGATGACGTTGTCGGCGTTCCACACCGTCAGTACCGGCATACCGGCGATGGGGCTGCTCGGATCCTCGGACGCCGCCGGGTTGACGGTGTCGTTGGCGCCGATGACCAGGACGACCGAGGTGTTGTCGAAATCGTCGTTGATCTCGTCCATCTCCAGCACGATGTCGTAGGGCACCTTGGCCTCGGCCAGCAGCACGTTCATGTGGCCGGGCAGCCGGCCCGCGACGGGGTGGATTCCGAAGCGGACGTCGACGCCGCGCTCACGCAGCTTGCGGGTCAGGTCGGCGACACCGTACTGGGCCTGCGCGACGGCCATACCGTAACCGGGGGTGATGATCACCGAGCTGGCCGAGGTGAGCAGTTCGGCGGCACCCTCGGCGTTGATCTCGCGGTGCTCGCCGTAGTCCTTGTCATCGGCCGGGCCTGCTTCGATGCCGAAACCGCCTGCGATGACGGAGATGAACGACCGGTTCATCGCCTTGCACATGATGTAGGACAGGTAGGCACCGGAGGAGCCGACGAGCGCGCCGGTCACGATGAGAAGGTCGTTGGACAGCAGGAAGCCCGACGCCGCAGCGGCCCAGCCCGAGTAGCTGTTGAGCATCGACACCACGACGGGCATGTCGCCGCCGCCGATCGAGGCGACCAGATGCCAGCCGAGCAGCAGGGCCAGCACGGTGACGGCGATGAGGAGCCACAGCTGCGGAGAGATGACGAACCACACCGTGAGCGCGAAGAACACGACCAGCGCGCCGACATTGAGGATGTTCTTGCCCGGCAGCATCAACGGCGTGGACTTGATGCGCGCCGAGAGCTTGAGGTTGGCCACGATCGACCCGGTGAACGTGACGGCGCCGATGAACACGCCGATGAAGACCTCGGCCGAGTGGATTCCGAGCAGGCCCTGGCCGTCCAGTAGGGCGGCCTCGGAACCGGTGATGTCGTGTTCGACGTGCAGGTAGCCGTTCCAGCCAACCAGCACCGCGGCCAGGCCGACGAACGAGTGCAGCAGCGCGATCAGTTCGGGCATCCCGGTCATTTCGACGACGCGGGCACGCCACAGGCCAATCGCGGCGCCGATTGCCATCGCGCCGGCCAGCAGGCCCAGACCCAGCGGTTCGATGTGGCGGCCCAACGCCAGCGCGATGGTGGCGATCAGCGCCACCGCCATGCCTGCGATGCCGAATGTATTGCCGGACCGCGACGTTTCGTGCTTGGACAACCCGGCAAGGGCCAGGATGAACAGCAGGGCCGCGACGACGTAGGCCGCGGTGGCGGTGGTCTCTAGGGTGAACATGCAATCCGTCCGATTAGGGGAGAGTCGGGGCTAGGGCAGCTTGGTCAGCTGCGCGAGAACATCGCGAGCATGCGGCGCGTCACCGCGAAGCCACCGAAGACGTTGATGCTGGCGAGCAGGATTGCGACCGTAGCCAAGGCTGTGACGACGGCCCCCCCGGTGTAAATGCCGTGTCCGATCTGCAGCAGCGCGCCGACGACGATGATGCCCGAGATTGCATGGGTCCCCGACATCAGCGGGGTGTGCAACGCGTGGTGCACGTGCCCGATCACGTAGTAGCCGATCACGATTGCCAGGGCGAAGACCGTCAGGTGCACCTGCAGCGCGGCCGGGGACAGCGCGATGAGCACGAACAGCACCGCGGCGGCGACGAACGTGATGCCCAGCCGGCGCTGCGGCGACATCGGCTGTTTGGCGTGTGACACCGCCGGTGCGGCCGCAGCCGCCGCCGGTGCCGCCGACACCTGTACGGCCGGCGGCGGCCAGGTGGTCTCCCCGTCGCGCACGACCGTCACCGACCGCTGCACGACGTCGTCGAAGTCCAGGGTGAGCTGCCCGTCCTTCTCGGGGGTGAGCAGCTTGAGCAGGTTGACCAGGTTGGTGCCGTAGAGCTGGGAAGCCGTCGCGGGCAGTCGCCCGGCCAGGTCGGTGTAGCCGATGATCGTCACGCCGTTGTCGGTGACGATGGCCTGATCCTTGACGGTGCCCTCTACGTTGCCGCCGTTGGCCGCGGCCATGTCCACGATCACGCTGCCCGGCTTCATCGCGGCGACCATCTCCGCGGTGATGATGCGGGGCGCAGGCCGGCCGGGGATCAGCGCGGTGGTGATGATGATGTCGACGTCCTTGGACTGCTCGGCGTACAGCGCCGCCTCGCGGACCTTGTA
>NZ_JAVRPS010000541.1:0-4914 GCF_032162105.1 Mycobacterium sp. | reverse complement strand
ACCCAGCGGGAATCCGCTGGGTCCCTCCTCGGTAGCTCCTCAGTTCATGAGTACCGGAGTGGGCCGTGCCTCGGCGATGAGTGTTTCACCGGTGTCGTAGTCGTCGTCGGCGGCGTGGGTCAGGACGCCGACGGCCGAGCCGTCGGACTCGTACCAGACGGTGAATCCGTCGGCTCGTTCGAGGAGCCGGTCATGGTCGTAGCCGTCGCCCCAGGCGTGGTACTTCAGCGTGGCATCGCCGATGGTGCTCCAGAAGCCGGGCACGTTCTGCCATGTCGACGGCTGCCCGGCCGCGTCTGATCCGGCGATCGCCCCTTGGTCGTCGGCGTCCTGCCAGTGTTCGACGACGATGTGGCGGCCGATCCGAGGGTTGAATGCCAGCGCGAGGTCGCCCACCGCGTACACGTCGGGGGCTGAGGAGCGCATGTCGGCGCCGACGACCACGCGTGAATCCCGGATGTTCAGGCCGGCGTGCTCGGCGAGCGCGCTGCGGGGTGTGACGCCGGTCGCGGCGACGATGAGGTCGCAGTCGATGCTGACTCCGTTGTCGAGGCGCACAACGCCTTCGGTGAGTTCGCGCACCGATACTCCCCCGACGTAGCGGGCACCCGTCAGCTCCACCAGGGCTTGCAGCCGGCGTCCCGCGGCAGAGCCGAGCCGTTTCTCCTGCGGCACGCGCTCGGGAGCGACGAGGGTGACGGCCAGGCCGTTGAGGGCAAGGGAAGCAGCCACTTCGCATCCGATGAAACCGGCGCCAACGACCACCGCCGAGGCCGCGTCGGCCGCTGCCTTCCGCAGCCGCGCAGCATCGGCGAGTGATCTCAGTTGCAGCGCGTGGTGACCGCCGGGTACCGGCAGCGGTGTGGGTGCGGCGCCACAGGCCAGCACCAGTGCGGTGTACGGGTAGGTGTCGCCGTCCGCGGTGACGGTGTGCGCGCCGGGGTCGATCGCGACGACTTCGGCCGCGAGTCGTAGGTCGATGGAACGTTCGGCGTACCAGTGCGCCGGGTGCAGCCACACGTCGTCGGTGTCGCCCCGCAGGTAGTCCTTGCTCAACGGTGGGCGGGCGTAGGGCGGTTCCGGATCGGCTGTGAGGATGCGCACCGGTAGCTCGCGGTTGTGATGCCGAAACGCGTCGGCGGCGCTGACTCCGCCTGGCCCGCTGCCGATGACGATGAATCCCGGTTCGTCCATGCCGGCGTCTTACCCGCGCCGACACGATTCCACACCCGCGTCTGGCCGCGCCGCGGTCAATTCGAAGGTTGCTCCTGCATCCTCGTCGTGGATATGACACGCACCCAACTCCGGGGAACCTCGATCACGCTCGGCACACCCGGAAGGTGTTCAGACTGGGGTCGGTGGCGTCGGGCACCGCCATGCCCGCGGCCGCGCCCGAACGCAGGTAATCGATCACGGCCGCATCGAGCCGTTCGCCGGGAACCACCACCGGGATGCCGGGCGGATACGGCGTGAGCTGTTCGGCTGCTACACATCCGGCGGCGCTGTCGGCCGGCATCTGCACGCTCGGTCCAAAGAATGCGGTGCGCGGCGCGCACACCGTCTCCAGGGCCAACTGGTCAGGAGCCGGCACCTCGATCGCGGGGCTGGTCGGCAGTGCGGGCGCGTACCGGGTGAGGTCGGTCAACGCCTCGATCAGACGCTCGACGGTGGCCTCGTCGTCGGCGATCGAGACGGTGGCCAGGATGCGGCGGTGATCGGCCATGCCGACGTCGAGGTGCCGATGCTCGCGCAGCCAGTCGGCGCATTGGTAGCCCGAGACGCCGAGATCGCTGACGTCGACCAGCATCTGGAGTCGGTCCAGGTCGTGTGAGGCTTGGTGGCCGAGCAGCTCGTCGTCGAGCACGTGCAGGCCCTCCAGCTCTTCGATGCGGGTACGCGCGTCATGTGCCAAGTCGATTGCCGCACCAAGCAACTGGCGTCCTTGGTGCACCATCTGGTGCCGCCAGCCATCGAGGGCCCCGTAGACCAGGACGCTGGGGCTCGTGGTCATCAGCAGGTCGGCGCACGCGGACAGATGCGCCCACTCGACCAGCTCGCCCTGATGGTGAAACACCGATCCTTGCTCGAATCCGGTGCCCATCTTGTGGACGCTGACCACGCAGACATCGGCACCGGCGTCCATCGCCCAGGTGGGCAGCTCGGGATGGAACGGCAGGTGCGCACCCCAGGCTTCGTCCACGATGAGCGGCTTGCCCCTGCGATGACATACCTCGGCGATGCCTGCGATGTCGGCGCAGGTGCCATACGGCGACGGGCTCACGATCAACGCGGCTGCGGCATCGGGATTGTCCCGCCATGCCGCCTCGACCTGCCCTGGCGACGGTGGATGCGAAAGGTGACGTTCGGCGTCCCACTGCGGGGTGATCCAGCGTGGCCGCACACTGGAGAAGATCAGGCCGGCCACGATCGACTTGTGGCTGTCGCGGCCGAGCAGCAGTCCGCCGGGATGGTCCCCCGCCACGGCGAGCATCGCCGCCTTCACCGACAGGGAGCTGCCGCAGGTGGAGAAGAATGCGTTGTCCGCGCCGACCGCGTCTGCCATGAGTTCTTCGGCGTGGCGCAGAAAGCCGCCGCGGGAGCGTCGATCGTCCAGACCGCTGGAGGCCAAGACGTCGCTGTGGAAGGGCTGCTCGCCGAGGACCTCCCTGACGGTGTCGCCGATGCCGCGTCCCTGCCGGTGTCCGGGGGGCGTGAAGCCGTAGCCGGCCCGGCGCCGGTAGTCGCGCAACGCATCCAGGACAGGCGTCTGGGACTGATCTGTCATCGAGGTCGTCCCACGGCGCGCAGCCGGTCGGCGCTCACCCCGACTCGTGGTCCTCGCCGCGGTCGATCAGTTCGCGTGGGTCAGCGACGTTGGGCGACAGATTTCCGGTGCAGTTGAACAGGGCTTGGTTCGGGTCACCGAACGGCGGCACGATCGGAGGGTTCTCGGACGGTGAAATGGACATGGTTGGCACGCTTTGTCGCACTCAACGGTTGCGCAGCGCCGAGACCAGTTCGGACTTGCGCTTGCCGGAGTATCCACTGATGCCGAGTTCCTTGGCGCGCTTCTTCAACTCCGTCACCGTCCAGTCGTCGTAGGAGCCGGACTTGCCGCCCTTGCGGGCGACGCTCGACGTGCCGCGTGCTGCGGCGGCGTTGGATATGCGGGCCGCCTTCTGCTTGGAGTCACCGTCCTTGCGTAGTTCCGTATAGAGCTTCTCGTTCTTGATCGACGACCGACGTGTGGCCATTTCGCTCATCCCTTCGTGCCTCGAACACATGGTGCTGCTCTTCGTTTCGTTCCCCGTGTCGGAACCGCTCAAACGCCCCTCACTCACGCCGGGCGGAGACCGACGCCGAGGCGCGCGGCACCGATGCTCAGACATCCCGCGGGACGGACACGTCGTGTACCGCTTGCCGATGTCCACGTCCTGGCAGAGTCTCGCCGATGTCGTCCCTGATCCGGCGGCGGCCCGTGCACGGCGAACATCGTTGATGGGCAGGCCATTTCGCCGTCGCGATGCCGTTACGCGTTGAGCATGTCCACGACCACCACGGCGATGTCAGACACCCCGTGGGTGGCACCCGCTACGCCGCCCGTTGCCCGCCACCCACCGCGTGGACTGGTGGGCGCACCAAATCGTCGGACACCGGTCTCCGCGACGAGCGCCACCTATTCGGCCATCCGGCGACCACTCCCACCAAAGCGCCGGCGTCGCCCAAGGGGCCGGGTCGGGTTTTGCGGACGAATGTGCGGGTAGCCGACCCGGGCATCGCCGCACCGTAGCGGCGTGCGCGAGGAGACAATCATGAGCACGGCGCGCGACCAACAGCACAACACCGACACCGATGAAGGCACCACCGATCGTCCCGCGGGGGTCGTCGATCCAGACGCGAACCCGCCCCTCACCGACCCCGACAACGACGAGGTCTTGGGCGGCCCCGGGGATCTGCCGCCGCAGGATACTGCTCCCGCAGTCCCGCCCTACGACGGCCGCAAGACCAGCGCCGACTAACAGGGCAACCCGAGGCTGCGCCATGCGCGGCACCGCCGTCGATCGCGGTCGGAGTCTTCACCGGAAAGTCGGCGGGCAAGTTCGCGTTCACTTCGTCCTCGGCATGCACAGCGGTCGCGAACGGACCGAACAGGATTGGCGCGACCTTGTTGGCGCTCAGGCGTTGCGGATGGTGAGTCCGCCGTCGACGGCGAGTACCGCGCCGGTGATGTACGAGGCGGCCGGGAGAAGCAGCGACAACGTCGCGTGCGCAACCTCTTCGGGATCCCCGTAACGACGCAACGCCGTCCGTCGGCGGGCGAAGGTGGCCTTCAGCTCGTCGGGGATGATTGCGGTCATTCCGGTGTTGATCGGGCCCGGGCACACACAGTTCACCGTCACCCCGGTCGGACCGAGTTCGACCGCAAGCGACCGCGTCAGGCCGATCACGCCGTGTTTCGTGGCCGTGTAGGGCGAGATTCCGCCGGTCGCGCCGAGGCCCTCTGTCGACGCCACATTGACGATCCGGCCTCTGCGCTCCCGGCGCAGATCGGGCAGTGCGGCGCGAACGAACCGCGCGTAAGCGGTCAGATTGATTGCCATGGTGGTCGCCCAGTGGTCCTCGAAGTCGTCACCGTCGATCGGCACAGGGATGCTCACCCCCGCGTTGTTGACCAGGCCGTCGATCGCGCCGAGGGATTCTCGGATCTCGGTGATGACGGCTGCCGGGACGTCGGACTCACCGACGTCCGCGACGACGGCGTGGACGCGGCCGCCTACGTCGTTGATCTCATCGGCCACGCGTGCCAGCCCGTAGGCATCACGGTCGACGACACCGACCGCGGCGCCCTCATCGGCGAGGAGATGTGCGGTCGCACGCCCCATGCCGCTGGCGGCCCCCGTGATCACGACTACG
>NZ_JAVRPS010000540.1:0-4505 GCF_032162105.1 Mycobacterium sp. | reverse complement strand
CCTTCATCAGCCGTGAGCGATGCAGCCCCCCGCATCCCAGGTCTTCGGTAGGGATCGCCCTGAAGGGCCAGGCAGATTCACCAACCAGCTGGCGGACGATCTCGATAAGCAGAATGGCGGATTTGGTTGGTGGCAGCACTTCACCGACTGGAAGACCATCACAATGCACAATGCTCTCCGACTACCTCTTGCAATCACTCAGCGGTACATCCGAGGCGCTGACGTCTGCGTCATTCCAAGCAGACGTGCCCGATCAATATTCGCCCGTGCTGCCTCCGACTTCTCCGAAGTGTTCGCGTCGGCATTCGGTAGCAAGGGATAGATGAACACGTTGTAGACAGGCAACGTCGAGCGGTTACCGACTCTTAGGCGAGGCCCTGCCCTCTGAGGCGGGCAACGGAACGCGGTGGCCTCACGGTAGGTCCGCAATCCCGACCCACCACGCTGGCGTAACAGCGGCCACGAGCCCGGCCGGATCTTCCTGGAAGCTCTGAAACGCCCTGCCACGCGGTACTTCCGTAATCGGAACGCCACAAAACGCCATACGGAAGAAACACAGACGGTATACCGTTCAATTTCATGCCAGCTGAAGCCACCGCTCGTCATGGCGTGGAACGAAAGCGAAGCCACCCACGATGAGTGCTCCCGCGAGCCCCCTTCTCGACCCGGTTACCAGCCCCCTTGATGTCCGTCAGCGGGCCGTCGTCCAACGGGTCTCCGACGCCGAGCGCGGCCACATCCTCGCCCTGCCGAGCAATGACCCGCTAGACCCGAAACTCCGCTTTCGCGTCGAGGCGACCGGACCGGAACTATTCGGCCAGCCAGCGGCGATACAGGCAACACTGCAGCTCAACGCTAATAATCTCGACGCCATTGCCGACCGACTCGCGACCGGTGTCCGACGGGTGGTGCTAGTCGGCTGCGGAGACTCGCTGGCCGTCATGATCGCCGCGCGGCAGGCACTCGAGTGCATGCTCGGAGTGCCTTGTGAACCCATGCAGAGCCTGGAGTTCGCGTACTACCACGCGCACCTGGTCGACGCCGGCACGGCCGTTATCGCGTTGTCCAGTTCGGGCGAGACGACCCGCACCGTCGAAGCGCTCCTCGTGGCTCAACATCGCGGATTGTATACCGTCTCCCTGACCAACACGGCCGACTCGACCCTGCAGTCCGAGGCCGATACGTCGCTGATGATCGAGGCAACCCGGATCGGCTGGCCCACGCAGTCGTCCACCGCGGCGTTGGCGTTGCTCCTGGAATTGGCCATCCGGTTGGGCGAGCGGCGCGTGCCGGCCGCGGCCGCACCGCTGCGTGCTGCCTTCGATGAGCTTCCCGATGTCATGGCGCAGGTGCTGGGCAGGATCGACCCGCTGATCGCCGATATCGCCGGATACGAGGTCGAGGCCGGGCCGCAGACGGTGCTGTTCTCAGGCGCCGGACCGAATCTGGCGTCCGCGATCGTGGGCGCGGCCAAGGTCAAGGAGTGCACGACGCTGCACGCGATCGACATCCAGATCGAGGAGTACCACCACTACAACTCCCAGAAGGCCGGCGAGCCGCTCTTCCTGCTCGCTCCCTCGGGTCCATCGGTGCCGCGCGCCGTCGACACCGGCACGGACGCGCTGCGCTGGGGCGGGCGCCTCTACGTCGTCACCACCGAGGGCGAGCACGCGTTCGACGACCTCACGGATCACGTCATCACCCTGCCACCGGTCCCGGAGCCGCTGTCGCCCCTGCTCTTCCTGCTCCCCGCCCAGCTGGTCGGTTACCACCTCGGCCTCAGCTGCTATGCCGCGGCAGCCGCCGATGACTGACACCGCGCCCAGCCTGGTCTGCATCGGCAACCTCACCATCGACGAGGCCGTGTCCCCCGCCGGTGCGCGGGTCGAATCCGTCGGCGGGGATGCGCTTTTCGCCGCACTCGCCGCCAGGCTGGCCGGTGGCAATCCCACGGTCCTCGCCCCGTTGGGCACCGATGCGACCCCGGCTCTGCTCGCCGCAATCCGCTCGGCCGGGACGGATCCCACGACGCTGCCACGACGCGATCTGCCCACGGTACGCAATGTCATCCGTTATGACGACACCGGTGGGCGAGTGTGGGATCTGGTCCTGGGCGAGGGGCACTTCGAGGCGCTCTCGGTGCATCCCGCCGACGTATCCGACGCCGTGCTGGTCGCGCCCGGCGTACTGGTATCGGCGATGGCGCTGCACGCACAGCTCGAGCTAGCGGCGTGGCTGCGCGACCGCACCACGGCGACAATCTATTTCGATCCGCAGGAGGACTACATCGCGGGCCACGAGACCGCTCTGCGGGATGCCGTCCGATGCTGTGACGTCTTCCTGCCCAGCGAGGTAGAAGCCGCCGCGCTCGCCGGCACGTCGGATCTGCACGTGGCGGCCGCGACCTTCCTGCAGCTGGGGCCACAGGTGGTGGTGATCAAGCTCGCCGCGGCCGGATGCTTGGTGGCGACCCGGCAGTGCCCCGAACCTACCGCGGTGCCAACGGATGTCATCGAACCGGTGGACAGCACCGGCGCCGGCGACGCGTTCTGCGGTGCGTTCGCGGCCGAACATCTGCGCAACGGGGACGCGTACGCCGCGGCAGAAGCCGGTGCGCGGGCCGCGCGCATCGCGGTCGGTGGGCCCGGCGTCGACGGGTTACTCGCCGCGGTCACTGGGGTGGTGCGATGACGCGGATCACCGTGATCAACCCGAACACGTCCGCCAAGCTGACGGCCACCATCACCAAGGCGGCCCAAGTTGTCACGGGCGCCGGTGTGAGGGTCACCGGGGTCCACCCTGCGGTGGGTGTGCCCAGCGTCGAAAGCCATGCCGAGGAGGCGATCGCAGCCGTCGGAGTGATCGAGCAGGTCCGTGCGCACCAAGACGACACTGACGCGTTCGTCATCGCCTGTTTCGGCGACACCGGGGTGCCCGCCGCCCGCGAGGTCGCCACCTGCCCCGTCGTCGGGATGACCGAGGCCGCGCTGCAGACCGCCTGCCTGGTGGCGCATCGGTTCGTCGTGATCACACTGCCTGCCCGCACCATCGCCCACAGTGACCGCGTCGTCCGCGCGCTCGGGCTCGAGCACCGCTGCACCGTGACCTCGGTCGACGTGGCGGTCGCGGAGCTGGTCGATGGCTCGACCCACCTCCTCGATGCGTTCGCCGAAGCCGCACGCGCGGCCGACCATGCCGAAGCCGTAGTCCTCGGCTGCGCCGGCCTGGCCGACCTCGTCGACCCGCTGTCCGACAGGTTGGGCGTGCCCGTCATCGACGGCGTCGCCGCGGCCGTCGGCATCGCGGCCGGACTGGTGGCGATGGGCCTGAACACCTCGCGCGCCAACACCTTTGCGCCTGTTGACCTGGAGTGCCCATGACCGTGCTGTTCCGTCAGGTGTTCGTCTACGACGCCGTGGCCCCCGACGCGATGACCGGTCCCACCGACGTTCTGGTCGAGGACGATCGGATCAGCGCCGTCGGCGACGACCTGCCCGCCTCACCCGGAGCCCGGATAGTCGAGGGCGGCGGTCGACATCTGTTGGTGCCCGGGCTGATCAACGCGCACTTCCATTCGCCGGCCAACCACCTCAAGGGCTCGGTGCGGAGTCTGCCGCTCGAGCTGTTCATGCTGTTCGAGTCGCCCGCCGACCCGGCCCTGGCGCCCGGCCCGCGGGAGGCCTATCTGCGGACCATGCTCGGTGCCATCGAGATGCTGCAACGGGGCATCACCTGCGTGCAGGACGACGCCTTCCTGATGCCGTTCCCCGATCCGGAGATCATCGACGCGGTGGCGTCGGCCTACCGCGACAGCGGGATCCGGGCGTACCTCGCCCTGGACCAGCCGGAGCTGACCGAGGCCGAGAAGCTCCCGTTCACAACCGAAGTCGATGACGTCATTGCTTTCCACGAGCCGGCGCCGGCTCCCGCCGCCCAGTTGCTGGAGGCGTACGACCATCTGGTCGGTACCTGGCACGGTGCCGCGGACGACCGGATCCGGGCGGCCGTCTCGATCTCCGCGCCGCAACGCGTCAGCCTGGAGTACTTCGCCGCGCTGGACGACCTGGCCGAGCGCCACGGCCTGCCGTTGTACGCGCACATGCTGGAGACCAAGGTCCAGCGCACCCTGATGACCGAGCAGCCGCGGTTCGCCGGGCGATCCCTGGTCGGCTACACCGCCGCTGCCGGACTTCTCAAACCGCATACCAACGTGATCCACGCGGTGTGGGTGGACGACGCCGACCTCGACGCGATCGCCGACGCCGGTTCGACGGTGGTACACAACCCCGTTAGCAACCTGCGGCTCGGCAGCGGCGTGCTGCCATGGCGCGCGATGCTCGATCGCCACATCCCGGTCGCGCTTGGCACCGACGAAGCAATCTGCGACGACACCATCAATGTCTGGACGGTCGCCAAGACCGCGGGCCTCATCCACAACGTTTCGGGGCTGGATAGCGACGAATGGCCCACTGCGGCTGAGATTCTCGAAGCGCTCTGGCGGGGCG
>NZ_JAVRPS010000539.1:0-18846 GCF_032162105.1 Mycobacterium sp. | reverse complement strand
CGGCATCCAGCGCGAGCTGCGCAACGGTGGCGGGGTCGTTTTTGTCGGCTTCGACGTGGCGAGCCATGTCGGTGTCTATGTAGCCGACGTGCAGGGCGCTGACCTGTGTGCCCTGGCTCGCGAGCTCTAGACGCAACGCATTCGTGAGCGACCATTCCGCCGACTTTGCTGCGGAGTAGGCGCTCATTTCGGGCGTCGTGTACCAGGACATGACCGATAGCACGTTGAGGACAGCACTGGTCCCGGCGGCGGCAAGCTGCGGCGCGAACGCGCGGGTGACGGCCAGGGTGCCGAAGTAGTGGGTTTCCATCTCGTACCGAATGTCCTGGATCGGCGACTGCAGGAACGAGCCGCCGATCAGCGAGCCGGCGTTGTTGATCAGGACGGTGACGTTCCCGGTGGCCTTGGCCGCCGCGTCGACTGAAGCGGGGTCGGTGATGTCGAGGGTGATCGGGATCGCGCCGGGCACGTCGACGGATGCCGGGTTGCGGGCCGCGGCGTAGACAGTGGCACCGCGGGCGATCAACTGCTCGGCCAGGTGCCGGCCGAGGCCTCGGTTGGCTCCAGTGACGAGTGCGGTACTTCCAGCGAGCTTCATGAATGTCCTCCAGGGGTGAGATGCTGAGTTGGTTTCTCCAACGTAGCCTGCTGGATAGGAAAGAGCAACTCAGCTACAGTGGAGCCATGGCAAGTTCGAAAGTGTTGGATCCGTACTGTTCGATCGCCCGCAGCCTGGGTGTGCTTGGCGAACGGTGGACCTTCTTGATCTTGCGAGAAGCCATGGACGGGGTGACCCGGTTCGCGCAGTTCCGCGATGCGTTGGGCATCGCCCCGGATGTCCTCACCGACCGGCTCACCACACTGGTCGAGTACGGCGTCATGAGCCGCGCGCCCTACCAGGAGCCAGGCAGCCGCTCCCGGTACGCGTACACGCTGACTCCTGCCGGTAAGGAGCTTCACGTCGCTCTAGGGTCTCTGCAGCAATGGGGTGACGCCTACCTGCCCCGGCCCGATGGACCGACTGTCGAGCGAAGGACGCGCAAGAACAATCGTCCGGTGCACGTCGGGTTCATCGACGATCGCGGCCGCGAGGTCACCGCCGACGATGTGGCGACGATTCGCACCTCCGCCTACCCCGCCCATTCCAGACTGACGATCGTTCCATAGTGCGAGGTGGCCTGGGCACCTGACAGCCGGCAGCCTTTAGCAGGTCAGCGGTCCGGGCAACCACTGCGGCGAAAGACGCGTTGCCACAAGATATCCGGGCCGACATAAGCTCGACGACGGAGACAGGGTCAAGGTCACCCGTGCGCATCGCTCATGCCAGATCGGTGGCGGCACGTACCTGCTTGCCTTTCGGTGATGTCAGTCCTGCAGCGACGACAGGTTGAAGCCCGCACCCGTCGGATCGGTGACCGCCGCGAGGCGACCGTACGGGGTGTCCTCCGCGCCGCGGACCACGGCGCCGCCGTTGTCGGTGATCAGCTCGACCGTCTTGTCGACGTCGTCGGTTCCGAGGAAGACCGTCCAGGTCGACGGCTCCCCCTCGGGGATGAAGGCCGAGCCGTCCATCACGCCGAGCAGCGGCTCGCCGTCGAAGATCGCGTTGCTGTACCGGAATTCGGGAGTGTCGGCCTCGACCTGCATCTGCCAGCCGAACACCGTCGTGTAGAAGTCGATGGCGCGGGGGTAGTCGCGGGTGGTGAGCTGATGCCAGACCGGGGCGCCGGTCTCGTTCACGACCTCGAAGCCGTTGTGGCCATTGGGCTGCCAGAGCCCGAAGAACGCGCCGGTGGGATCGGTCAGCGTGGCCATCCGGCCCTTGGCCGGAACGTCCATGGGTTCGCCGCACGTGCTGCCGCCTGCGTTGACGGCGGCCGCGATCGTCGCGTCGACGTCGGCGGAGTGCAGGTAGGTGGTCCAGCCGTCGGGTGTCCGGAATTGCGGATCATTGCCCATCAATCCGGCGACCGGTCGGCCGTCCTTGGACGCGGTGACGTAGCCGCCGTATTCGGGTCCGGCGGATTCAAACGTCCAACCGAACAACGTGCCGTAGAAGTCCTTGGCGCGGTCCAGGTCGGACGTCAGCAGATCGATCCAGGTGGGGGCGCCCAGCGGGGCGATCGTGCGATTGGCCATGAGGGTCTCCTTGCTCGGCGGGTCGGTCATTGATACCGACCGGGGCCGCCCAGAAAACTCATCGCGCCTCCCTGGCGAGCAGACGCAAACGACCCCATTTCCGCGGCATGTCGAGGGCGTTTGCGTCTTCTCGCGCTTAGGAGGTGATGCCCAGCGCCCGCATCGCGTTCTCCTTGAAGATCAGCGGCCGCACCGCAGGATCGATGTCCAGGGCGTCGAAGTCCTTCTGCCAACGGTCCAGCTGGACATAGGGATAGTCGGTGCCGAACAGCGCCTTGGTACTCAGCTGCCGACCGAGCGCGCGGACCAACTGCGGCGGAAAGTACTTGGGCGAGTAGCCCGAAAGGTCCAGGTACACATTCGACTTGTGCGCAGCGATCGCGATCTGCGCGTCGACCCACGGCACCGCGGGGTGCGCCATCACGATGGTCAGGTCGGGGAAGTCGGCGGCGACGTCGTCGAGCAGCATCGGGTCGGAGTAGCGCAGCTTGATGCCGTGCCCGCCGGGCAGCCCCGAGCCGAGCCCGGTCTGCCCGGTGTGAAACAGCGCGGGTAGCCCCGCGCCGGCGATTGCGTCGTAGATCGGGTAGAAGCGGCGGTCATTGGGCTCGAACGCCTGCATGCTCGGATGGAACTTGAAGCCCTTCACTCCGAGCCCGACCTGCGCGCGGACCCCTTGCACCGCGCGGTCGACCTGCAACGGATCGACCGTCCCGAACGGGATCAGCACGTCGTTGTTGCGCGCGCAACCGGCGATCAGGTCCTCGACCGAATTCGGCGCGTGGCCCGTCGCCGTCTCGGCGTCGATGGTGAAGACCACCGCAACGGCATTGCGCCGGCGGTAGTGGTCTGCGAGTTCCTCGACGGTGGCCGCCGCGGTGTCGCCCATCCTGAAGTAGGACCGGGTGGCGTCCACCAACTCGTCGTCATAGGCGTTGTGGCCATGGCCGTCGACCTCGACGTGGGTATGGATGTCGATGGCCTCGACGGCGTCGAAGTCGATTCCGTACTCGTAGCGCACGGCCGTCACGCGAAGACGGACTTGAACTTGTTCAACGACTCCCGGATGTCACCCTTGAGCGCACCCGCGACGATGATGCCGATCGGACCGAACAGCGCGGGGCCACCGAGGTGGACGTCGAACGTCACCGTGGACGCCGCCGGGTCCATCTCCGACCGTTTGATCTTGCCGATCAACTTCACCTTGACGCCGCCCGTGCCGTCACCGTTCAGCGTCATGGCCTCGGGCGGCTTCCAATTGACGATGGTCCACTTCACCCGGTTGAGCATGCCCTTGACCTCGACGATCGACTCGAGCTGAGTGCCCTTCCCCAGGGTCTCGGGCAGCTTGGTGCGCCACACCCGGTGGATGCTCAACCACTCCCTGTATCGCGACAGATCGGAGGCGGCCGCCCACGCTCTCTCCGGCGGCAGCGGGACGTCGACCGAGACCGACAGCTTGGCCACCCCTAGGACGCGGGCGGTGCAGGCGGGGCGGGCGGTGCCGGCGGCTGCTGCTGGGTGCCGTCGACCGCCTTCTTCGCTGCGTCCTGCACCTTGTCGACGTGCTGGGCGTACTTGCCCTGCGTCTTCTTGTCGACGGCGTCGCCGACCTTGTCGATGGCGGTATCCACCTTGTCGGCGTTCTTCGAAACCAGGCCCTTTACTGTGTCAAGAAATCCCATGTCCCCACCCTATAGTTCGGGCGATGCGGGTAATTCTTCAATCCGCCGATGACCGCCAGAGGCGGCGCGGCTCACCAGGGGCCTTCCCCTGCACCCACCAAATCACCTCGATCAGCACGGCGGCGGTGACGCCCATCCCGAGCGCCATCGAGGTCAGTACTGCGTTGGACGGATCGAGCATGAACTGCTCGCGAGCCCACGGGATCGAGAAGATCACCACGTATGCCAACGCGGACACCGTGACGAGCCCCACCCGCCACCATTCGTAGGGGCGGGCCACCACCGCGAGCACCCACAACGCTCCCACCAGCAGCGTGATGAGAGCGGCCGTCGACGCCTGGGTTTGCTCCCTCGGCGTCGCCGCCCGACCCTCGTAGGCCAGCAGATAGGACGCGAACGTCGCAATGCCGACCACCAGTCCGGACGGCAGCGCCGAAGTCATCACCCGCCGCACGAAACCGGTATGGGCGCGCTCCTTGTTGGGTGCCAGCGACAGCACGAATGCCGGGATGCCGATGGTGAACCACGCGGCGATCGTGACATGGATGGGCTGGAACGGGAACAGCAGCGGGTCGGTGCCGAAAAGCTTCGAGGACAGCCCGGCCATGCCGACCAGCACGGCGAGCAGCACCGAGTAGACGGTCTTGGTGAGGAACAGGTTCGAGACGCGTTCGATGTTGCCGATCACTCGTCTGCCCTCGCCGACGACGTACGGCAGGGTCGCGAACTTGTTGTCCAGCAACACGATCTGGGCGACCGCCCGCGACGCCGAGCTGCCCGAGCCCATCGCCACTCCAATGTCGGCGTCCTTGAGCGCCAGCACGTCGTTGACGCCGTCACCCGTCATCGCCACCGTGTGGCCGCGGGCCTGCAGGGCGTGCACCATGGCCCGCTTCTGATCGGGTCGCACCCGACCGAACGTGGTGTACTCCTGCATCGTGTCGGCCAGCTCGCCGGGCTCGGACGGCAACAGCCTGGCATCCATGGTCTCGCCCTGCAGGCCAAGGGTTCCGGCCACCGCGCCGACCGACACCGCGTTGTCGCCGGAGATCACCTTGACGGTGACCTTCTGGGATGCGAAGTAGTCCAACGTGTCTCGGGCGTCGGGGCGGACCCGCTGTTCGAGCACCACCAACGCGACCGGGGTGACCTCGCCAGGCGCGTCGGGCGAGCCGACGGAGCGGTCGGACGCACCAAGCAGCAGCACCCGCAGGCCCAACGCACCGATCTGCTCGGCCTGCTCGGCTTGCGGCGAGGTCGGGTCGAGCAGCACGTCGGGGGCGCCGATCACCCAGTTGCCGTGCTCGCCGTAGGAGGCGCCGCTCCACTTGGTCGCCGACTTGAACGGCTCCGTCGCGGTGGCGCTCCAGCCCGGTGGCGAAGAGTAGGCCTCGGCGATCGCCTGCATGCTGGCGTTCGGTCGGCTGTCGTCGGCCGCGAGCGAGGCCAGCACGTCTGCCACGTCCCCTTCCGTCAGGGACTTGAGATCGCTTACCCGCATACCGTTTTCGGTGAGCGTCCCCGTCTTGTCGGCGCACACCACGTCGACGCGGGCCAGCCCCTCGATGGCGGGAAGCTCCTGCACCAGACACTGCCGCCGGCCCAGCCGGACCACGCCGACGGCGAACGCGATCGACGTCATCAGGACCAGACCCTCGGGAACCATCGGCACCAGGGCACCGACCGTGCGCAGCACCGATTCCCGCCAGCCGGCGTCGGTGGTGAACAGCTGGGTGTAGATGATCAGCAGGCCCGCGGGGATCAACAGGTAGGTGATGAACTGCAGGATCTTGTTGATGCCGCTGCGCAGTTCGGATTTCACCAGCGTGAACTTGCTGGCCTCCTCGGCGAGCTTGGCGGCATAGGCCTCGCGGCCCACCTTCGTGGCGCGGTAGGCACCGCTGCCCGCAACGACGAAGCTGCCCGACATGATCTTGTCGCCGACGTCCTTGTCGATCGGGTCGGCCTCGCCGGTGAGCAGCGACTCGTCGACCTCGAGGTTGGCCTCCTCCAGGAGGTCGCCGTCCACGACGATCTGGTCGCCGGGACCCAGCTCGATGATGTCGTCGAGCACCACTTCGTTGGGCGGCCTCGCGGCGGTGCCGGATCGCCTGCGCACCACGGGTTTCGCCTGACCGACGATGGCGAGCCTGTCCAGCGTCTGCTTGGCCCGCAACTCCTGGATGATGCCGATCCCGCTGTTGGCGACGATCAGCAGCCCGAACAGTCCGTTGATGAACGATCCGGTGGCCAGCACGATGATCAGTAGGACGCCGAGGATCGCGTTGATGCGCGTGAAGACGTTGGCGCGCACGATCTCCTTGACGCTGCGAGCGGCCCGCGCGGGCACGTCGTTGGTCTTGCCCTCGGCGACGCGCTGGGCGACTTCGGCGTCCGACAGGCCTGCAGCGACTGCGGTCGTCGTCATTTGGTGAAGCTTCCCATTCCGTCCTGGTCGTAGTACTCCAGCGTCAGCTTGTCACCATTGAAGGTGGCCTTGGAAACGGTTCCAGGCGGCGCGTTCTCGGCGACGAACGAGAAGGTGAACACGTTGTCGTCCCAATGCTGGAGCGGAACAGTGAGTTTCGGGCCGATGGACAGCGTCAGGGCGCCGTCCTTCTCGGCGACGCGGGCCGGTCCCCAGTACCGGTTGTCGTAGCTGCCTACGTAGCTCGCCAACGGCGCGGCCGGCGCGGGGTTCGCGGGCGGCTGCTTGCCGACCAGCGAGCCGAACGGCACCTCCATCTGTTTGAAGGCGTCGTTGTAGAGCGTGAACCAGTCCTCGCGAACGTCACCGAACTGCACCAGGTCGGCGAACTGCGCGGTGAGCGCCTCGGGCACGCCGGACGGGGTGGCATTGGTCAGCACGACGATCGCCACGTCGGCCGACGGCAGGATGACGAAGTTGGTGCCCGAGCCGAGCTCGAAGGCGCCGGAGTGGCTGAGTTGCATGCGGGCCGCCGACGTCGAGCCCACGTTGAACCCGAAGCCGTAGAAGCCGGACCGCATTGCGGGTTCGCTTGCCGGGCTGGACACGATCTGCGGGGTCACCGCGGGCAGCAGCGCCTTGGCGTCGACGATCTGCTTGCCGTCGTAGGTGCCGTTGGCCAGCACCATCGTCAGCCAGCGGGTCATGTCGTTCGCCGAACTGCTGACCCCGCCCGCGGGCGCCTGCGGCTGCGGATCGCGAACGTAGAGCGGCTCGTACTTCCCATCGACGTGGATGTGGCCCAGCGCGCGGTCCGGCCGGGCCGTGAACTCGTCGAACCGCGAACTCGTCGACGCCATGCCCAGCGGTCGGTAGAGCACGTCCTGGCTGAGGTCCTCCCACGACTTGCCCGCGCCGACGGCGACCGCCTCGGCGCCAGCGGTCAGCCCGAAGTTGGTGTACGCGTAGGAGATTCGGAACGGATCCAGAGGCAACTGCCGCAGCCGCTCCAAGACATTGCGCCGGTCATAGCCCATGTCCTCCAGCAGGTCGCCTGCATGGTCGGGCAGTCCGGACCGGTGCGAGTACATGTCGCCGACCGTGACCATCTTCGTGATGGTCGGGTCGGACAGCGCAAACCACGGCAGCTTCTCGACGATCGGGGTGTCCCAGCTGATCGCGTTCACCCCGACCTGGTGCGCGATGACCGTCGAGCCCAGCGGTTTGGACAACGACGCCAGCTGAAACACGGTGTCGGGGTCGACCCGATTCTCGGCGCCGTCGCCGTTGCGGACGTCCTTGACACCGAATCCCTTGGCATACACGGTCTTTCCGCCGTGCACCACGGCGACCGCCATGCCGGGAATGCCGGACTTGGTCATCAGATCCGCGGCGAGGCCGTCGAGTTTTGCGACCGCGTTCTCGACGGCGTTGTCCGGCAGCGGCATCGCCGGTACCAATGGTGGCGGCACGTCGGATGACGAGGAAGGGCCGCTCGACGGTTCGGACTGCGGCGGCGGCGACGAGGCACAACCCGCGAGTAGGGTCAGCGCGGTCATCGACGCGATCAGGTGGATCACCGGGGCAGGGCGCACACCAGCACGCTAGCCGCCCGACCTCCACCACGGGTCCAAAGTCGAACGCGGCCCGGTTTCGACGCGCTGGCCCGGCCTGGGAATCGCGACGTCGACGCCCTCGGCGTCGGCGGCGACGAGCATCCGCTCCACCGGTTCGGACCACGGATGCGGCGCGAGCCGGAACGTCCCCCAGTGGATCGGCACCAGCAGTCCGGCATCGGTGACGTCGCGGTGGGCGCGGACCGCGTCCTCGGGATTCATGTGGATGTCCGGCCAGCCAGGGTGGTAGGCCCCGATGGGCATCAGCGTGAGGTCGAACGGTCCGTGGTCGGCGCCGATGTCGGGGAAGCTCTTGGTGTATCCGGTGTCGCCGCCGAAGAAGGCCCGGTGCCGCGGGCCGATCAGCGCCCACGACGACCACAGCGTGACGTTGCGGGTCAGGAACCGTCCGGAGAAGTGCCGCGCAGGGGTGCACACCAGGGTGAGCTCGCCGAGATCGGCGCTCTGATTCCAGTCCAGCTCGACGATGCGGTCGTTCGGAATGTGCCACGCCCGCAGGTGGGCGCCGATGCCCAGCGGCACGAAGAACGTGGCCCGCTGCGTGCGGGCCAGCTGCTTGATGGTGTCGACGTCGAGGTGGTCGTAGTGGTCGTGGCTGATGATGACGGCGTCGATGGCGGGCAGCGCGTCCAGCGGGGCCGGCACCGGGTGCAGGCGCTGCGGGCCCAGCGCCTGCGACGGCGAGCACCGGTCGCTCCACACCGGGTCGGCGAGAACCCGGTAGCCGTCGATCTCGATCACGGCCGACGAGTGGCCGTACCAGGTGGCGGCGAGGTCGGCCGCAGGCAGATCAGCGGCCGGGGTGACGAGCGGGATGGGCTCCGACGGGTGCTGCCGCGAGCTACCCCCGATGATCTCGCGCGCCATTACCCACTGCTCCTGGCGGGTGAGGCTGATCGTCGATGACGGTTCGAGGTTCTTGAAGGCACCGTCGTGGTAATTCGGCGAGCCCTTCGTGGCGGCGTCGATCTCGACCGGGGACGCGCCGAGGGCGGCGGGGGCACCCTGCATTGCCCGCAACACCCAGCCGCCACCGACGATCGCCGCCGTTCCCCCGACCAGGCGGGCCGCCCCCCGCAACATTTAGGCGCCCTGGAAGTTCGGTTGTCGCTTCTCGATGCGCGCCACCTGGGCCTCGATGACGTCCTGGCTGGCCCAGGCCTTCTCGAACAACTCCTGGTGAGCCGGCCACGGATCCTCGTATGCGCCGTCGTCGTTGAGCACTCGCTTGGCGTGCTGCAGGGCCAGAGGAGCGAACCCGGCGATCTCGGCGGCCCATGCTTGCGCGTCGGCCAGCGTGCCCAGCCGGTTGGCCAGTCCCGTCTGGAGTGCGACGTCCGCGGTGAGCCGCTCGGCGGCCATCAGCATGCCACGGGCCCGGCCAGCACCGACCAATGACGTAAGCCGGCGGATACTCCAGTTATCCAGCGCCAGGCCATATTTCGCGACGGGGAACTGAAAGTACGCGTTGGGTGCCACGACCCGCAGGTCGCAGATCATCGATAGGATGACGCCGGCCCCGATCGCGGGACCGTTGATCGCGCCGATGACGGGGATGGGCGCGACGTCGATGGCGATGTTCAGCGCCTTGGCCTTGTCGGGTAGCCGCTCCGCCATCCCTGCCGCGTCGGTCAGGTCCGCACCCGAGCTGAACACGTCGCCGGCACCGGTCAACACGATCGCGCGGACGTCGCCGGCCGCGGCCTGCTCGATCGCCTCACGGAGGCTGTCGACGAGTTCGCAGTTCAGCGCGTTGCGGCGGTCCTCGCGCTGCATCTCGAGGGTCAACACGTTGCCAACTCGGGTAGCACCAATCATTGGGCCAGCCTATCGACCCAGCCGATAGCCTCTCCCTGTGAGCCGGATCGGCGCCGTTGCGCTCCGCGATGCCGTGCTGGACGAGGGATCGTTCCGCAGCTGGGACCGCGCACCCCTGGACGTCGACGCCGACGATGAGTACCGGCGGGAATTGGCCGAGGCCAGGGCTGCGACGGGCTTCGACGAATCGGTGCTGACCGGCGAGGGCCGGGTGTTCGGGCGGCGGGTCGCCGTGGTGGCCTGCGAGTTCGACTTCCTGGCCGGTTCGATCGGGGTGGCTGCCGCGGAGCGGATCACCTCGGCCATCGAGCGCGCGACGGCCGAACGCCTGCCGCTGGTGGCGTCGCCGAGTTCCGGGGGCACCCGCATGCAGGAGGGCACCGTCGCGTTCCTGCAGATGGTGAAGATCGCGGCGGCCGTCGAACTGCACAAGCAGGCACACCTGCCCTACCTGGTGTACCTGCGGCATCCGACCACCGGCGGGGTGTTCGCATCGTGGGGGTCGTTGGGACACGTCACCGCCGCCGAACCCGGCGCGCTGATCGGCTTCCTCGGGCCGCGGGTGTATGAGCACCTCTACGGCGAGCCGTTCCCGTCGGGCGTGCAGACCGCGGAGAACCTGCACCGTCATGGCGTGATCGACGGCGTCGTCCCGCTGGAACTGCTGCGCTCCACGCTGGACCGCGCGCTCAAGGTGGTGGCCGACGAGCCAGGCGCGGCCCCACCCGCGCCTGCGCCAGAACCGATCCCCGACGTGCCGGCGTGGGACTCGGTCGAGGCGTCGCGACGGCCCGACCGGCCCGGCATTGGATACCTGCTGCGGCACGGGACCACCGACCGCGTGCTGTTGTCGGGCACCGACCGCGGCGAGGCGGCGACGATGCTGCTCGCGCTGGCCCGGTTCGGGGGCCAGCCCGCCGTCGTGCTCGGCCAGCAGCGCGTCGTCGGCGGTCTGGTCGGTCCGAAGGCGCTTCGGGAAGCCCGCCGCGGCATGGCGTTGGCGGCGGGGCTGCGGCTGCCGCTGGTGCTCGTCATCGACACCGCGGGCCCTGCGTTGTCGGCAGAGGCCGAGCAGGGCGGGCTGGCCGGAGAGATCGCCCGGTGCCTGGCCGAGCTCGTCACGCTGGACACCCCGACGGTGTCGGTGCTACTCGGTCAGGGCAGCGGCGGCCCGGCGCTGGCGATGGTTCCCGCCGACCGGGTACTTGCCGCGCTGCACGGCTGGCTGGCTCCGTTGCCGCCGGAGGGGGCCAGCGCGATCGTCTACCGCGATACCGACCACGCCGCGGAACTGGCTACGGCGCAAGGCATTCGGTCGGCCGACCTGATGCGCCACGGGATCGTGGACGTGATAGTGCCCGAGCACCCCGACGCGGCGGACACTCCGATGGAGTTCACCGGACGCCTGTCGGCGACGATCGCCGACGAGCTGCACCGGCTGCGTGCGGTGCCCGTCGAGGCGCGGTTGGCCGCGCGGCTGCGCCGCTACCGACGGATCGGCCTGGCGGGCCGTTAGGTCACATCCGCCACATCAGTCTCCGCGGTCGGACGACCCATCGATGTGCCCGCCTCCGAGCGAATCGCAACATCGGCTGCCCGCTTTCGCTCGAAGGCGGGCAATTCGACACTCGCCCCGCGCAGTGGCTGGCGGGACTGGTGTGACCCGCGCGCTGGCCGGAATACATCGAACCGCGGATTTCGCTCCGCGCTGAATCGCCGAGTCCGGGGGTCGCACTCGCGGCGGTGGCATTCTGGAAACCGTGGACTCCCTGTGGCACTTCTGGTGGCTGATCTTCCCGCTGGGCGGGATGATCGGCGGCGGCGTCAGGGCGGTCGCGGCGGCCAACGAGCGGCGCGCGGAGCGCCGGCTGGAGAAGTATCGGATCAAGCAGCAGACCAAGATCGCGGTGGCGCAGGCGTCCGGACGCGCCAAGCTCGACGAAGTCGCGTCCCGAAGGGAGCTGACCAAGCTCCTCGGGCACCACGACCGCATCGACGCACGCTGGCTGGACTACGAGATGGACGTCGCCAAGCTGCTGGACTTCCCGATGATGACGGACATGCGGCAACCGCTCACCGTCGCATTCCACAAGTCCCGCAGCCGCGCGGACCTGTTGCGCCCGGCGAGCGTCGACGACGCCATCGGCGACCGTGCGACCCAACTCGACTACCGCGACGCGGTGCACGACTACGCATCGGCGTTCGACGTGGCCGAGGCGGAGGCGATCCGCCGACGGCGCAGCGACTTCTCGCCGGAGGGCCAGCAGCGGCTGGAACGCGCACAGCACCTGCTCCGCGTGGCCTCCGACGAGGCCGCGACGCACGAGGAACGGCGGAGCGCCTACGCCAAGGCCCGCCACGAACTCGACGGGCTGGTGGTGTTGCCCGCGATTGCCAGGGCCAGCATCGAGCGGCGCATCGTCGGCGAGATCGAGGCCTAGCTCGGCGCCGCCCCGTCGAAGGGCGTCTGTCCGGCGTGGTGGATGTGCCGAACTCCTGTGCGACGCTTTAAGTTCCGACAGCGACCTTCGACATCGATGTGCGGCCGTCCGCGCGGAGCCCACAACGCATCGACCGCGGTCAGTGCGCGGTGAGCACGTAACCTTAAACCACCACGGGCCGACACCAAAGAGTTGAAAGGGATCTCATCATGCCTGCACCAACCGATGCCGAGTACTTCGATCTCGGCGACTTCACGTTGCAGAGTGGTTTCACGCTGCGAGACGCGACACTGGCCTACAAGACCTACGGCACGCTCAACGCCGAGAAGACCAATGTCATCGTCTACCCCACCTGGTATTCGGGGTGGCATACGGACAACGAATGGCTAATCGGCACAGACAAAGCGCTCAACCCAGATGAATGGTTCATCATCATTCCGAACATGATCGGTAACGGGCTGTCGTCGTCACCGTCGAACACCCCTGCGCCCTATGATCGGGCCCGCTTTCCCGCCGTGACGTTCTACGACCAGGTGCAGACGCAGCACAAACTGGTCACCGAGAAGTTTGGCATTTCGACCATCGCGCTCGTGACCGGATGGTCGATGGGTGCTGGCCAGACCTATCAGTGGGCCGTGAGTCACCCTGAGATGGTGCAACGCGCCGCACCGTTCTGCGGGTCGAGCAAGACTGCGCCACACAACAAGGTCTTCCTCGAGTCGTTGATCGCCGCGCTCACCGCCGACGCCGTATGGGCCGACGGCGACTATTCCCCGGATGCGCTACCCATCAAGGGATTACGCGCGTTTGCCCGGGTGTACTCGGGCTGGGGTTTCTCACAGGCGTTCTACTAGGAAGAGGCGTGGCGCGAACTGGGGTTCACCTCGTTCGACGACTTCCTGTACGGATTCTGGGAGAACTTCTTCCGCGACGGGCGCGACCCCAACAACCTGATCACCATGCTCCGTACCTGGCACAGCGGAAATGTCGGCAACACACCGGGTTTCGGTGGTGACGTCGAGAAGGCACTTGCCTCGATCCGGTGCCCGCTACTGGCGATGCCTGCCGAGAAGGACCTCTACTTTCCGCCGGAGGACGAGCACTGGGCGTCGCAGTACATCGCGCACGGTGAAGTGCGAGTCATTCCCGGTATCTGGGGTCATTTCGCCGGAGGTGGGCCGAACCCGGTCGACACGGCATTCATCGACGCCGGCATCCGGGACCTGCTCTCCAAACCGGGGTACTCCCGCCAGAACTGAACATCGCGGCAGGCCGCCCCGCGGCAACGCAGGAAGGCTAGTGGCCGTCGACGTAGCGCTGCAGCGTCGGCCCGAGCCAGTCGATCAGCTCGGTCCTGGTCATCTCGACGATCGGCGGGATCCGCAGCACGAAGCGGCAGAGCGCCATGCCGAGCACCTGGGTAGCGATCAGACCGGCCCGCCGCGGGGCGTCCTCGGGCGTCAACTTCGCGATCTCGGGCAGCAGCTGCGTCGCGAAGATCCCCTTCATGCGTTGGGCCGCTTCGGCATTCGTGGTACTGGACCGCAATAGCACGATCAGCGCATCGTCGTCCTCCCAGCGAGACAGGAAGTGCGCCACCATCGCCGCGCCCACCTCGGATCGTTCGATGCCGGACAGGTCGGGGAAGCGCAGGTCGAACTCCGCGGCCGCGGCGAACAACTGGTCCTTGTTGCCGAAGTAGCGCATCACCATCGACGGATCGATGTTCGCGTCGGCCGCGATCGCGCGGATGGTGGCGCCCTCGTAGCCCGATTCGGCGAAGCGCTCCCTGGCCGCGGTCAGGATGACGCCCTTGGTCTGATCGGCCTTCCTACCCATACCAACGAGTGTAGGCCAACGCCTGTTGACTTTTCTTCCGACGCGGTGGACCATATGAATGCCAACAAGCGTTGGCAAAAGTACGAGCAAAGGAGACTCTCATGAAGGACACCGACGTACTCATCGTGGGGGCCGGCCCCACCGGCCTGACCCTGGCCGCATCACTGCTGGCCAGCGGCACGAGGGCCACGATCGTCGACCGCCAGACCGCAGGAGCCAACACGTCGCGCGCCGGCGCCATCAACGCCCGCACGCTCGAGGTGCTCGAAGGACTGGACGTGGCCCGCCGCCTGGCGAAGGAGGGCGTCCAGGCGCCGCGGTTCACCATCCGCGACGGCAAGAAGGTGCTCATCCCGATCGACTTCAGCGGACTGCCGAGCGCGTACCCCTACACGCTGCTACTCCCCCAGTGCGACACCGAGAGGCTGCTGCTCGACCGGGTCGTCGAGCTCGGTGGCGAAGTGCTCCGGCCCAAGGTGCTGAGCGCCGTCACGCAGGACGCCGACGGCGTCACCGCCGCGTTCGAGGACGGTGACGTCGTCCGGGCCGCCTATGTCGTCGGCGCCGACGGCATGCACAGCACCGTGCGCGAGCAGGCAGGCATCGGATTCCACGGCGGCAAGTACGAGCAGTCGTTCGTCCTTGCCGACGTGCGCCTGACGGGCGAGGCGCCCGTCGACGAGGTCGTCCTGTTCTGGGCTGCCGCCGGGCTCACGGTCGTTGCGCCGCTACCCGGCGGCGCGTTTCGGGTCGTCGCTCCCGTCGACGACGCCCCCGAGGTGCCGTCGGCGGAGTTCGTCCAGCAGATTCTGGACGACCGCGGCTACGGCGTCGGCCGGATGACGGTCACCGACGTGCTGTGGGGTTCTCGGTTCCGCATCCACCACTGCGTGGCCGACACCTACCGCTCGGGCCGGATCCTGCTCGCAGGCGACGCCGCCCACGTGCACAGCCCGGCGGGCGGACAGGGCATGAACCTCGGCATCCAGGACGCCGTCGCGTTGGCCGAAGCGCTGACCCTCGTGCTGGGTGGCGCCCCCGACGCGGTGCTGGACGACTACGCCGCGGCGCGTCGGCCGATCGCGCAGCAGGTGATCACCTTGACCGACCGCCTGACGCGCCTTGCCACCTTGCCGCGCGCAGTGCGGCCGGTTCGCAACGTCGCGATCGGGTTGGCCGGTCGCATCCCGGCGGTGCGGAGCGTGCTGGCGCGGCGGCTGTCGGGGTTGGTGCATCGCTGACGGGAATCGACACGTTTCGCGTCTGCGCCGGCCTCTTCGACAGTCGAAGCCGCCGGTCTCGAACCGGAACTTCAGGATTTCTCTTGTCTGCGCTGGATCGCCTCGGCGATCCGCTTGATCCGCCGCAGGCGGGCGTCCCAGGTCGCCCCGACGTCCGCGAGCTGGGCGACCGCGCGGGCGAGCTGGGCCTCGTCCACCTGGTAGCGCCGCTCGCGTCCGGCGGGCGTGACGTGAACCAGGCCCACGCGGTCCAGGACCACCAGGTGCTTCGCGACGGCCTGACGTGTCACCGGCAATCGCTCGCTGAGGGTGGTGGCCGTGCCGGCACCCTCGGCGAGCAGGAGGTCGAGCATCCGGCGTCTGGTCGGGTCCCCGATCGCGGACCACAGATCGTCGTCGACGGCGACGCTCATGCCGTCGACACCAGCCGGGTGACGTAGTCGCCGAGGCTCGGCACGAAGATGTCCCAGCCCTTCACGTGGTCTATGTACGCCGCCTCGAGAACCGCGATCTCCCACCCCTTCTCCCGGAAGCCGGTCTCCGTGACCCGGACCACCGTGCCCGCGCCAGACGGGACGAGCTCGAAGGTGACCAGCAGCGAGTTCGTGGGGGTCGCCACGGCGGCGCCGTCGTAGACCCACCGGAACGAGAACCAGCGAGGCGGTTCCGCGTCGACGACCGTGAGCGCCTCGATGTGCGGCTCCGCCGTGTTCCTCCCCCACGCGATCTCGGCGACCGCGCCCGGGGTCGGCGACAGGTCGGTCTCCGCACCGTTCCACCACTCCCGGATGTGCTCGGGACTGCTGATCACCTCGAAGACGATCTCAGGAGACGCGTCGACGTAGATCTCGCGCTCAATGCTTCCGAACTCCATGGGCTTCCCGCTTTCTGCAACGTTTGGTTGCATATCACCGTAGCCGAGCGTTCCCTCTCGCGCAACCATTGGTTGCCTATGAGGCTTGCAGAGTCGAGACATCCTCCACCGACGTTCGCGTGTCGGTGCCATCGGGCACTCTGACCGCATGACTGAACCGAAGGCTTATCCACACGGCATCCCCAGCTGGGTGGACACCGTCGCACACGATCTGGACGAGTCCCGCCGCTTCTACGCCGGCCTCTTCGACTGGACCTTCACCGACGCGATTCCCACCGATACTCCAGGCAACTACCTGATCGCCACCATCGACGGCCAGGACGTCGCCGCGATCGCGTCGCCCGACTCCGACGACGAGGCGGTCACCTGGCGCACCTACATCGCCGTCGACGACGCCGACGCCACCGCCAAGGCCGTCGAAGCCGCTGGGGGCACGGTGTCCCTGGCGCCCGTCGACGCCGGGCCCGGCGGGCGGCAGGCCGTATGCGTCGATCCCCGCGGCGCCGAGTTCCGGCTGTGGCAGGCGCGCAAGCGGCTCGGCGCACAACTGGTCAACGTGCCAGGGACGTGGAACTTCAGCGACCTCCTCACGTCGGATCCCCACACCGCCGCCGCGTTCTACTCGCAGCTGTTCGGTTGGGAGGTCGACGACGTCGGGTTCGCGACGATGATCCGCAGGCCCGGCTACGGCGATCACCTCGCCGCGACGGTCGACCCCGACATCAGGGAGCGGCAGTCTGGCATCATGGCGCCACCCGGGTTCGAGGACGCCGTGGGATGGATGGGCATCATCGCGGAGGGCCATCCCGAACGCTGGCAGGTGACCTTCGCCGTCGGCGACCGGGACGCGTCCGCGGCTACCGCGGAGGGACTCGGCGGCACCGTCATCGACACCGAGGACACCCAGTGGACGAAGACGGTGAGGGTCCGCGACCCGCAGGGCGCCGAGTTGGTGCTCAGCCAGTTCACCCCGCCAACGGGCTAGCCAACGCTGACGGTGCGGCCCCTGCTCTGGACGTAGAGCACCGCAGTGGCCGCCGCCGCTTCGAGCACCGACAGCGCGGTCGCCACGGTCATCAGCGTCGAGGTGGGGAGCGCCACCGCAGTGTTGACCGCCCCGCCGTGGTGGTGGCCCGGCGCCGACCAGTGCACCGCGACCATGCCGAGGTTCATCACCGCGACGACGCACCACGCCCGCGGCGAGCTCGCCGTCCACAGGTCGCGGGCGCAGTAGAGGCAGGCGCCCATCATCGCGACGACGAGGGTGGCGACGGCGGGGTTGCCTGCCTGGCCGAGCATCAGCCCGTGCACCGCGGCCGAACACACCGCGACCAGCGCGCACGCACGTCGCCCGAGGACGGCGGACGTGGTCGCGGCGGACATGCGTCAACTGTGGCAGCAGTGCGACGTCGCTGCCACCGGAGCGGACTCAGAGGCCGAGCAGCCGGACGCTCTCCTCGCGCATGTCGACCTTGCGGACCTTGCCGGTGATGGTCATCGGGAACTCGTCCACGACGTGGACGTAGTGGGGAATCTTGTAGTGCGCCAGCTTGCGGGCGGCGAAGGAGCGCACCGCGTCGGCGTCGAGCGGCGCACGACCGGGCTTCATCCGGATCCACGCGCAGGTCTCCTCGCCGTAGCGCTCGTCGGGAACTCCGATGACCTGGGCGTCCTCGATGTCGGGGTGGGTGTAGAGGAATTCCTCGATCTCGCGCGGGTAGATGTTCTCGCCGCCGCGGATCACCATGTCCTTGATCCGGCCGACCACGTTGCAGTAGCCGTCCTCGCGCATCACCGCGAGATCCCCGGTGTGCATCCACCCGTCGGCATCGATCGCGTCCCTGTTGTACTCGCTCCTCGACGTGCGCAGAAGTCTTGTCGTCGTCCTGCCAGTACCCGAGCATCACCGAGTAGCCGCGAGTGCAGAACTCACCGGGTTCGCCCCGCTCGACGACGGCACAGGTGTCGGGGTCGACGATCTTGATCTCGACGTGCGGATGGGCCCGGCCGATCGACGAGGTGCGCCGTTCCAGGTCGTCGTCGATCAGAGTCTGACAGGACGCAGGCGAGGTCTCGGTCATTCCGTAGGCGATGGAAACCTCGGTCATGGTCATCTCGTTGATGCAGCGCTTCATCACGTCGACCGGACAGATCGCGCCCGCCATGATGCCGGTGCGCGGCGACGACAGGTCGCGCGCGGCGAAGTCGGGATGGCCGAACATCGCGATGAACATCGTCGGCACGTCGTAGAGCGCGGTGCACCGCTCCTGCTCGACGGCCGCGAGCGTCGCCCCTGGGTCGAATCCGGGCGCAGGAATCACCATGGTGGCCCCGTGCGTCGTGCAGCCCAGGTCTCCCAACACCATGTCGAAGCAGTGGTGCTTCGCGCTACTCCGTACACACCGTTCTCAGCGAGCCGCTGAGTGCGTCCACGAAGCCCCTGACCGCTTCGGCGCCCTCCGGTGATCCGGTGATGCCGTACAGGATCTCCTGGTGTCCTCCGGGTATAGCTCCCGATGGATGCCATAGTTTCGGGCCTGACCCCTCATGACGTTGGTGGCCGACATGCGTACTGGGATGCCGGCACGGACACGGCCCTCGTACATAAACACGTCCGTACCCGAGACGGTGCAGAACGTCTCCATCCGACGCACGAGGTACTCCACTGCTGCGCCTACGCGGTAGGCGTGTTCGTCCATCGTTGTCTCCTTGAGTCAGGGCTGGGGGTGCTTTCGTTTTCGCGG
>NZ_JAVRPS010000538.1:0-10529 GCF_032162105.1 Mycobacterium sp. | reverse complement strand
ACAGCTCGGTGTTCACGGTCAGTAGGCCGAACCCCGCGCCCACGCTCCAGGCCACGACGGCGGGCACGTTCCAGCCGCCGGTGAACCAGTACTGGCCGCCGCGCCGGCCGTGCGCGAACGCCTGCAGATCGGTCGGGTCGTAAGTACCGGTGCGCAGCGCGCCGATCGCCAGAATCGCGACCCACGGCGTGATGACGGCGTTGAGTGCGATGGTCATCGCGGTGACCGACTGGACCGCGTCGAACACGAAGACGCCCACGTTCAGCAACACGATCGCGATGGCGGCGGTGATGATCGTGGTCTGAGTCCGCTTCAGCCGCGGCGTCAGGCCCTCCAGGTCCAGGCCACTGGATCTCTAGCCGGTTCCACGGTGTTGCATCGGGTTCTCGACACTCTCGTCGCTGTACCAGCGGACTGAGCCGATCCAGACTCCCGTGTGTCTCGTCCACGAAAGCTATCTGTAGCAGCGGGTCTTGATTTGTCGACTAGGGGTCTGGCGGCGTCCTTTGAGCCCGCATTCTGTTGCCGCGGCGGTGGTTTGGTGATCGCTGATCAGGCGAAGCGGATGATGCAGATGGTCCCGGCGAGGAGGCTGTAGATCGCGAAGGGGATCAGGGTGCGGGTCTCGAAGTAACGGGTGAGCCACTTCACGGACAGATACGACGCCAGTCCGGCGACGAGGGCGCCGACGAGAACTTGTCCGTGGATGTGGTCGCCCGCCGGGCCGGCCAGGGAGGGCAGTTTGAGGACGCCGGCGGCCAGGATGACGGGCGTGGCGAGCAGGAAGGAGAATCGGGCGGCGTCGCGGTGGGAGAGTCCGCGGGCCAGGCCGCCGACCATGGCGATGCCGGAGCGGCTGATCCCGGCGAGCAGGGCGAAGGTTTGAAACGACCCGATGATGGCGGCTTCGCCGTAGTGCAGCGTGGCCAGGCGGCGCGTCGCGGGAGCTGTTTCAGACTCGACGACAGGGCTGGTGGCACCGGTGACCGGCGGTGGGTCGGCGACCAGCTGGAGTCCGGGGGCCTGGTCGGCGTCGTTCATCGCGTCGGGGTCCTCGGTGTCGGTGGGGGCGCGGCGACGTAGCACTTCACCGGCCAGCAGGATCAGCCCGTTGATGGTGAGGAAGATTGCGGCGGCCAGCGGTTTGGCGAACAGGGTGCGGAAGGTGTGTTCCAAGGCCAGTCCGGTGATGCCGACCGGGATGGTGGCGATGATGAGCAGCCAGGCAAGGCGCTCGTCGGCGTCGGTCGTGACGAGGCGCCGCGCGGCGATGCTGGGCCGGAGGGTGCGGAGAAATCCGCGGATGATCCGGACCCAGTCGGAGCGGAAGAAAATGATCAACGCCACGGCCGTCGCGACGTGCAGCGCGACGATGACGGCCAGATACGGGCTGGTCTCGCTGGTCGAGGTCGCTGATTGGGTGACCAGGGCCTCCCAGCTGCCGCCGATGAACGCCGGCACCAGCACGGAGTGCCCGAGGCTGGAGACTGGGAACAGTTCGGTGACACCTTGTAGGAGGCCGATCACGACGGCCTGCAGGTAGCTGATCATGGGCGCTGCTCTCGGTAATGCACGCCGCTGGGCGTGCGGGACATCCCGCGCCAGGTTGTCGGGAGGTCGGTGGTCAAAATCGGTCGCCGGATCCAGCCGGTGACGAGCAAGTGTAACCGCTGATACATTCGTCAGTGTGATGGAGGATGCGGTGCGGTGGCTGGTGTTGTTGGTGCGGGTGCCGGCCGACCCCTCGCGGCATCGGGTGGCGGTCTGGCGGGAGCTGCGCCGGGCCGGGGCGGTCTTGTTGGGCCAAGGCGTGTGGGCGGTGCCCGACGCCCCGGTGTTCGCCGACGGGATCGCCCGGACCGTGGAGCTGGCCGAACGCGGCGACGGTGAGGTGACCGTGTTGACCGCGGCCGGACGCGACGAACCCGACGCCGCCCGGCTGGAGGCACTGTTCACCGCGGAGCGCGACGAGGAGTGGGCCGAGTTCCTCGCCGACTGCGCCAAATTCGACGCCGAGATCGACAAGGAAATTCGGATCGCCAAGTTCACCATGGCCGAACTCGAAGAAGAAGAACACAGCCTGGAGCGGCTGCGCCGCTGGCACCGCGAGCTGGCCGCGCGGGATGTGTTCGGCGCCCCCACCGCCGCCGAAGCCGACCAGCACCTCAAACACTGCACCGAACGACTTGCCGACTACACCGAGCGGGTCTTCACCGCCCTGCACCAGATGTGACCGCCGCCGACATGAATCAGCACCCAGGACTTCGAGCGTGATATCAGACCCTGATCCGCGGTGGTTTCCCCTGATCAACGAGTTCGCCCGCGACACCCCCTGGCTGCACCCGTTCATGATCGGCTACGCCGATCATGGGATCGTCATCTTCGCCGCCCTGCTGCTGGCGGGGTGGTGGACCGCACGACGCTCAGGTGACCTGAACGTGATGGCGGCCGCGACGTGGGCGCCGCTGGGCGTGCTGGCGGCGGTGGCGATCAACCAACCGATCGTTGCTGCGCTGCACGTGGCGCGCCCCTACGTCGTGCTCCCCGACATCGTCGTGTTGGCCCACCGCGGCACCGATGGATCCTTCCCCTCCGACTACGCCGTGCTCGCCGGCGCCCTCGCCGCAGGTCTGTGGCTGGTCGACCGCAAGCTGGGCACCGTCGCCATGATCGCGGCGGCGGCGATGGCGTTCACCCGCGTCTACATCGCCGCCGAATACATCCACGACGTGCTGGCCGGGCTGATACTCGGCACCGCGATCGGCGGCGCAGGATTCGGCGCCGCCCGCCCAGGCCTGCACTGGCTGCTGACCCACGCCGAACGGAGCCGCCTGATGCGGCCACTGCTCACCGCCGCCCACCCGCTCACTCCGGCCAGCCGATGACCACGCCCGAACGGTCAGACGTCGGCCCCGTCGGTACCCGGGGGCAGGTGCTGCCGTTGTATGCAGCCGGGTTCGTCACCGCGTTCGGAGCGCACAGCATCGCGGCCAGCCTCGGCGGCTACACCCACGGCCAACACGCCTCCCTGCTGGCACTGGGGCTGCTGTTAGCCGTCTATGACGGCGCCGAAGTGGCACTGAAACCGGTGTTCGGGTCCCTGGCCGACCGCATCGGCGCCCGCCCGGTCCTGCTCGGCGGGCTGCTCGCGTTCGCCGCCGCTTCCGCGGCGTTCGTCATCGCCGGTGATCCCGCCTGGGTCGGTGTGGCCCGGTTCGGCCAAGGCGCCGCCGCCGCCGCGTTCTCCCCGGCCGCCGGGGTGTTGGTGTCGCGGCTGACCCCGCCGGGCGGTCAAGGCCGGGGTTTCGGCCGCTACGGCGCCTGGAAAGGCCTGGGCTACACCCTGGGCCCGCTGCTCGGTGGCGTGTTGATCACCGCTGGCGGCTACAACCTGCTGTTCGCCACCCTGGCCGCACTCGGCGTCGCCGTCGCCGGATGGGCAACGGTGATGGTGCCCGGCGTTGCGCCGCTGCCGCGGACCCGCCAAACCGTGGCCGACCTGGCCCGCCGACTCACCAGCCCCGACTTCGTGCGGCCCACCCTCGCGTTGGCCGCCGCTACCGGAGCCCTCTCAGTCGGAGTCGGATTCCTACCCGTCATCGGCGCCGAGCGGGGCCTCAGCCCGCTGGCCACCGGGGCGATCGTGTCACTGCTCGCGCTGGCCGCCGCCCTCGTTCAACCCCGCGCCGGGCGTGCACGCGACGACGGCCGCATCGGAGACCGCACCGGCCTGGCCACCGGCCTCGTGCTCACCGCCCTAGGTTGCGTCGCGGTGCTCATACCCGGCGTCGCCGGGCTCATCACCGCCGCAGTCTTGATCGGCGTCGGGGTCGGGCTCATCACCCCAATCGGCTTCGCCTACCTAGCTGCCACCGCACCCAAAGAACGACTCGGACAAACCATGGGTGCCGCCGAAGTCGGCCGCGAACTCGGCGACGCCGGCGGCCCGCTGCTCGTCGGCGCCCTCGCCACCGCGATCACCCTCACCCCCGCGCTACTCGTCTTCGGCGGACTGCTTACCGCCACCGCGGGCCTCCTCGCCGCACCCAACAGTCGTCGACAGCATCCGACGAACGCAGATTCAGTCGACTGACCGGAACTGCTGCCTGCGACCAAGCGCCAATGACCCCTTAACCCAATCCGGGTGACGTCAAATTTCACGATAAGCGATCGCGAAGAACCATCCACCCTGACGTTCAAATTCGCGATCAAATGACGTCAGAACTCGCGAGCAAAGCTACTCGATGAGCTGGATCAGCCGCGTTCGTCTCGTTGAACGACCGACAGTCGTGGCGCGGGTGCTTGACTCTTATCACTGTGGCGGGATTCGCGATCCTGTAGGGCTGTGACCTGGTGGTTGGGTTCGCGGCTGGTGCGGATTTGTGCACTGGGCCGAAGTTGCGACGGGTCTGGCACGCTAGGCGCGACGCCTGATCTCGTAGCCGTTCTCGCGGCAGATCTTCCCGTCGCGCAGCTGGAACGCGTGCACCAGCCGCATGTTGACCCGTGTGCCCAGTTCGAACGGGCAGTTCGTGAACCCGTCTCCGGTCAAGGTGAACTCGACGATGCTGTCGTCGAAGACCCAGTCCTCGGTAGCGAACCGAGATATGGGCGTGAGCCCGTGGACGTCCATCGATTCGAACACTCTGAGGTAGGCAGCCCGAACCTGATCCTTGTCCCGAAACACCACGCTGCGCGCCGGGGCCTCCCACACGATGTCGTCGGCGTAACCGGCGATCACGTGCTCGATGCCGTCCGGGTTCTCGTTGGCGAAATGGTCGGCGACCACAGCGAGGTTGCGGGCGATGACTTCGTCGCGGGTGACATCGTCGTGGGTGAGAGATGTGGCGTCCATGGGGCCTCCCTTGTCGTGGTGGATGATGATGGTCAGAGGATCCGGCGGTAAGCCGTCGAGAACATCGGTAAAAGGACGTAGGCCACGCTTGTCGGGGGTCGGAGATTGAGCGGTTCCGTGGCGAACCAGCGGCACCTCCCCAGGGAGTTGACGAGCTTCGTCGGGCGTGAAGCGCAGGTCGCCGACCTTAAGGGCCTGCTGCGCGGCAATCGGCTGTTGACGCTGACGGGTGCTGGCGGGATCGGAAAGACCCGACTGGCGGTGCGGCTGGCGACTCAGCTCGCCGGGGATTCCGACCGCTCGGGCGGCGTGTGGTTCATCGACTTGGCGCCGATCTCCGACCCCGGGCTGGTGTCACTCACCGCGGCACGTGCTTTGGGTCTGCCCGACCAGCCCGGTCGGTCTCCAGACGACGGCATGATGCGCTTCATCGACGACAACGGTGTACTGCTGGTGCTGGACAACTGCGAGCACCTCCTCGAGGCGAGCGCCGCACTCAGCGCCACCTTGCTTGGCGCGTGTCCCGCGCTGACGGTGCTGGCAACTAGCCGCGAACCCCTCGCCATGCCTGGCGAGTTGACGTGGCGGGTGCCATCTCTGTCGTTGGTGGACGAGGCCACTGAGCTTTTCACCGAGCGCGCCCGACGAGCTCGACCGGACTTGACGGTGACGGCGGATGACGACGCCGCGGTGGCGGACATCTGTCGTCTACTCGACGGGATGCCGCTCGCGCTGGAACTGGCCGCGGCGCGCGTGCGAGCACTGTCGTTGACCGAGATCCGCGATGGGCTCGACGACCGATTCCGCCTGCTCACCGGCGGGGCGCGGACGGTGGCGCCACGACAGCAGACACTGCGTGCCTCGGTTGACTGGTCCCACGACCTACTGACCGAGCCCGAGCGGAGGATCTTTCGCCGACTCGCCGTGTTCACGGGTGGGTTCGACTTGGCCGCTGCTCAATCGGTCTGCAGCGACCATGAATTCGACTCCCGCGACGTTATCGACCTGATGGCCCGACTCGTCGATAGGTCCCTCGTCACCGCCGAACATTCCGACAGGACAACGCGATACCGGCTGATGGAGACCATACGCCAGTATGCGATGGAGAAACTCGGAGAAGCCCGCGAGATCGATGAGCTCGACCACAGTCACCGTGACCACTACGTTCGACTGGCGACCGCCATGGAAGAGGTCGCGGATCGTGATTTCGACAACGTAAGAGCCGCATTCGTGTGGAGCGTTGGCCATGACGACATCGCGGAGGCGCTTCGACTCACCTCGGCGCTGCAACCGCTTTGGCTGTCCGGGGGGCGCATCGTCGAGGGGCTGACCTGGTTTCACGCCGTTGCGGTCGGTGAGTGCGCCGACGACCTAGACCCCGCCGTGCGCGGTCGGGCTCTCGCCGATGTCGCACTGCTCAATTCCGTTCTCTCCATACCCGATACCGCTCGTTGCGCCGAACGGTCGCTGGCCATCGCGCGAAACGTTGGCGAATCAGGACTGCTGCTGAGGGCGCTGATCGCCTGCGGGAGTGCGGGCGTCTTCGACGCAGACGCGGCGAATCTCCACCTGGACGAAGCCCTCGGACTGGCGCGTGCGACGGAGGACCAGCGGAACTTGAGTCACGCCCTTTGGTGGAAGTCCTATGCCGCCGCGATGGCGGGCGATCCGCGTCCCGCGCTGGAGGCAGGCGCAGAGGGACTTCGAATCGCCCGCGAGCGCGGCGACCACTTCGTCGCTCGGATGTGTCGGTTCTGGGGGCCGGGCACTGCGCGCATGCTGAGCGGCGAGTTCGTCCTTGCGGCAATCGAATTCCGTGAGTTGCTCACGGAGGCCGAGGTCGGTGGCGATCCGTTCGGTCAGCTCGCCGCCCTGTCCCATCTGGCGTACACGCTGATCGGCATCGGCGATGTCGAGGCCGGGCAAGCCGCGCCGATTTCCGCCGCGCGATTGGGCTCGGAGTTCGGCGGGTTCGCCGAGGCGATCGGCTATGCCCCGTTGGCGCTTGCCGCGCTCTTCGCAGGAGACATGGAGACGGCGGTCTCGGCGGGCACGACGGCGCGGCAGCAGATGAGTGCCCATCCCGTTCCAAGCGCGAATGGCACTCCGATGGCCGAAATAGCTCTCGCCCGTGGCGAACTCGCGACGGCTAGGAAGTATGCCGACGAGGCTGTTTCATTGACGAATGGTGTCTATCGCGCGATGGCGCTGACGGCGCGATCACGCGTGGCGCTGGCGGAGGATGACGTAGAAGCTGCGGAGCAGGACGCGCATGCGGCGCTGTCGACCGCCAGTTCCGTCGACGCCCATACAGCGACGCCAGACGCCTTGGAGTGCCTGGCAGCTGCGACGGTTGCGGCGGGTGGTGCCAACGGGCTCGTCCGACTGCTCGGCGCCGCGGACGCGCTGCGAAAGCGCATGGGCGCGCGTCGGAACCCCGTCTACCAGAGCGGGCACGACTCCTTGGTCGCCGCGGTTCGCGACCTCGTGTCCGCCGACGATTTCGCAGCGGCCTGGGACGAAGGGGCGGCGCTGTCCACACAGGATGCGATCGCCTATGCCCGGCGTGGCCGCGGCGAACGCAAGCGCCCGGCCAGTGGTTGGGCCTCCCTTACCCCGACCGAGCGTGACGTCGTCCGGCTAGTTGGTGATGGGCTCGCCAACAAGGACATTGCGACGAGGCTCTTCATGTCGCCGCGTACGGTGGCAAGCCATCTCACGCACGTGTACGCCAAACTCGCGGTCACCTCGCGTGTTCAGCTCGCCCAGGAGGCGACCCGCCGCGCCCGCTAGCCCATCGCCTCAGCCGACGTCGACGTCCTTGGTCGCGATGACTTCGGCCGTCCGGCGCCGGCGCCGACTGGTATCCCCAGTAGAGATTCGTGTAGGCGATGACTTCATCGGGCCGCGGTGCGCGTACGACGTCAGGTCCTCCGTCGTGTGCGCGGCGCCGACGAGGGTGACGTCGTAGCCCCGATGAACGCGCCGTCACAATCAAGGCCGGACGCCAAATACTGAACTCTTCAGGGGTATAGCTCGGCAGCTTCGTGGCGCTAGGCGGGACGCGTGTACGCGCGGCCCGCGCGAAGAACTCCGCGGGAATGTCCGGGCATCCCCTTGTCAGGGTCCTTACCGCCCCGCAGAATGACTTCCGCGATCCCACCGACGTTGTCAGTACCAGCCGTCCCAATGGGTACCCCGCAGCTGGCCCGGTGTGTCCGGCGAGTGATCCAACGAACCAAGGTATGTGGCGAACGACCGCACCGCGCTCATCAGCGACCGCGCCGAACGTTCCGTTCGATACATACCACTCGGACCCGTCGCCACCACGAATCGCTCGAGCAGTCAGCGACGCATCGATTCCGAAACCGGTAATGCCGCGAAGTCGAAATCGACTGCATACCTTCCGTGCTCGGGGAACACGGCAACCCGCAACGGGTGGTCGCCGCGCTCATTGCAGCGCACTGGTGATCGATATGTCGTCGGGGGTAATGCGAACAGGCTGGGCAGCATGACGCCGATGAAAATTCCGGCGCCAAGCGCAGTGCAGATCTGCTTGTCGCTGAACCGGAGTTCACCGTGCCCGACGTGGCAGTGACCGCCCGCAGGCTGCTGATTCTGATCGACGGTCTAGGCGCGCAGAAGGTGATCCGGGATGCGCCGACCGACGAGATCAAGCACATCGCCCGTTCCTTCGCGTCCTCGGAACTGGGGCTAGACGCCCGTTGACGATCCAGGTCGCACGATCATCAGGATCGTAACGACCACCCACAGCAGGTTGAAGATCCCCGTGGACATCGCCATCCGCCCGGCCGATGCACCACCGAGTACGGCGCGCTGCGCGGGCAGGACGGACGCGACCAGGACCACGGCCGCCACGGCGGTCAGCCCGATCGACACCAGCACCCACGCCTGTGTCAGCACACCCATCGAGACCGCCGTCGCGATGCCCAGCAGCGGAACTGCCACGCCAACCACGGCGTACGTCTCGCAGATGCGGTAGAGCACGTTGGCAACGGGCCGAGCCGCGTCATCGCGCGCATAACGGGGAAACATGCTCGCCGCGACGGCAATTGGGCCGACCGCCAGGATCGCGACGATGACGTGAACGCTGAGCAGGATGGCCGACATCGCGCTTCACGCTAAGGCATCGCAGCCGCCGTCGCCCCCGCCGTGCGCGCCAGGCATCGACGGGATCTGGCCAGCAGGCGGCGCGACTACCAACCCTCGGTCAGCACGCGATCGAGCGCGTCGACGTAGAAGTCGGCGCCATCGACGTCAATGCACAACGGCGGCTTGGTCTTCAGGATGTTGAGGTGGTCGCCGGTCGGCTGGATCACCACGCCGAGCTCGAGCATGCGGTCGCAGATCGCCACGGTCTCGGCCGTGGCCGGCGCCAAGGTCTCCTGATCGCGGATCATCTCGACGCCGAGGTAGAGCCCCATGCCGTGCACGGTGCCGATGATCGGATGCTTGTCGCGCAGCGCGAGCAGGCGCGCCTTGAGATGGCCGCCGACGCGGGACGCGTTGCCCTGCAGGTCCTCGTCGCGTAGCACGTCGAGGACGGTGAGCCCGATCGCGCACGACAGCGGGCTGCCGCCGGTCGACGAGAAGAAGTAGCCCTGCGAGCCGAACGCATCGGCTACCGCGCGGCTGGTGATCACGGCACCCAGCGGGTAGCCGTTGCCGGTCGACTTCGCCACCGACACGACGTCGGGCACCACGTTCTGCTGGTGGAACCCCCAGAACCACTCGCCGAGCCGGCCGTAACCGACCTGAACCTCGTCGGCGATCGCCAGCCCGCCTGCCGCCCGCACCGCCGCGTACACCTGCGGCAGGTAGCCGTCCGGCAGTGCCATGCCGCCGGCGTTGCCGTACACAGACTCGCAGATGAACCCCGCCGGAGCGCGGCCGGCGGCCACCAGCCGTTCGATCTGTCGCACCGCGTCCCCTGCGTACTTCGCGGCGTCGGCACCCCGGTACTTGCCGCGGAAGCTGTTGGGCGATTCGACGGTGTGCACCCAATCCGGCCGGGTGGCGATGGCGTTGGGATTGTCGGCCGTCGACGTCGACACCGCGTCGGTGCCGTACGTCCAGCCGTGATAGGCCTCGCGGACCGCTACCACGTCACGGCGTCCCGTCACCGCCGTCGCCAGGCGCAACGCCAGATCGCTTGCCTCCGAGCCGGAGTTCACCAGGAACACCGTATCCAGTGGGTCGGGCAACGTGGCGGTCAGACGCTCGCTGAACTCGACGACGGCCTCGTAGTTGAACCGCGAGTTGGTGTTGAGCCTGCGCAGTTGTCGTGCTGCGGTATCGGCCACTCGCGGATGGGCGTGCCCGAGCACCGCGACGTTGTTGACCATGTCGAGGTACACCCGGCCGGACGTCGACATCAGGAAGTGCCGCCAGCCACGCTCGATCTGCGGCGGATCGCGGTAGTAGTGCTCCTGCACCTTGGCGAAGGTGTCGTCCCTGCGCGCCAACAGATCTCGCGCCGCCCCCGGTTCCGGCGCGGTCAGGCCGAGCAGCGGTCCGGGGTCGCGGGCGAGTGCCAGCCACCCTGGCGCCAACTCGGCCGTGGTGAACGTGGGCGCGGGCGGGGCACCCGCCGGACGGATCCCGACCTCGAAACGACGGCCGGCCGCGGCGGTCGCCAGCGCTGCGCCCACGT
>NZ_JAVRPS010000537.1:0-5486 GCF_032162105.1 Mycobacterium sp. | reverse complement strand
TGATCGCGCTGGTGATCGCGCAATTCGCGGCCCGCATCGCGTTGTCGGGCTCGTCCTACCAGTGGGGCTCTCGACTGGCCAACCCGAAGATCGGGTGGTTCTTCGGCTGGCTCACCTTCTGCTACCTGATCACCGGGTTCATGGCGATCAACAACGCGATGGCGAGTCAGTGCCTGATGCCGTTGTTCAACATGGCGCCGAGCGAAGACACCGCACGGATCATCACCGTGGTAATCATGGTGATTGAGGCCGTGCTGGCGATCGCCTCGACGAAGATCGTCGCGATGATCAACTCGGTGGCGGTCGCCATCGAGGTGTCGATCGTCGCGGTGCTGGCGGTCGCGCTGTTGGTGGCCGTGGCGGTCACGGGCACCGGCTCCGCTGGCAATCTCGTGTCGCGTGGAGTAGCCGAGGGAGAGTCGGGCTACTACGCGCTGGGCGGCGGGTTGATGATCGCCATGATCGTCGGCCTCGGGACACTCGTGGGCTTCGACTCCGCGGCGAACATGGCAGAGGAGGCCAAGGACCCGTTTCGCACTGTCCCGCGCGCCATCGTGGGATCGGTTGCCGCGGCTGGTGTTCTGGGCCTGTTGTTCCTGATCGCTCTGACCGTCGCGATCAAGGACATCCCCGAAGTCACGGCCGCCGAGTCACCCGTCGCGGCGATCATGCGGGACCAACTTGGCCCGATCGCCGAACGCCTGTTTCTCGTCGTCATCGCGATTGCCTTCTTCGGGGGTGGGTTGGTGGTGTTGGCCAGCTGCTCACGCATGATCTTTGCGATGGCGCGCGATGGCCGCTTTCCCGCCCATCGACTGATGAGGCGGGTGGACAGCCGCACGCAGACCCCCATCCCGGCCACCATCCTGCCGGTCGTCATCGGGATCGCGGTGCTCTCCGCACTGCCGGGTGATGCACTGCTGGACCTGATCACGTCCGGCACGGTGTTCCCGGCGGTCACCTACGGCGCGATCGTAGTGCTCTACTTGACGGTGCGAAAACGTCTCGACCACAAGGAAGGTGGCTTCAGTCTTGGTCGCTTCGAGACGCCTGTGGCCATCGCGGCGCTGATCTGGTCGGTCTGTGCGCTGATCTTCATCCTGGCACCGGCCAGCTCGTTCGCCCCAATTGTGATGGTGGGCGGCCTCTTGGTGGTGGGGGCCCTGTACTTCGCGTACATGATGATCTTCAACCGCGAGGTGCTCGACCACGAACCGGGCGAGGCTGCCCCTGCCGTGGCCGAAGTGACCAAATGACGTCCACCACGGCACGGCCAACCGAGCTAACCGGAAGAATCGTCCGGCGGGGGGATGCCGATCACGGGGCGGCAAGAATCTCGTACAACCGGCTGTTCGAACACGATCCAACGGTGATCGTGTTCGCCCGGGAAACGCAGGACGTCGTCAACGCATTGGCCTGGGCGCGGCAGAACGACGTCGAGCTTCGGGTGCGGAGCGGTGGCCACAGCCTCGAGGGCTGGTCGTCTGTCGACGACGGCATCGTGATCGACGTGAGCGAGATGAAGTCGGCCACGATCGACTTGGCGTCGAACACCGCGACCGTCGGCGCCGGACTCAATCAGCTGGAAGTCGTGTCCGCGCTCGGCGAGGCCGGTTTTGCTACGCCTACCGGTACCGAGGGGACGGTCGGCCTCGTCGGCGCAACCCTCGGCGGCGGCTTCGGACTGCTGACCCGCAACTTCGGCATGGCCTCCGACAACCTGTTGGCGGTAGAAGTCGTCGTCGCATCGGACGACGGTGGGGCACAGGCGATCATCGCCGACGGAAAGGACAACGCAGACCTACTCTGGGCGCTTCGCGGCGCTGGAAACGGCAATTTCGGCATCGTCACTTCACTGACGTACACGATCCACCCATTGACGCAGACGATCTACGTGACCGCGACGTGGCCGGGTCTCGACGACCTACCCGAGGTGTTCGAGGCCTGGCAGCGCACTGCCCCCCATGCCGACAACCGGCTCACCAGCCAGCTCGAGATGCTGCGTGAGAAGATCACGCTGATCGCTGTGCTCGCATCTGGGTCCGAGGCAGAGGCAACAGGGCTGCTCGCGCCAATTCTGTCCATCGGCAGTCCCGATGTCTCGACGACAAGCGCGAGCTGGTCCGACACCTACACGGCATTTCAGATACCGCCCGCCGAGGAGGCTGCGAACTGGAAGTTCTTCTCGCAGTTCGTCTCCGACCCGTTCCCCGCGAGAGCGATCGGGCTGGTGTGCGAGTACATGTCGAAGGCACCCACGCCGGACAGCAACTACTTCACCAATGCCTTCGGCGGAGCCGTCACGGACAGTGAACCCTTCGGCGGCTCGGCGTTCGCCCACCGCAACGCCATCTTCTACGCCGAACCAGGCGCGGGCTGGGGCGTTCGCGGCGGGACACCGGCAACGGCCGATCCACTGACTGCGAAGTGCCAGGCGTGGATTGCCGACTTCCATCAGGCGTTGGCGCCCTACGTGAATGGCGCCTACGTCAATGTGCCGAATGCCGGCATGGCGGACTGGGAGACCGCCTACTGGGGAGCAGACGTCGACCGCCTGCGCGCGATCAAGGCGAAGTACGATCCCACCAACGTGTTCAGCTTCGAGCAGAGCATTGCGCCCGTGCCGTCGCGATGACACGCGTGGCAGTCTCGGCCACTCTCGTCGGCCTGGTCGTTCAGTTCGCCGTACCTGGCACGGCGACGGCAGAGCCGACAGCCTCAAGACTCTGTGGCACAACGTGGCCAGCATGAAGTGAGGCTCCCGCACGGGACCTAGCCAGATTCGGCCCGCGTATCAGCGGGCGTCGGTAACGTCGAAGACATGCTGATGGCTGCGCTGCGCGACATGCAGTGGCGAAGGCGCCGTTATGTCATCGCGGTCCTCAGCACTGCCATCATCTTCGCGATGACGCTCGTCCTCACGGGGCTCGCGAACGGCTTCCGGGTGGAGGCCGAAAAGACCGTCGATGCACTTGGTGTCGACGTGTTCCTGGTCAAGGCAGGCGCGTCCGGTCCGTTCGTCGGGGCGACGCCATTCGCGCCGGTCGAACTCGGGCGGATCGCCGCGATGCCGGGCGTGGTCGCGGCGGCTCCGCTCACATACGCCGGCGGCACGGTCACCGAGGGCGATTCGACGCGCAATGCCGACTTGTTTGGCGCACCCGAGCGCGGCCCAGGCATGCCGGTCACCTCGGAGGGACGGGCGCCGTCCACGCCCGACGAGGTCGCGGTCTCGAGCACGCTCGGCCGACATGTGGGCGACGAGATCGAGATCGCTTCGCGCACGCTGCGCATCGTCGGCATCGTGGAGAACTCGACCGCGCTGGCCAACCTACCCAACGTCTTCTTCACCACTGCCGGCGCGCAGCAGGTCGTGTACGGCGGCCAACAGCTGGTCGCGTCGATCGGAATTCGCGGCACACTCGCGCAGATACCCGCCGGCTATGAGGCAATCGACCGCGCAGGCGCGATCGCCGATCTGCTCCGGCCCCTGAAGGTGGCGGTGAGTTCGATCACGATCGTGGCCATTCTGCTGTGGGTCGTCGCGGCGTTGGTCGTCGGATCAGTGATCTATCTCTCCGCGCTCGAGCGGCTACGAGACTTCGCGGTGTTCAAGGCGATTGGCGTTCCGACCCCCAACATCGCCGCCGGGTTGGCGATGCAGGCGATCGTGGTGGCGCTCCTTGCAGCACTGGTGGGTGCCGTGCTATCGATGGCGCTTGGCCCGTTGTTCCCGATGCAGGTCATCGTGCCCACGGAGGCGCTCGTCGCGTTGCCCGTGGTCGCCGTCGTGATCGGCTTGATTGCCAGTGCATCGGGACTGCATCGCGCGGTTTCCGTCGATCCCGCGCTGGCGTTCGGAGGTCCCTGAACCGTGGGTGATCTCAGCATCCAGGACCTGGTCGTCGAGTACTCCAGCGGCGATTATGCGGTCCGCCCCATCTGCAACCTCAACCTCGACGTGGCCGCGGGGTCATTGGTGATCCTGATGGGTCCCAGCGGCTGCGGGAAGACGACGTTGCTGTCGTGTCTCGGCGGCATCCTTCGACCCGACTCGGGCGCCATCAAGTTCGGCGACGTCGAGGTCACCTCCCTCGACGCGCGCGGGCTGACGAAATACCGTCGCGACACGGTGGGCATCGTCTTTCAGGCGTTCAACCTGGTGCCCAGCCTCACCGCGCTGGAAAATGTGATGGTGCCGATGCTTGCGGCGGGCATGTCTCGCCGCATGGCGCGCGAGCGTGCTGAGGAACTGCTGACGCGGGTCGGCCTGCAGGATCGGGTCACCCATCGGCCCGCTGATCTGAGCGGCGGCCAGCAGCAGCGCGTCGCGGTCGCGCGGGCGATCGCGCTGGACCCGCCCCTCATATTGGCCGACGAGCCAACCGCGCACCTGGACTTCATTCAGGTTGAGGAAGTGCTGAGGTTGATCCGCGAGCTGGCCTCCGGCGATCGGATGGTCGTAGTCGCCACGCACGACAGTCGGATTCTGCCGCTGGCCGATCGCATCGTGGAGCTCGTGCCGGAATTCGCGACGACGGACCGGCCGCCCGAGACCGTGCGGCTGGTGGCGGGCGAAGTACTGTTCGAGCAGGGCACGACGGGCGATCTGATCTACGTCATAACCGAAGGCGAGGTCGAGATCGTGCGTGAATTACCCGGTGGCGGTGAGGAATTGCTCAAGGTCGCGGTGGCCGGCGATTACTTCGGCGAGATCGGCCCGTTGTTCCACATGCCGCGTGCTGCGACCGTGCGGGCGCGCACCGACGCGACGGTCGTCGGCTACACCGTGGCTGCCTTCCGGAGGCGACTCGGCACCGGCGAGGTGCGCGACCTCATCGAGCACCGCCCGCTGGCGTTGGACTAACGGGCACGCTTCGCTCGCATTCCGAGGCGCGCGGCGGTTAGCGTTGAGGAACCGTGATCGCATAGAATATCCAATCTCAGCGACTCATCGTCGACGAGACCCGGAAGACCGGGGGAGTCGGGGAAGGCATCCTCGCCGCCCTGCTTGAGTACGGATTCACCGGAGGCCTCGACCGTGTCGCGAGCGCTGATAGCTTCATTCCCCTCGGTGACGCCGCACTCGAAGTGCTGTTGTCGGAGGATGCGATCGAGGCCGCGGCGATGAAGCTGGTTGGCTCCGCTCAGCGTCCTGAGTCATTACTTCGGGTGCGGTGTTTGTCGATGCTGGTAATGGCCGGTGGTGTTGTCCCGGAGGTAGGTGCTTAGCACGCGGCACTGACATCTCGGGCGTTCGGCGTCGGTGTTCGGCTGATTTGTCCACAGTCGCGGATTCATCCCCAGTCCGTGGTTGCGGGTCGGCTGAATGTCTGGGTCTGCGAGCATGATTGGAAGGGTGTTCGAGGAATTGGCCCAGTGCGATGACCTGTTGCATGTCGATGATGCGGCGTTGGTCGATGCCATCACCGGTTGGACGCGTGCCGAGGCCACCGTGGCCTTTCATCGGATGGCCGCGATCGCCG
>NZ_JAVRPS010000536.1:0-2556 GCF_032162105.1 Mycobacterium sp. | reverse complement strand
CTGCGTCGCTTGGCCACATTTCCTCCCACCTGTCGATGCACCTCACCATGCACAAGACCTTACGCGTACAGCCAGAGCATTGCGCTGGTACGTGGCCGACTGTGACAGCGTTCCATTGAAAGGTATCGCGTGATCAAGCGTCCCTCACACATCCCTGATTCCCGCCGCATAGATCTGGTGCTGGAGCGGGTCCGCCTCGAAGTCGACTCGGGTGTGCTGCCCTCGGCACAAGTGGCCATCAACGTCGACGGGCAGCAGTACGCATTCGAGGCCTTCGGGGAGGCCACCACGGCAACTCGTTATGTTCTGCAGTCCGCAGGTCGCCCGGTCGTGGCCGGAGTGCTGTGGAAGCTGATGTCGGACGGGCTGCTCGACATCGGGCGCACCGTCGGCTCCTACATTCCCGAGTTTGCCACCAACGGCAAGGAGTCGGTCACGGTCGAACAGGTGGTCACCCACGTGGGCGGCTTCCCGTTGGCGCCCTTGGCCTATCCGCAGATGCTGCACCGCGATCAGCGCCTGGAGGCGTTCGGCAAGTGGCGCTTGACCTCGCCTCCGGGTACCGCTCTGGAGTTTCACCTGACCTCGGCGGCCTGGATCATTGGCGAGTTGTGCGAACGGGTCACCGGGCGCCCGATCGCCCAGTATCTGGCCGACGAGCTAGCTGGGCCGTTGGGTCTGCACAGCATCGAGATCGGGCCCTCGGTGCAGCGCCAGGGCGATGTTGCGACCTTCGTGCGCACCGATGGCGACAGTGACACCGAGGTCAACCCGTGGGGTCCGTGGTATCTGTCTCGGCCCGAGATCCTGGCGGCCGGCGAACCGAGCCATTCCCTGGTGGCCACGGCAGCAGATCTCGCCGGTTGGTACCAGGGGTTGATGAGCTCATCGCTGTGGCGCCGCGACGTCGTCGCCGACGCCTTGCGGGTCCGCGTCACCCTCCCGGTCACCGGCGAACGGGGCGGTACCCGAAGCGTCCCCGGCAACGTCGCGCTGTTCGTCGTCGTCGCCGGGGACGACGGTCTATCACGGGGATTCCTGCCGACCGCCTGCAGCGCGCAGACTTTTGGCCACGGCGGTGCTCCCTGCCAGATCGGCTTCGCCGATCCGGAAAGCGGATTGTCCTTCGCGTTCCTCACCAACGGCTACCCCGCCACCGGCTACGAGCAGTCACGGGTGGGCCTCAACCGCATCATCAACATCGCCAACATGGCCGCCGACTGCTTCAGTTGATCGGTGCTGGCATGTGCTAGATGCCCATGCGTTCCAGCAGTCGCTCGTGGCTGACGGCGGGTCCTCCGAGCAGGAGTTGGGATGCAGCTGCCCGTCGGAAGTAGACGTGCGCGGGGTGGTCCCAGGTGAACCCGATCCCGCCGAGAACCTGAATGGTCTCCTTGGCCACGTACATCGCTGCCGTGCAACAGGTCAGGTGTGCTGCCGCAGCGGCTATGGCCGCGCCGGGATCGCCCTTCTGCGCGTCGTGAACCGCGTCGTCGGTCGCCGCGCGCGCCATCTCGACCTGGGCGAGCATCTCGGCGCACAGATGCTTGACGGCCTGAAAGCTTCCGATCGGGCGCCCGAACTGTGTTCGTACCTGGGCGTATTCGACGCTGATCTCCAAGCACCGTTCGGCGATGCCGACCTGTTCGGCGCACAGCGCGAGGACCGTCAGATCCAGCAGTCGGGAGAGCAGCAGCCCGCCTGCGCCCTCGCGTCCGACGAGTTCGGCCGAGGCACCGCGCAACGTCAGCGTGGCCATCGGTCGGGTTTCGTCGAGCACGCGCATCGGTTCGACGGAGACTTCGTCTGCAGTGGGGTCGACGCAGAACAGTGTCGGACCCGCAGTGGTCCGGCCCAGGACCAGGATCGCGTCGGCGCCAGTCGCGTCGGGCACCCAGCTCTTGACGCCGGTGATGCGCCACGACCCGTCTGGGCCGCACTGGGCGCGGGCGCTGATCACTGCCGCGTCCCAGGATCCATCGCGTTCGGCGACGGCGATGGTCGCTCGACTGGTTCCCTCGGCGAAACCGGGGAGATGGCGCTGGCATTGCTCGTCGTCTCCGGACAACAGCAATGCTTGGGTCGCAACGAAGCTGGAGAAGTACGGAGCGGGTGCCACCGCGCGGCCGAGTTCCTCGAATACCACCGACATCACTGTCAGGCCGGCCCCGTCGCCGCCGAAGCGCTCTGGTATCGCCAGACTGTGAATGCCCAAGGCGGCGTTCATCTCCGACCACAGATCGCCACCGGTCTGGCGCCCATCGGCCAGGTGGCAGAGCTCGGAGTCCGGTAGCCGAGCCTGCAGGAACTTGCGGATCGCCGATCGCAGCTCGTCGAGTTCTTGCTGTGAAACGCTCACGCGCGTTGTCCTCCTACGATCGCAGGGGCTGCGCCGGGGCTCGGGGTCTTGACGGTGGCCGACGGTTCCTTGGGCAGCCCGAGGACCTGCTCTCCGAGGATGTTCTTCATGATCTCCTCGGTGCCTCCGAGGATGCGCAGTGCCGGCGAGGCGAGCAGCAGTTCCGACCACGCGAAGGTCCCCCACTGCCCGTTGTC
>NZ_JAVRPS010000535.1:0-13162 GCF_032162105.1 Mycobacterium sp. | reverse complement strand
CATGTCGTACACCGTCACGCCGATCCGGGTGGTGCCCTTGTTGGCCTCGGTGTCACCCGCGCCACAGGCCGTCATCCCGAACCCCAGCGCGGCGGCCGAGGCAACGGCCGCGATCTTGGTGGTCAGTCTCATCTGCGCACCCCTTCTGTTTTTGCTCACGGCTGCTTCTGGCCCGGAATGCCCTCGTAGGCAATGTCCCCCGTCTTGAGGTTCTGTGCGGTGAGCTCACTGAGGCCGTCGAGGAACTTCTGCCGGTCGCTGACGACGTGCTGGTAGGCGACGTCGACGTTGTCCTTGGTGATCGCAGGCATGATGTAGACCGGCTCGGTGTTGACCTTCTCCTTCTTGACGAGGGCGTTGGTCACGGCGAGGCCGGCGGACAATTCGACAGTGCCGTTCTGCAGTGAGGTGCCGATGAATTCGCCGCTCTTGACCGCGTTCAAGCCGTCCTCGATGCCGTCGATCCCGACGATCGGTACGCCCGTGCGGCCGGACTCCTTGAGCGCCTGCAGAGCACCGAGGCCCATGTCGTCGTTCTCCGACACCACGGCGTCGATCTGGGGTCCGAAGCCCGAGATCCAGTTCTTCACCTTGTTGACGGCTTCGTCGCGCTTCCAGTTCGCGGTGTCCTTGGCCAGCACCTTGATGCCGGGGTACTTGGCCAGAACCTGCTCGATGCCCTTCGTGCGGTCGATCTCACCGGACTGGCCAAGCGGACCCTGCAGGATGACGATGTTGCCCTTGCCGCCGAGGCGGTCGGCCATCATCTGCATCTCCTGTGCGCCGGCGGCGACGTCGTCGGGCTGTACGTTGCCCGCCACGTCCTTGTTGTTCAGGGCGGCGTTTACGGCGACCAGTGGGATGCCCTTGGACTTCGCGGTCTGCACCTGCGGGCCAAGCGAATCCGCTTGAATCGGCACGATGATGATGGCGTCGACGCCCTGGTTGATCAGCGAGTCGACTTGGTTGGCCTGGGTGGAGACGTCGCCGTTGGCGGAGTTCCAGAGCAGATCGATGTTGTTGGCCTTGGCGTAGGCGTCCATGCCCTCCTTGCCTGCGGTGATGAAGGAGCTCATGTCGTACACCGTCACGCCGATCCGGGTGGCACCGCTCTTGGACTCGGTGTCACCGGCGCCACACGCCGTCATGCCGAACCCCAGCGCGGCCGCCGAGGCGATCGCCAGGAACTTCGTAGTCAACTTCATTGTCCCTACTTTTCTGTTGTTGTCGGATAAGGGGTTTCGTCTGAAGGTGCGGCGCGTCACGTTCGTCTTCGGTTCGACCAAACGTCGACGGCGACCGCCGCGACGATGAGCACACCCTTGATCACGTCCTGCCAGTAGGCCGGCACCACCAGGATGTCCAGGCCGTTGTTGAGGGTCTGAATCATGAACAGACCCAGCACCGTTCCCCAGATGGTGCCGCGGCCGCCCATCAGGCTGGCGCCGCCGATGACCACCGCGGCGATGGCATCGAGCTCGTAGCCCTGCCCCAGGTTGGGTGGTCCCGAGATCACCCGCGACGCCAGCATCACGCCCGAGATGCCCGCCAGCAGACCGGAAAAGGCGTACACACTGAATAGGACGTTCTTGGCGTTGATGCCTGCGATCTCCGCGGCGTTGCGGTTGCCCCCGACGGCGTACACCCGCATCCCGTAGGTGGTCCGCTTCATCACCACCGCGAGAACGACGATGCCGATGATCATCACCAGCACCGGGATCTGCAGTCCCAGGATCTTCGTGTTGGCGATCGAGCCGAACTCGGCGGGCAGTCCGTTGATCGGCGCACCCCCGCCGATCACGTACGCCAGGCCGGAGCCCGCGGTCAGTGTGCCAAGCGTTGCGATGAACGGTGGAACATTGATGCGCGACACCAGGATTCCGTTGACACAACCCACTGCCAGGCCGACCACCATCGCGACCAGTACGGTCAGCCAGACCTGACCGGGGTTGGCCTTGGCCGTCGCCGCGGACGCCATGGCCGATACCGCGATCACGCTTCCGACCGAGAGGTCGATGCCGCCGGTGAGGACCACCAAGGTCTGGCCCAGCGCGATCAGCGCGAACGGAGCAGCGGCGACGAGGATCGTTACCAGGTTCTCCGGAGTGCTGAATCGTGCACTGCGGTAACTGAAGTACATGATCACCAGCAACATCACGATCACCATCGAGTAGCGCAACGCCACTCCGGCGAACCACTCCCTGGAGAACAGCCGGACCGGTTCGCCGGTGGTCGGCGAGGCGACGACCGCCTTGGAGGTCTCGGGTACGGTGTCGTCGCTGCTGAGCTGAGTTGTCACGATTCTGCCTCCGGTGGTTCTGGCGGGCGCTCGGCGGTTGATGAGGATGCGGCCGAGGTCGGTGCCTCGGTGGTGACGGGTTCGGGTGCCGGGCCGTCGAGAGCGGTCGCCATCCGGAAGACGGATTCCTGCACGGCGGGGTGGTCGAGGGCGTTCCGGTCCAGCTCTCCGACCAGCGCGCCGCCCCGCATGACGAACGCCCGGTGCGACAGCCCGACGATCTCGGGCATGTCCGAGGAAGCCATCACCACGGCCATGCCGGCCGCCGCGAAATCGGTGATGATGCGGTAGATCTCGCTGCGCGCCCCGACGTCCACGCCCCGGGTCGGCTCGTCGAGCAGCAACACGTTGACATTGCCGGTCAGCCAGCGCGCCAGGACGACCTTCTGCTGGTTGCCGCCCGACAGTGTGCCGACGAGTTGCTTCAGCCCGCTGCTGTGCAGACGGACGGACGACATCACGTCCGACACGGCCTTGGTGCGCGACTTGCCGCGCAGCCAGCCCGCGACGGAGAACGACGACAGCCTGGGCAGCGAGCCGTTGTCGAGCACGCTCATCGACAGCACCACGCCGGAGAGCTTGCGGTCCTCGGGGACCATCGCCATTCCCTCGGTGATCGCGGCGGCCGGAGCGTTGCGCTTGACCCGCTTGCCCTTTACCGCGATCTCGCCCGCCGTGGAGTGCCTGGCTCCGAAGATCGCCTCGAGCAGTTCGGTGCGACCCGCGCCGACCAGGCCGGCCAGCCCCACGATCTCGCCCGCCCGCACCGAGAACGACACCGGCTCCGAGGCGCCCGCGACCTGCAGGCCGCTGACCTCCAGCACCGCGTCCGGCTTGGGCTCGCCACGCTCCGGGAACAACGTGTCGAGCTCACGGCCGATCATCGCGGTGACGATGTCGTCGTCGGACACCCCGTCGATGGGCTCGTCCAGGATGAGCCCGCCGTCGCGCAACACCACCACACGGTCGGCGATGGCCCGGATCTCAGCCATCTTGTGGGTGGTGTACACCATCGCCACCCCGTGGTCACGCAGACGCCGCACGATCTTGTACAGGCCTTCGACCTCGCGCTCGGAGATCGCCGAGGTGGGCTCGTCGAGCATCACCACCTGGGCGCCGGTTCGGGCGGCCTTGACGATCTCGACGATCTGCCGCATGCCGACCGGCAGGCTGCCCATCCGGGCCGTCGGTGAGATCGCGACGTCGAAGACGGCCAGGGTCTCCGTGGCCTCGCCGATCATCGCGCGCCGGTTCAGGAATGGGCCGATACGCAGTTCCCGTCCGACGAACAGGTTTTCGTAGACCGTCATGTCCTCGATGGACGCCAGCTCCTGGGGCACGATGGCTACGCCGTGCTTGACCGCGTCGCGGGTGTTGCCGGCGGCGAGGTGATTGCCCTGAACCGACACCGTGCCGTGATCGGCGCTGTACTGGCCGCTGACGATCTTCATCAACGTCGACTTGCCCGCACCGTTCTCGCCTGCCAGCGCGGTGACCGTCCCTGGCTGGAGGTCCAGGCTGATGCCCTTGAGCACCGGCACGCCGCCGAAACTCTTGTGGATGTCCGTGCATTCGAGCAACGCCTGGCTCATCGGGATCCCCCCGGGTCGTTTCCGACGGTGACGAGCACCTTCACGTTCTCTCCGTCGGCCGATGCGGCGAACGCCTCAGCGGAATGCTCGAAATCGAACTCGGCGCTGATGATCTCGTCGACGGGCACGATGCCGGAGGCCAGCAGGTCGAGCGCCGCGGTGAAGTCCTCGCGCACGTACATCAGGTTGCCGATCAGGGACAGCTCGCGGTCCTGGATCAGGCCGAGCGGCACCGGGGTGGCGCCTTCGGCGACTCCGACGATCATGATCGCGCCGCCCTTGTCGACCAGGTCGACGGCTTGGGCCACCGAGCTCTCCCGCGCTACGCAGTCGATCACCACCGCGGCAGGGCCGCCGAGGAGCCGGCGCGCGGCGGTGATCGCGTCCGGCGCTGCCGGGTCGAAAGTGCCTACCGCACCGAGACGTTCGGCCCTGGCCCGCTTGGACTCCAGCAGGTCGGCGACGACGACCCGTGCGCCGGCGTGACATGCCGCGAGCAGCACGAACAACCCGATGGGTCCGGCGCCGATCACCACGACGGGCCGGTCCCGCAGATCGCCGACCGCCTGCACGGCGCGCCGGATCGTGTGCACCGGGGTGGCCAGCGGCTCGATCAGGATGGCGTGCCGGTCATCGAGATCCAGTGGAAGCCTGACCATCCTGTTCACAGCGATGGTGAACGAGTCGGCCAGCGCACCGGGGGTCTGGCAGCCGAACACCAGCAGCTCTCGACAGATGTTGTACCGGCCGGAGCGGCACTGCGTGCAGTGCCCGCAGGCCAGGTTCGGTTCGATCGCCACCCGGCTGCCAACCCAGGACTCGTCGACACCGGGCCCGACCGAGTCGACCACGCCGACCGCCTCGTGGCCGGGCCGGTAGGGCAGCTCGATGAACGGATGGCGGCCGCAGGCGGCGTGCAAGTCGGAACCGCAGATCCCGACGAGGGTGGTGCGGACCCGCGCCTCGCCCGCGATCGGCACCGGCTCCGGCTCGGTCTCGACGACCACGTCGTCGAGCCCGTGCACCACGACGCGCCGGTTCACGGCAGCGCCGGTCACCATGTCGTGTAGCCCCCGTCAGCGACGAGCACCGATCCCGTGATGAACGAGGCGGCGTCACTCGCCAGGAACACCACGCTCGGCGCGATCTCCTCGGGGAGGGCGTACCGCAACTGTGGGGTGTCGTCGATCCAGTGCCGTTTGAACTCCGGCCGGTCGACCGGCGCCATCTCCGTCTTCACATATCCCGGCGCCAGCGCATTGACCCGAATGCCGAGCGGAGCCCATTCGGCGGCAAGCGATTTGGTGAGATGGTGCACCGCGGCCTTGGAAGCGTTGTACGCGGGCTGCATCTGCGGCCGGTTGACGATGAGCCCGGAGATCGATCCGATGTTGACGACCGAACCGCTGCCCCGCTCCCGCATGTGCGCACCGACGGCGAGCGAGCACGACCACAGCGCCTTGACGTTGAGGTCGAACACCGCGTCCCACTGATCCTCGGTCACCACCCAGGACTCGCCGTGATAACAGGTGCCCGCATTGTTCACCAGGATGTCGATGTGACCGATGGCCTCGATTGCCTCGCCCGTCATCCGGTCGACGTCGGCGGCGCGGGTGATGTCGACGGTGATCGGGTGGAACCGGTGCCCCTCGGCGGCCGCTTCGGTGACCACCGCCTCGTTGCGCTCGGCACTCCGTCCGGCGATCGCGACCTGCGCGCCCGCCTCGGCGAGGCCGAATGCGAACGCCCGGCCCAGACCCTGGTTTCCGCCGGTCACCAGGGCGGTGCGTCCGGTCAGGTCGAACGGTGAGCGCCCCGTCATGACGGCATCACGATCGACTTGAGGCTGGTCGGCTCGGTGTCGCTGTCGAGGGCGTCGGCCACGTGTTCGAGGTCGTAGCGGCCGGTCACCAGCGAGTCCAGATCGACTGCGCCCGAACTCACCAGATGTATTGCCGCGGGCCAGGTATCCGTATAGCGGAATACCCCGGTGACGGTGATCTCCATGAATTGGATGTAGCTGATCGGCAGCGCGTAGTCCCCGGTACCCATGCCGACGAGTACCACCCGGCCCGCTGGACCGACGGCCATGATTCCGCTGACCACGGCTGGCGCCGCGCCGCTGGCGTCGATGAAGGCGTCGACCTGCGGATCGAGCGCTGCGATGTCATCGACGGCGGGGTCGAGCACTTCGGTGGCGCCGAAGCGCAGTACCCGCTCCCGACGCGACGGCACAGGATCGGACACCACGATCCTGGCGGCGCCGAAGGCGCGGGCGGCCTGGGCGCAGATCACGCCGATGGGCCCTGCGCCCGCGATGAGGATGGTGGAGCCGGGGGCGATCTCTGCCTTGCGCATCGTGGCGATCGCCACCGAAAGCGGTTCGAGCAGCGCCGCCGCGTCGTCCGACACGGAATCCGGTACCGGATGGGCCATTTCGGCACCGATGGTGACGTAGCGACAGAACGCGCCGTCGACCGGCGGGGTGGCGTAGAACTTCATCTCCGGGCACATGTTGTAGCGGCCCGCGGTGCACTGCCTGCACCTGCGGCAGGGGTGCTGCGGCTCGACCGCGACACGTTGCCCCACCCGGCCGGCGTCGACGCCGTCACCGACTGCGGCAATGCGTCCCGACAGTTCGTGGCCGAGGATCATCGGCTCCTCGACGATGAAGTCGCCGATCCGCCCGTTCCGGTAGTAGTGCACGTCGGAGCCGCACACGCCGACGGCGGCGACCTCGATCAGGACTTCGTGCGGGCCGGGTGACGGGACCGGCCGCTCCTCGATCTGCAGGGTTCCGACGCCGGTCATCACGCTGGCCCGCATGGTTTTGGCCATGGTCACTCTTCCTCTCCATTTGCGGGGGCTGGCAGCAATGCGCGCCCCACGACCATTGATTCGACGCCTGCCGTAACGCATAGCGGCGCAATGTCTTCGGTGATCCCGCCGTCCACCATCACCGGCATTCCAGGGTTCTCGGAGGCGAAGGCGGTGACGATGCCCAGCCGGTCGACCCGGCAATGGTTGCGGGTGCCGGGCTCGATGAGCATGACCAGTGCGCCGTCAGGGGTGGCCCGCCAATGCGGTGCCACGGTCCCGTCCCACTCCGTCCACAGCGAGATCCACGCCGAGCTGCCGGCGGCCCGAAGGGCGTCGGCCCGCCGCTCGGTGAACGCGTCCCAGGGCACAAACACCTTGGCGGGACGCACCTGCAGGATGCGGAGCAGCTTGGTGTCGACGAATTCGGGTGAACCGATCAGGTGCACCTCGACCCTGGACGGGCCGACAGCGGCCACGATGTCGGCCAACTCGGCCATGCTCACTCCAGCGGGCAGGCCCTCCGCTTCGGCCATCACGTCGACGTGCACGTCCAGACCTGCGGCCGAGAGCACTTGGGCGGCAATGATTCTCGATCCATGCGGCGCGGCGTAGACTGAGCCGGCGAGCCGGCCAGGGAATCGCTCGTGCCACGGAGCGAGGTGCGGCGTCGCGGTCACGAGCCGGGCCCGCCGTCGATCAGCGATGATTCGGCCACCGCCGCCCACCGCGCCCGCAGTGCGGCCACGTCGCGACCGGTATTCCGCGGCACCGCGGCGTCGCGCACCGCAGGCTGCCAGCGCTTGGCGAGGTCGACCAGGCCACCGGTGTCCGCACCGGCGGCGATTGCGGCGGCCTGAATGCAGGCACCGCGGGCGGTCGCCTCCTCGGCATCCAGAGTGACGACCTCCTCGCCGGACAGATCCGCCAATAGTTGTCGCGTCGCCCGCGAGCGCGCGCCCCCACCCGCCGCGGTGATCCTCGCGCTGAGTTCGACACCGCAGGCGCGCAGGCAGTCTCGCCCGCTCAGCAGCGACAGCAACGGCCCTTCGACGAAGGACCTGGCCAGCTCTGCCCGGGTGGTGTGCGAGGTGACGTCGACGAAGGTGCCGCGGGCGTCGGGGCGGTCGGGCTTGCGCTCGCCGTCGAGGAAGGGCACCAGCACCGGTCCCTGAGTATCGCCTGCGTCAAGGGCCAATTCGGTCAGCCCGTCCAGATCGGTGCCGAGCAGGCGGGCGGCCACGTCGCTCACCCTCGCCGCGTTGAGGGTGCTGACGAGAGGCAGGTAGCCGCCGGTCAGGTCGGACACCCCGTCGACCAGACCGCTGGGATCGAAGACCGGAATGCGCGACGAGGTCGCCACCACGCCGGAGGTGCCGATGCCGAAGTACTGGTCGCCGTCGATCAGGCCGAGCCCGAGGTAGCCGGCGTGCTGGTCGCCGCCGCCGGGACCCACCAGGACCCCTGGCGGCAGCCCGAGCTCGTCGGCCGCGGCGGCGCGCACCGTCCCCGCGGCGTCGGTCGGGCCGAGGACGGTCGGCAGTTTCGACGCCCAGTCCCCCGCGCCCGCGGCCAGGTGCAGGTATTCGGTAATCCATTGGTGGGCAGTGGCATCGAAGTAGCCGGTCCCCGATGCGTCGGAGCGGTCGGTCACCCTGGCGCCGGTCAGCCAGTAGGTCAGGTAGTCGTGGGGCAACAGGATCGTGGCCACGCGGTCCAGCAGGCCGGGTTCGTGTTCGGCGACCCAGGCGATCTTGGCGATCGTGAAGGCGGCCGTCGGCAGTGACCCGATCCGAAGCACCCAGCGGCGCGGACCGATTCGGTCGGTCAGCCGGGCCAGGTTGGGCGCACCGGTGGTGTCGTTCCACAGCTTGGCGGCGCGCAGCGGCTGGCCGGCTGCGTCGAGCAGTACGAGTCCGTGGCATTGCGCGGCCACCGAGATCGACCGGACGGTGACGCGCCGCTCGCAGCAGGCGAGCGCGGTGCGGGTCGCCGCGACGAACGCCGCCACCCAGTCTTTCGGGTGCTGCTCGCTGCGGGGTGGGTAGGCCGGCGGGTGCGGTGCCGCGCCGGTGCCCAACAGTCGCCCGGTGTCGATGTCGCGCACCTCGACCTTGCACGATTGAGTCGATGAATCGACGCCGAGCACGGCGTTCATCGTCGGACCACCGGCGCCGTTTCATCGCCGGGCTGCCGACCACGGGCTCCGACACCGCCTGCGGGGTGACTGTCGACGACGTCCTGCATGGTGTGACCGCGAAGCGCCATGGAAACCACGGCCAGCGCGTCGCCCCATGCCCCGACCGCGAGGGTGCTGGCCATCGCGATCATGTCGCCGGGGTCGGCGTCGGGCGGCGTCGGAGGCAGGGCGACCACCTCGGTGGCGGCCAGCGCGAACGGCGAGCCGGGGTTCTCGGTCAGCGCGACGACCTCGACGCCGCGCCGGACGAGGCGCTCGACCAGGCTGGTCAGCTCACCCGAGAAGCCGGTCTTCGAGACGCCGAGCACCAGGTCCGACGCGGTGACGGCACCCATTCCACCGTGCAACGCGTCCATCGACGGCAGGTAGACCGCGGGCGTTCCGCACACGGACAGCAGGTGGGCGAGACGCTCGGCCATGATCCCCGACGTACCCGAACCGGTGGTGACGACCTTGCCCGGCGTCGCCAGCACCCGGCGGGCGACGCGGACCACTCCGGTCTCCACGCTGGTCACCAGGGCGGCCAGCGCGTTCGCTTCCCTGGACAGCACGGCGCTGGCCAGATCGGCCAACTCCGGGTCGTCCATGCTCATCTGATGTCTCCACTACTCACATGATTTTGTGATCCAGATCATGCAACCCCTATGCTCATGTGTCAACACGCCTGCACATATGAGCGGGGGGTGCCAGAATGGCGAGACTCCAAAGAGAGGGGGCGGGAGATGGGTCCGGACGAACTGTTCCAGCGCGCCGTCATCGCGCGCCGCTATTACCTCGAAGGCCGCACCCGGATCCAGATCGCCGAGGAGTTCGGTATCTCCCGGTTCAAGGTCGCGCGCGAACTCGATGAAGCGCTGTCCTCCGGGATGGTCGAGATTACGATCCGCAACCCCGGCTCGACCGACCTGGAGTTGTCCACCGAACTGCAGCGGCGGTTCGGACTCGAGCACGCCTACGTCGTGGTGACCGACGACCACACCCCCGACGAACGCGCCGACGCCGTCGCCAAGGCGACCGCGGAGTTGTTGCAATCCATCCTCCGCGAGGAGGACGTCGTTGGGGTCGACTGCGGACGCACTCTGACCAAGGTGGCCAACCACCTGACCTCCCTGCCGCGCAGCGACGTCGTCCAGCTGACCGGCATGGCCGGCGCGCTCACCTCGAACGGGGCCGATCTGGTTCGGCGGATCAGTGAGGTCAGCGGCGGCAAGTCGTGGCCGCTGTACGCACCGCTGGTGGTGGCGGACGCGCGTACCGCGGCGAGCCTGGCCGGCAATCATCAGATCCAGGAAACCGTTGCGCGGCATGCCAAGGTCACCTGTGCGATCGTGTCGATCGGCGCGTGGAGCCCCGGCGCTTCCCAGGTCTATGAGTCCCTGACCACGGACGAGGCACACGAGCTGGAGCGCGCGGGCGTGTGTGCCGAAACCTGCGCGCTGCTGTTGGACGCCGACGGTGTCCGGATGCCGGGCCTGGACGAGCGCCGGATGGGCGTCGAAGAGACGACGCTGCGGGCGATCCCGACGGTGATCGCAGTGGCCGCAGGCCCGCAGAAGATCGCCGCCACGCAGGCGGTGCTGCGCTCGGGACTCGTCTCGTCCATAGTCACCGACGCCGAGATCGCGGCCGCGGTCCTGGCCTGAATCCAGATTGGTGCGCAAATGTCTGAGCCCACAGTAGATTTCGACTTCCGCCTGGATGACAGGGTCGCCCTCGTCACGGGTGGGGCGTCCGGAATCGGGGCCGCAATCGCTGCGGCCTTCGCCGCCAAGGGTGCGACGGTCGCCATCGCCGATCTAGCCGACACCAGCGACTTCCGTTGCAACGTCGCAGATCCCGATTCGGTGCGCCGCACGGTCGACGCGGCGATCGATGCGTACGGCCGCATCGACATCCTGGTCAACAGCGCGGGCATCGTCCGGCTCGGCCCTGCCGAGGAGTTGTCGCTCACCGACTGGGACGCCACCATCGACGTCAATCTCAAGGGCACGTTCCTGATGTGCCAGGCCGTCGGCACCCGGATGCTGGCCGCCGGTCGCGGCGTCATCATCAACATGGCGTCGCAGGCCGCCACCGTCGCACTCGACGCCCACGTGGCGTATTGCGCGTCGAAGTTCGGGGTGGTCGGTGTCTCCAAAGTCCTTGCCGCCGAATGGGCAGGCCGGGGTGTCCGGGTCAACACCATCTCTCCGACGGTGGTGCTGACCGAGCTCGGCCACCAGGCGTGGGACGGGCCGCGTGGTGACGCACTCAAGAAGCTCATCCCATCGGGCCGGTTCGCCTACCCCGACGAGATCGCTGCTGCCGCGGTATATCTCGCCTCCGATGCCGCAGGCATGGTCAACGGCGCCGACCTCGTCATCGACGGCGGCTACACCATCAAATAGTCAGATCGATGCGGCAACTTCCCAGAGCTGCTGCCGATCCGCGGCCACGCCACGCAGCGGGCTCAACACGAGGTCCGTCGCACCCGCGTCGCGGTAGCGCTGCAGCTGCGCGCGCACCGCGTCGGCCGCGCCCACGGCTGCCAGCTCCGCCACGGAGTCGACACCCTCCCGTGCGATGACCTTCTGATACGACGGGATCGTCGTGTAGAAGCCGAGGACCTCCGCGGCGGCGGCGCGACCCGCGTCGACGTCGTCGGTCACCAGTACGGGCACGGCCGCGATGATGCGCGGTTTCGGGCGGCCCGCATCGGCGGCGGCCTCGGCGATGGTCGGCAGGATGAACTCCGCGATGGTGCGCGGCCCGGCGAGATAGGGCAACGTGCCGTCGGCCAACTCGCCCGTCACCCGTAAGGCCTTGGGCCCCATGGCCGCGACGTACACCGGAAGCGGCGTGCCGCCCGGCAGTGCGACGGGCCACTCGGGGGCCGCGGTGAACTCCGTGCCGTGGAAGTCAACCGCGCCGGTGTCGATGATCGATCGGAGCACCTGGAGGTGTTCGCGGAGCCGTTCGATGGTATTGGGCCACGCCGTGCCGAACGCCTGCGCTTCTGGTGCGTGTGCGCCGAGCCCAAGCCCGAGGCTGAAGTTCCCGTGCGAGGCCGCCTGTGCGGTTTGCGCCTGCGACGCGAGCGTCAGCGGGTGCCGCGGGTTGACCGGAACGACGAACGTGCCGACGCCAAGGCCCGGCACCACGGCGCCGATCAGCCCCGCGAGGGCGATCGCATCGTGATCGAACTGCTGGGCCAGCCAGACCTGACGGACCCCTAGGGCGAAGGCCTCGCGCGCCTGGTCGATGACGTCGTCGACGGCGTTGGCGGCCGACTCGGACCGATTGAGCACTACTCCTGTGGGCATACCCGGGACAACCGACCGACGCGGCGAACGCATTCCCCTCGACTCGGGGTGCGCCTTTCCCGCCGGGCTCATACTGTGCCGACCATGACCAGTGCTCCCCCCGCGAGCGGTATCGACATCACCACACTGACCAAGACCTTCAAGATGGGGCGTCGTTCGGTCGAGGCGCTGCAATCGGTCGATCTGCACACGTCGAAGGACAGCTTCGTGGCACTGCTGGGGCCATCGGGATGCGGCAAATCGACGGTCCTGCGCATTCTGGCCGGCCTCGACCAGCCCACCAGCGGAACTGCGCTGATCAACGGGGAGTCACCGGCCGAACTGCGCAAACATCACGAGCTTGGCATCGCCTTCCAGGACTCGGCGCTGCTGCCGTGGCGCAGTGTCATCTCCAACATCAAGCTGCCGCTGCAGGTGGCGGGCATCGCCGCCGATCCCGGCCTGATGGCCGACCTGGTCGAGCTGGTCGGGCTCGAGGGCTTCGAGAAGGCCAAGCCCGCGCAGCTGTCCGGAGGCATGAAACAGCGTGTGTCGATCGCGCGCGCGCTGGTCGTCAAGCCGACGGTACTGCTGCTCGACGAGCCGTTCGGCGCGCTCGACGACATGACCCGCCAGCGCCTCAACCTCGAACTCCTGCGGATCTGGACCGAGAAGCCCGCGACGACGCTGATGGTCACCCACGGCATCGCCGAGGCGGTGTTCCTGTCCGACGTCGTCGCCGTGATGAGCCCGCGACCCGGCCGGGTGATCGAAATGGTGCCGATCGACCTGCCGCGTCCGCGCACCCCCGACATCTTGCGCACGCCCGAGTTCCACCGGATCCACGACTACCTCACCGAGCTGCTGTTCGGCGGGTCCGGCGGCGCAAGAGGAATCGCGTGACGGCTCGTCCGACGTGGCTCGGTGGCGCCGTCGGAATCGTCGGCGTGCTCCTGGTGTGGTGGCTGCTGGC
>NZ_JAVRPS010000534.1:0-2884 GCF_032162105.1 Mycobacterium sp. | reverse complement strand
CGTCCTGGAGTTTCTGATGCGCCACCGCGGCACTGTCGTCACCAAGGCCGAGATCGTCCGGTCGGTGTGGGACACGAACTTCGACGGTGACGACAACATCGTCGAGGTCTACATCGGTTACCTGCGGCGAAAGATCGGCTTACCGCTCTCGGGTCAGGTCATCGAGACGGTGCGCGGTGTCGGATACCGGCTCGTCGACGAGTAGCGGTAAACGGACGACGAATCGCGCTCCCCCGCTGGATGACTCGCCGACGGTGACCGTGCCGTGATGCGCGTCCGCGATCTGGGCCACGATGGACAACCCGAGGCCTGCGCCCCCGGACTCGCGGGTCCTTGGCGAATCCAGGCGGACGAAGCGGTCGAATATCCGACGTCGGTCCGCCACCGGTATGCCCGGACCGTCGTCGGCGACGACGATCTGGGCCCGGGCAGCTACCGGCGCACATTGAAGTCGAATACCACTGTGCCCGTAACGGATTGCGTTGTCGACGAGGTTTCGCACCAGTCGTGAGAGGGCCCGCGGATCGCCGCTCACCCGAACGTGGCTGATCTCGGTGGTTACGTGCAAGCCAGTGATAGCGCGAACGCGATCCGCTTCGGCGTACACGATGTCGTCGAGATCCACGTCGATCGCAACGTGAACATCGGTGTGCTCATCGGCGCGCGCCAGCAGCAGCAGGTCTTCCACCAGACGTCGCATCCGGTGAGCTTCCGGGAGCAGCGACTCGTCGATGACCGCCTGGTCGAGGAACTCGGGACGGCCGTGGGCGAGTTCAAGTGCCGCGATGATCGTAGAGAGTGGACTTCTCAGCTCGTGCGACGCATCGCTGACGAACCGCCGCTGAGCTGTCTGGCCGGACTCGAGCCGGTCCAGCATGTCGTTCATCGTCACCGCCAGTCTGCCCACCTCATCGTCGGCCGGCGGTACCGGAATCCGTTCATCGAGCTTGCCACTGGTCACCGATGACACTCGCGCTCGAATGCGCTCGACGGGCTGCAGCGCTATGCCCACCAACCGATAGGTCCCGAAGACCACCAGCGCCACCACGATCGGACCACTGATCGCCAAGAGTACGGCGACCGTCGTAGCAACAGTCTCGACGGGTTCACGATCTGCTCCGACCAGAACCGTTACCGGCCCTGAGGGCGTCTGCGCTCCAGCCCCGATGACCCAGAAGTCGTCGTTGGCACTGAGCGCTATCCGTCCGAGAGACGTCCGCGATCCCGGTGCAATCTGCGCCGATGACACCGGCAGGTTGGGGCTGCCCGCCGATGCATTAGTGATCTTCCCACTGCGATCGACGACCTGCACCATGCCCACCTGGCTATCGGTGGCCAGCATCGCTCGGTCGAGATCTGCTGCCGGCTCGGTCCTCAGCTGTTCGACTACCTGATCGGCTCGAGCGTCGGCCGTCGACTTCGCCGAGGTCGCCAGTGATTGGAATAGAACCACCAGGAGGGCGCCACCGGCGAGCATCAGGCACAGCGTCACGACCACGGTCGCGGCAACGGTGGTCCGGGTGCGGACCGTCCACTGCGATGGGGAGGCCAGCATCGACAGTGACGTCTTCACCTGTTCAGTGTGAACCTCAGCGTTTCCCGCCGAACACAGCCTTCAGCGTTCCTTCAGCGCAGCTGTCGATGCGACGGTGAAGACGACCACGACCAGCGGTCTGCCCGCCATGTCTACAGGGCTGCGGCTCTACATGATCCGCCCCGTTCGTCTGCATACCCCGACGCGAAAACCGACACGGAAACCACGGCAGAGATTGGGACGTCGATGGCGAACGTATGGCCGTTTTCGCCGGCCGCCACCAGGGCCTGATCGCGGCGGCCGTCGTAGACCGGGTCGTTCGACTCGACGGAATAGGAGACGATTTGGCCTGACGAGGCGACTATTCCTAGTTCGATCGTGTTGGTCGATCCCCGCGAATGGTAGAACGCGACGTCTGGCGGGCAGTCGCCGCCGCCGACACCGAGCGAATACCGCACGGCCGTGGTTGGCTGGGACGACCGATCCGCAGGCTTGCCGTCACCTGCGGGCGGCGCGCCGGCGCACGCCACAAGTGCAAGCGCGATTCCGATCACAATGACGACCGAGGCAAGTTTCCAAAAGTTATGTTCTGCAATGTCATTCGTCGCGTGGCGGCTCGGGCACCCAGTCGGGTTGTGGTCGTGAGTCATCTGCGTCACGCCATCGAACACCGTCATCCGCGGCACGACCACCTCCCGCGTTCGACATTAGTCTGTACCGCACCGCCTGAAGATCCACTGAGAACTCATTCCGCGGGTAAGGCGACGTAGTCCCCGCCGTCGGCGCTTGCCGTCCTCAGCGGAATTTCAGCGGTGGCGGCCGACCCTGATGCCATGGTGAGAAGCGGTCGGCACGCGGCACATCGCAGCCACGCGGGCCCGCGCACCGGCGCGCGTCGTGGCCAGCGATGGACGGCCTGCGGCGCAGCATTGGTAGTGATCGCTTCAACGGTGTTCATGGGGACACTGTTCGTTCAGATGGCGGTGGCGCCCGGTTACGCCACCTGGCAGGACAAGACGTCGACCCTCCTTCGCGCGGTCGGTATGGGTCCAGCGCTGGACCAGGTCGAGACCTGGCTCTATACGCGCTCCGCGCCCTCCGACACCCCGCCCGATCCTGCGTCGGTGACCGTGGCCGGGTCCAGGGCCAACGGCCCCGGTGCAGGACCCGGTTATCCGGGCCTGCCGACCCTGGCGCATACCGCGGACAATGCTGGCTGGCATGCCGTGGTCAGGGTGCCAGGCGGCCCTCCCGTGGTGTACACCGCGGTCACGCAGCCAGATCCCTTGCACCGCAGCATCGTCGTCGGCGTCGCTCTGGTGCGCTCGTCGGCGGTGCAGGCGCACCTCC
>NZ_JAVRPS010000533.1:0-12450 GCF_032162105.1 Mycobacterium sp. | reverse complement strand
TGCCGCGGAGGGCATTACGCACCGACCGTCGGCGCGTACTTCTGGTACACCCGGCCTGCTGCTCCGCTATCGGTGGCCTTCGCGGTGCGCTCGCCGCACCAGGCAAGTTTCAGCGCCGACGTGTCGGCCGCTGGCACGCTGCAACTCGGCATCGAAGCGTTGGTCGGACCGCCGCCGAAGGACAACTGGGTGGGGTTCGCGGACGACATCCACCGCGTGAGCATCGAGCACAAGGACGTGCCTGCGGTCGTCCATCCGGCGGGCGGAATCGTGCGACGTAAGTACGTCGAGATGTTGGTCGGCCCCAAGGATCGCGGCGGCGCAGTCATCTACCACCAGGGCATCTACGAGGTCCGCATCACGGCGCCGGCCGGGACCGTCTTCTACGTGAAGTCCGAGCTGAAGGTATGGGGCAAGGGCGGCGCGGTACTGCGGCTCAGCGACAAGAATCAGGACGGCACCCCGGCGCACGCCAACATCGTCTCGCTCTCCAACCAGTCGATCTTCTCCCCCGGCGGGCGGCACACGATCACGGTGGCTAGCTACTCCGATCAAGGCGATGCAGGAGATGCCGTTGTGGCGCACGGCATCGTTCGCAGCTCGTCGCGTGGGCCACTGCGTGATTATTCCGACCCACCGCTGGGTCCCATCGCACTCAAGCCGGACATCGCCGCGCCGGGCGACGCGATCAACTCGGCGAAGAGCAGGCACGCGGAACAGCTCCTCCAGTGGCCGTGGTGGTACTGGGGCGTGCGCTTCGTTGAAAAGGGCGGCACCAGCATGGCCTCACCGATGGTTGCCGGCATCGTCGCGTTGATGATGGAGAAGCGGCCCGCGCTCAATGTCACCGAGGCACGCGCGGCACTGTCCAGCGGGCCCCGTCCACCAGTCGAGCCGAACACGGCGCCCGCGTCCACCGAGGCGTACGGCGTCGGTCGCGTCGACGCCATGACCAGCCACGCCAACACTCCCTGAGGAAACCCATGGCAGCACAACCGGTTTCCGTCGCCGGGCTCGGGTCGTGGATCGCACGCGCGCTGGCCGAATCGGCCTCCTTCGCCGTCGAGCTCGACACCGACGGCCTGGGGTTCCAGATGCCCGCCGCGGTCGCAGGAGATCCGGCGGTCAAGGCGGCGGGCCAGGCCCTGGCCGAGGCGGGCAACGCCCTACGCTCGGGTGCGGACGCGCTCGACGCCGCGGTGCTCACCGGCGACGGCGCCAAGCTGGCGCAGGCGTTCGCCAAGCTCTTCGAGGGCCTGTACCGATATGTCGATTCGGCCGACGCGATCGTCGACCGCGTCAAGGCGAAGGCAGTTTCACTGCCCGCCCCCCAGGCGTCCGCGACACTGAACTTCGCAACGACGATGCCGCGCAAGCTGATCGACTTGTTCGCCACGCGGGCACTCGAGATGCAGCTGCCCCGGCTCGACTTCCTGCTGGCGTTGCTCGGCATCGTCGAGCGCAAAGTGATCGAGGCCTCCGGTGCGCCCGGTGCGCCGCGCTTCGTCCGCACCTCGCTCCGACTGGACCGCATCTCGAGCCTTTTCAACGATCCCGCTGCGCACTTTGCCGCCGTCTACGGGTGGGGCACGCCCGCGTTCGATCCGCTTCAGCCGATGCAGGCGGTTCTGTCGTTCGACGGCCCGGAGTCGTCGGCCCGCGCCGGGCTCGACGGCCCGAACGCATTCCTGCAGACCGGTCCCTTCCTCTGGAGGCGCGACGCTACGGCGAGCCCTCCAGGTCTGATGCTCGACCTCTCGACGGCGATCACCAAGGCATTCAAGGAACGCGTCGCGTTGTCGCCGACCTGGGGCATGACCTTCGAGACCAACGTCACCGCCGCCGGCGGCCTCGTCTTCCGGCTGCGCCCGCCATTCGACGTCACCGCCCAGCCGAAGACGGGCACCGCGGGTGGTGCGGTGTCGTTCGTCGTCGACCGCAATGGGACGGCTCAGGCGGTCACCACCATCATCGGCGGCAACCCCCTGCTGAACGTGACCGCCGCCAGCATGGGCGTCGGCGCCGAGTTGGCCATCGGTGCGGGCACGGCGGGACCCGTCAAGATCGACCCAGGCGTGGTCGGGAACCTCAAGCAGCTGACCATCACGCTGGGAACCAAGGACGCCGACAGCTTCCTCGGCGCGCTGCTGGCAGCGGTCGACATCAAGGGCGTCTTCGACCTTGGAGTCGGGTGGAAGCTCAAGGGCGGCTTGGTGGTTCGTGCCGCAGGGGGCCTCGAAATCGCCATCCCGATGCACCAGAGTCTCGGCGCAGCCACCTTCGACACGCTCTACCTCGTGCTCAAGATCAATCCGGACGGCTCGTTCAGCCTGGAGACTTCGGCCGGCATCACCGGCAAGATCGGTCCGCTGACCGCAGTCGTCGATCGCGTCGGCGCGGTGGCGAAACTCGACTTCTCCGGCGGTTCCGACAAGAACCTCGGACCAGTCGGGCTCTCGCTGGGCTTCAAAATGCCCAACGGCGTTGGTCTTTCGGTCGACGCCGGCATTCTCACCGGTGGCGGCTACCTGTTCATCGACCCGGACAAGGGTGACTACGCCGGCGCGCTCGAGCTGGTCTTCTCCGGTTTTCTGGCGCTCAAGGCCATCGGCATCATCAGCACCCGCATGCCCGACGGCTCGAAGGGCTTCTCGCTTCTGGTCATCATCACCGCCGAGTTCGGCGTCCCCGTCCAGCTCGGCTTCGGCTTCACCCTCATCGGCGTCGGCGGGCTACTCGGCCTCAACCGCACGATGAAGCTCGAGGAGCTCGCGGAGGGCGTGCGCTCGGGCGCCGTCGAGAGCGTGATGTTCCCGCGCGACGTCGTGGCCAACGCACCGAAGATCATCTCGGACCTGCAGCGCTTCTTCCCCGCTCAACCGGACACCTTCCTCATCGGGCCGATGGCCAAGCTCGGGTGGGGCACGCCGACGCTGATCAGCGCATCGCTCGGCGTCATCATCGAAGTCCCACCCGGGAACATCGCCATTCTCGGCGTGCTGAAATGTGCACTGCCCGACGAGGATGCGGCGCTGCTGGTGCTGCAGGTGAAGTTCATCGGCGCCCTCGAGGTCGACAAGAGTCGGATGTGGTTCTTCGCCTCCCTCTATGGAAGCCGGGTGCTCTTCATCACCCTCGACGGCGACCTGGGGCTGCTGATCTCCTGGAGCGACCAGCCCGAGTTCATCCTCAGCGTCGGCGGCTTCCACCCGAAGTTCAACCCGCCGCCGATGCCGTTCCCCACGCCACAGCGCCTGTCCCTGTCGATCCTCAACGAGTCCTTTGCGCGCATCCGCGTTTCCGCGTACTTCGCGGTGACGTCGAACACCGCGCAGTTCGGCGCCGCCGTCGAGCTCTTCTTCGGAGTGAGCGATTTCTCCCTCGAGGGTCACCTCGGCTTCGACGCACTGTTCCAGTTCTCCCCCTTCTACTTCGTCATCACGATCTCGGCGTCCGTGTCGGTCAAGGTCTTCGGTGCCGGCGTCTTCTCGGTCCACATCCACGGCGAACTCGAGGGCACGTCGCCGTGGCACATCGAGGGCGAGGGTTCGATCTCGGTGTTGTTCTGGGATCTCGACATCCCGATCTCGGCCACGTGGGGCGACAAGACCGACACCGTGCTGCCGGACATCGCGGCCCTGCCGATCATTGCGGCCGAGTTCCAGAAGCGCGAGAACTGGGTGGCGCTGGCGCCCAACGGGACTCGCCTTTCGGTGAGCCTTCGCAAGATCGACGCCGCCACGGAGCTGGTGTTGCACCCGCTCGCGGTGCTTCGGGTCAGCCAGCGGGCCGTCCCGCTCGAGCTGGCCATCCAGAAGATCGGGAACCAGACCATCGGCGACATCGCCCTGGCCCGCATCACCGTGACCTCGCCGGGGCTGGTGCAAAAGTCACCCGTGCGTGAACCGTTCGCCACCGCCCAGTTTCGCGACATGGACGCCGCCGCCAAGCTGTCGGCGCCCGGCTACGAACCACAGATCGCCGGAGCGGACGTGTCGGTCGCCGGTTCGGACACCCGCACCACCCATGCCGTCAAGCGGATCGTGCTGCACGAGCTGATCACCATCGACTCCAACTACAAGGAACACCTCCGGAGGTTCTTCAACGTCGGGAGGGCCTGGTTCACCCAACTGCTCGGCAGCAATGCGATCGCGCGATCGGCGCTGTCGGAGGCGACCAAGGCGACGACCGTCCCCTTCGATACGAAGGTCACCGCCGCCGCGCCCGGCTTCGTCGTCGCCGACGCCGCGACGAACTCGGCGTGGGCAGGCGCAGGCGTTTTCACCTCGCACGCGGCCGCCACGGATGCGCTGGCCCGGCTTGGCGCCGACCCCGCGACGGCGGGGCAGTTTCACGTGATTCCCGCGGCCGAGACGGTGGCCGCATGACCGAACCGATTGGCACGTATACGTTCCTGCCCTGGGTACGGCTCGGGCTGGCCAACCACATCGGACCCGCGACGGCGACGCGGCCCGCCATCGACGTGAAGCTCAACGTCGAGGGCAACGCCAAGGCCGGCGCGCCACCGGCGCCCGTCGAAGTGGCCCGCACCGTCGAGTTGTACGGGCCTGGCGACATCGTCGGTATCGATACCGCCCAGGTCAGTCGGGTCGAGCCGCCGCACTGGGTGACGAACTTCGAGCCGAACTACCTGCCCTGCATCGAGTTCTACGACGAGGACTTCCCGTGGCGCTACACACCGAGCGGCACTACCGGCCGCAGGCTGCTGCCATGGCTGGCCCTGGTCGTGCTCGAGGAGCAGGTCGAGTTCGCCGAGGGCCGCAGCGTCGCGGGAAAGCCGTTGTCCTACATCGACGTCACGGCCGACTTCTCCAAGGTGTTCCCGAATGCCGCCGACGCGTGGGCGTGGGCGCATGCGCACTTCAACGCGGAGTTCTCCGCCAACGTCGTGGAGACCGACGCGACGAAGGCCGCGCAGGCGGCCCAGCAGGTGATGTCGACCGCCCCCGACACCGCATGTTCGCGAATCCTGTGCCCGCGCAAGCTGAAACCGACCACGGGTTATCACGCCTTCCTGATCCCGGCGTTCGAGAGCGGACGCCTGGCCGGACTGGGCCGGGAACCCGAGAAGCTGTTCGCCGATCCCGCGAACGCACTCAACGCGACGTCGTCGGCATGGGGAGCGTACGGCGTGCCCGCGAATCGGCCCGAGGCCACCAGCTTCCCCTTCTACCATCGCTGGTTCTTCCGCACGTCCGAGAACGGTGACTTCGAATCGCTCGTCCGCATCCTCAAGCCGCGTCCGGTCGACAGCCGTGTCGGCCACCGTGACATCGACGTCTCCGACCCCGCCCCGAACATCACCGGGATCGACGAGTTCGGCGGCGTACTGCGGATGGGGGGCGCGCTGAAGGCACCGTTCGACACGCTGCCGAAGAAGGACAAGGACGAGCTGACGAAGTTCGACCAGTGGGCGACGCCGTATCCGCAGCCGTTCCAGGAACAGGTGGCCGCCTTCGTCGACCTGGCCGACAGTTACCAGCAGATGGGTCCCGCGGCAGCCCACGCCGACCCCAAGCTCGACGGTGCGGCCGACGACCCCGACGCCGTGGATGACGGCGACCCTCACCCGGACCCCAATCCGTTGATCACGCCGCCGCTGTACGGGCGCTGGCATGCGTTGACCGAGCGCCTGCTGACCAACCGCGACGGCACCGAGGCGCCGAATTCGACGAACTGGGTGCACGACCTCAACCTCGACCCGCGCTGGCGCGCCGCGGCCGGATTCGGCACGAAAGTCGTTCAGGACGAGCAGGAAAAGCTCATGGAAGGCGCCTGGAAGCAGATCGGTGACGTGCTCGAGGCCAACCGCCGAATTCGTCAGGCGCAGTTGGCCAAGCATGCGGGCATGCACCTGCACGACGTTCACATCCGCGGGGCGGCCGAGGTGTCACCGGCGCGGGTGCTGCTGTTGACCGCGCCGCTGACGGCCCGAATCGTGTCCGACGGCGTCACCGTCCGACACAGCCAACTGCAGAGCCCGATGCATACCACGCTGACGTCTTCGGCGATGCGGCGCGTGATGCGACCGGGCGGTCCGCTCGCCAAACGGCTCGACCTCACCGACCCGATAGCGGCGGCCGACGTCGTCGAGCAGGCCAATGACGGCACGATCTCGGCGGCACCGCCACGGGAACCGCCGGCGCTCGTCACCCCCGACGACCTCGCGCATGCCGCGGCGCTCACCGGCGTTCAAGCCGTACTGGCCCGCATTGGCAGCTGGCTGAAGCAGCACGCCGTGCTCGCAATCCTGTTGGTACTCTTGGTGTTGGCCCTCATCCTGGTCGCCAGCGGGTTCAGCGTGGCGGGGTTCGTCCTCGCGATGCTGCTGGCGGTCGGCGCTGCGGTGGTGTGGTGGCTGGCGCGACGTGCGGCGGCCCGGGAGGACGAAGCCGACCGACTCGGCGAGGATGCGATGACCCCCGCCACGGTCGACACGCTGCCAGGTGCGGCCAACTTCACCCTCGTCCCCGACGTCGACCCCCGCACGCCGCCGTCCTTCACGCCGGTGCGACCCGGCCAACAGGACAATGCCGAGGCCAAGCGGTTCAAGGACGGGCTGCGCGACGAATTCCGGCTGATCGACCAGAGCCGCACGGCCGGCACGGTTCCGGCGACCACCCAGCTCCGGTGGCCACCGCCATCGTTGCGGGCACCCGGCCGGAGATGACGGTGCCCCGCTGGATCTGGTCGGCCGTCGCCATCCCCGGGCGCATCAGGGACCAGATGGGCGAGGACTTCGTCGAGGTGATGGCCTACCCCGAGTTCGACATCCCGATGTACGAGCCGTTGTCGAAGGACAAGGAAGGGTTCGTGCCCAACATCCATCTCGTCGAACCGAACAGCGTCACGCTGCTGGAGACCAACCAACGGTTCATCGAGTCCTACCTGGTCGGCCTCAACCACGAGTTCGCCCGTGAACTGCTGTGGCGGGAGTATCCAACGGACCAACGGGGCAGCTACTTTCGCCAGTTCTGGGACGTCCGCAAGAAGTTGGCCCAAGCCGGGAACACCGCCGCCGCCCGCGAGCAGCTCAAGGACGTCAAGCCGTTGCACCGGTGGCCGCGCGCAAACGACCTCGGCGACAACGACAACCGTGAGGTGGGCGCCAACCCGGAAGAGGAACTGGTGCTCGTGGTTCGCGGCGAACTGTTGAAGAAGTATCCGAACACCGTCGTCAGCGCTCAGCCCGCGAAGTGGCAGCCCAAGAGCGACGGCACGCCGGACAAGACGAAGGAGCGCGTACTCGACGAGACGGTCACGCCGATCTTCCCGCTCTACGAGGCCCGCGTCGAACCCGACATCTACTTCTTCGGCTTCGACCTGACGGCCAAGGTGGCCCGTGGCGACGACACCGTCGACACCAAGCCCGGCTGGTTCTTCCGCATCGAAGAGGTGCCTGGCGACGCGCGGTTCGGCTTCGACATCACCCGCGACTCCGGCGCCATCAACGTCTGGAACGACCTCGCCTGGCCCGACGTCGCACCGGGCGTCGCGGACGGCGGTCTGCTGAAGGCCAGCGCGATCCCACCGCGCACGCTGGTCGAGCCCACCCAGGCCGCCGGCCTCGGCGAGAAGATCCAGCAGTGGAAGTTCGACAAGTTCGTCCCACTCGACGCCCAGCTGTCCGCCGCCGAACTCGCCTATATCGCCTTGCAGACCCCGGTGATCATGGCCGTGCACGCGTCTGAGCTGCTCCCGGATCAGGAGAACACGGCGTGACCGAGTTCGACGAGGCGCGGCAAGGGTACGCGGCGGCGCGGACCGCCAAGGAGACCGCACGCAACGACCTTGCGGAGGCGGTCGAACACGTCAAGGCGCTTGAGCGGACGGCAGCGCAGCGGGCCAGGACCGACGACGCGCCGAACGACGACGAGCTGACCGCGGCCCGAGGCGAAGTCTCCGCTCGCCGTGCGGCTTTCGCCGATCACAGGGCAGTCGTCGTGCAGGCCGGCCTGGACTTCGCCGCGCTCATCGATCCCACCGAGTCGGTGCAGCGGCTGCCCGACGACGTGCCGATCGCGCTGTTCCCGCTGCGGCTGGAGACGCGCTTCGTCACCGTCGATCAGGGCGGCACCGCGCAGCGCTTCCTATACGTCAGGGTGTTCCCGGACGACGTGCTGGTCGATACGTTCCAGGACCGGATCGCCGCAGCCGAATACGACAAGGTGGTGTTGTACTGGACGCAGCGGTGGCGCGCCGGCGGCGAAGCGAGCGGACACCGGGCGGCGTGGGCCGGGCTGGTGCGCGGGGTCGGCCCCGGTCGGGCGCACTGGCTGACCCAGCAGGTGGAGCCGCTCAACGTCGGCGACGAACCGTCCATCGGTTCAGGCGAGCACGTTCTCGTCATCCGTCCAGCCGTCCCGGTGCCCGCAGCCGAACACGTTGCGATAGCGGCGTTCTGGGCGCGCATGTGGTCGACGTCGGGCGCTGAGCGGGATCAGGCGTTCACGGACTTGTCCGCCGCGGTCGGAGCCGGGCGGGCCGCTGACGTCGAGCAGCGGCTGGAGCCGGTCAACCTGCGCGACCCCGACGTCAAACCCTCCGACGACATCACTGCGGTCGTGTCGTTCCTGGACCTTCCCGACCCGTCGACGCTGCCGCTGGCGCAGGATGCGTGGGCTCGGCCCGCACGAGCGTGGCTGATGCCAGAACAACTGGTGCTGCTCGGCTTTCAGGAGCGCCAACAGATTCTTCGCGAGTTCGGCGAGCCCATTCCACCCGATCTGCAGGTGGGCCCCGACCCGGGCGCCGTCGGCACCGACCAGATCAAGGCCGACGGCCCCGACCTCGAGTTGCCCGACGAACTGCGCTGGCTGGTCGACTTCGACGACGCCGTGGCCAAGGGCATGGGCTTCAAGGTCAACCTCACTGAACACAACCTGCCGTCGGCGTTCGACCGGCTGTTCGTGCTCGGCATCCGACTGGCCTCCGACGCCATCGAGGCCGCCGACGAGCTGGCCGAGCTCATCACCCACCACCAGGCCAGTCGCAAGGGATTTTCGCTTCTGCCGCAAGGACGTCCGACCAACAACACGGACGCAGCGACGGCGGGCTACACGTGGTGGGAGAACCCCGACGAGAGCTTCCAGCACTTCTTCGAGACCGACCCGACCGACGACCCCGGCGAGTGGGCGCACCGCAAGGACGGCGCCTGGCTGGCCGGAGCACTCGGCGTGGCGCCCGACGTGCTGAAGCGGTCGGTGAACTACTACGGCACCGACCAGGCCGAGGCGCGAGCCATGAATGTCGCCTTGTGGCCGGCGACGCTGGGCTACTACATGGAACAGATGATGGAGCCGGTGTTCTCCGAATCGACGGTGCGGGCGACGCGGAACTTCTTCAATCGCTTCGTGATTGGCCGCGGAACCGTACCGCTCGTACGGGTGGGCCGCCAACCCTACGGAGTGCTGCCCGCCACCGTGTGGTCGCGGGCGGCGTGGTGGACCGACCCTCACTACGTCCGCGCCGCACGCGCCCTCGGCCTGCCCGATGCGGGCTATCTCGCCGAGCTATACGAACTCGGGCGGAAGGCGACGGGTTTCTGGAAGGGCATGGCGGCATCGGTCAGCCACGTCGGCCAGCCCAGCAGCACCCCGCAGCGGACGCTGATCGACATCGTCGGCCTGCACCCCACGTCGGCCGAGTACTACCAGCGGTACGCGAATAGCTATGCCCAGCACCATAACACGCTCACATTCGGCAGCGAGGCGGTCATGGGCATGGCGACCACGCCTGCGCAGCGTTACCTCGTCGACGGACTGCACACGCTCGGTGACCTCGGGTGGCACCCTCCGCCGGAGACCGAGGTGCCCAAGTTACTGGAGAAGGTGTTCCTGAAGCGTCCCAACCTGCTCAAGGGAACCCTGGTCGAGGCGGAGCTCTCGGAGTCGAAGCTGCTCAGCGTGACCCGCGCCGACGGCCGCAACTACCTCGACTGGCTGCAGTGGGCAGCCCGTCAGTCACACGACGTGCTCCGCACGCAGGAGGGCTTCGGCAACGCGACGCCGACCGCACTCTTGTACCTGATGGTGCATCACGCCCTCGACCTCGGTTACATCGACACCGACCTGCAGTTGCGCCGCGAGCTCCTGGCGATCTCCGACGAAGTGTTCCTGGCCACCCGCCGAGAGCCGTCATTTCTCCAGGTCGCCGAAACCGGTTCTGCGAGCCGGTGGTTCAACCTGTATGCGCCCGAGGTGGCGATCACCGGCAACCCGACGCTCCGCATGAGCGAGTATATCCCCACGGTGCTGACGACCCGCGACCCGTACCTCAACACGCAGCTGTCCGCGCTCGACACGCTGAAGGGGGCGCACACCGGGGCACTGGAGCGGGCGTTCGTCGAACACCTCGACTGCCTGAGCTATCGCCTCGACGCGTGGCGACTCGGGGTTCAGGCCGTCCAATTGGCGCACATGCGGCTGGATTCCAGCGACGGGTTCGACAAGCGCGGCGTGCACGTCGGCGCCTACGGCTGGCTGGAACACCTTCGTGCCGACGACACCACACCCGAGTCCAAGCAGCTCGACGACGACGAGCTCACCGAGATCTTCGAGCGGCCCGGCGATCCCCCCTTGCTCCACGACCCCGCCAACTACGGGCACATCCACGCGCCATCCCTGGATCACGCGGTGACGGCCGCGATCCTGCGCAACGGGCACCTGGCCAACGCCACCCCGCAGGCACCCGACCTGCTGGCCGTCGACATCAGCTCCGAACGGGTCCGGTGGGCACACGCCATCATCGAGGGCATCCGCAACGGCCAGCCCCTTGGGGCGCTGCTGGGCTACCGGCTGGAACGGCTTCTGCACGACGAGCCGACGGTGTTCCTCGACGAGCTGATCTACGAGTTCCGGCGCGCGTTCCCGTTGGCAGGCAACCGCAATCAGACCACCGAAGCCACCTTGGACGAGGGCGAGATCACGAAGGTGGAGGCCCGCAACGTCGTCGACGGCGAGGCGTTCGCCAACCACGTGGCGAAAACCGGCCAGGACGCCTACCCGTACGGGCTGAGCGGGCTGCCCGCGCTGACGGAACTCGTGCAGCCCGGCTCGCCGTCGCCCGCCCAGATCGGCGTCCTGGTGGACCGGTGCGTGACCGAGATGCGCGCGGTCGCCGATGCGGTGGCCGACGTGATGCTCGCCGAGGGCGTCTACCAGGTGGTGCGTGGCAACTACGACCGCGCAGCAGGGGCGCTGGACGCCGTGTCGAAGGGCACGCAGCCGCACCTGCCCGAAGTGAGCGCCACGCCGCGCAACGGCACGACGCTGACGCACCGGGTGGCGCTGCACCTGCGCGGTGGGCTGTCACCGTCCGCCCCGGCGAACACGACACCCCGAGCAGTCGGCGAACCGGCGCTCGCGGCGTGGCTGGCCTCCCAATTGCCGGACCCGGCAACGGTATTCGCCCGGGTGACATGGCACAACGAAGCGTTGGGCACCGGCGGTGACCAGACACCGTCGATGGCGCAACTCGGATTTGGACCCGTCGACCTGTTCTATCTGCTCGACGCTGGCGGCGCTGCCAGCATGCCGGGCTTCGACGAGCTGCTGATCGACCATGCCGAGCGCGTCGGCGCCCCAGCGCCACGGCACGACGCGGTGTTCTCGCTGGAGTACAAGCCGGCAGGGGTCGGCGGGCTCACGCTCTTCGAAGTAGCCCCACTGGTGCGCGCACTGCGTGGCGTGGTGTTGGGTGCCCGTCCCTTGCGACCGACGGATCTCGCGCTGCAGAACGAGGCGTCGGTGCGCGAGGACTCCGCCGGCGTGGTGCGCGCGGACAAGGTCGACGCGGTACTGGTCGATTTGCAGAGCACGAAAAGTGCCGTCGACGCGTTCGTGGCGACGTTGGACGCGGCGATCGGTGCGGCCGTCGACCCGGAGGTCGCCCGTGACGCGGCGCGGGACGACATCGACGGCTGGATCGCCGACTATGCCGCGGCGGTGCGTCCGGTGATGCCGTTCGGCCTGCCGACGGTGAATCTGTCCGCGGCCGCGGAGGGTCGCCGCGCGCGCTTCGCGGCGATGCGCACCGCAGTCGACGAGCTGATCGCCCGGTGGACGGCGAAGCAGACCGATTACGACGACGTCATGGACGCGTTTTCGGCCTTGCCCGGCGCGGCGACCGACGAGGACCGGACCGCGCTGCTAATCAACGCGGGCCGCGTGGTCTCGACGTCGGTCATCGCGCCGCTCCCCGCGACCGTGGCGGACCTGGAGACCGCGGTCGCCGACTTGCGCAGCGACCTGGACACCGCACTGACCGGGCTGACGGCGCTGCGCGACAATGCGGCATCGGTGGGGGCGACGCTTCAGGCGATCACTGCTGCGGTGCCGACGATCGCCGCGGTGGATCAGACGCCGTTCGAGCTCGGTGGGCTGCGCGACTCGGTGCTGACCTTGGCGGGCGAATTGCGGGACCGCGCTG
>NZ_JAVRPS010000532.1:0-15069 GCF_032162105.1 Mycobacterium sp. | reverse complement strand
GCCACCTCGCGGGCGAATGCCATTTCGTGGGTGGCCATCACGATGGTGCGCCCACTCGCCGCCAACTCGCCGACGAGGGCAAGTACCTCGCCGACCAGTTCCGGGTCCAGCGCGCTGGTGATCTCGTCGAGCAGCAACAGCCGCGGTTCGTAGGCCAGTGCGCGGGCGATGGCCACTCGTTGCTGCTGCCCACCGGACAGCTTGTCCGGGTAGGCGTCCGCCTTCTCGGCAAGGCCGACTCGGGCGAGTAATTCGCGGCCGCGGTCCTGGGCGTCCTTGCGCGTCGATCCGTGCACCACCCGTGGAGCCAGCGCGACGTTGGCCAATGCGGTCATGTGGGGAAACAGGTTGAACGATTGGAAGACCATGCCCATCGCCTGCCGGGCGGCGTCCGCGTCGATGCGCGGGTCGCTGATGTCGCGGCCGTCGAGCAGGATCTGGCCGTCGTCGATGTCCTCGAGTAGGTCGACGCACCGCAGCAGCGTCGACTTGCCCGACCCCGATGCCCCGATCAGCACCACCACCTGGTGCTCGTCGACGTCGAGGTCGATGCCGTCGAGCACGGGGCGATCGTGGTAGGCCTTGACCAGCCCCCGCACCGACAACACGGGAGCCGTCACAGCGCCCCCTGCCGCATTGCGACACGCCGTGCTGCCCAGTCGGCGAGCCGCGCCGACGGCACCGCGAGTGCGACGAACAACAGGCCGGCTACGACGTACGGCGTGAAGTTGTACGTGGTGGCCGCCTGGATCTGCGCGGCCCGTATCGCGTCGACGGCGCCGAGCACCGAGATCAGTCCGCAGTCCTTCTGCAACGCGACGAAGTCATTGAGCAGTGCAGGTGTCACCCTGCGCGTCGCCTGGGGCAGCACCACCAGTCGCATGGTGCGCCGATAGTTGAGCCCGAGTGATTTGGCCGCGGCCAGCTGCGACGGATGGACCGATTCGATGCCAGCCCTGAAGACCTCGGCGACGTAGGCGGAGTAGATCAGCACCAGCGCAAGGCCACCGAGCAGCACCGGGCTCGTCGGAACACCCGACAACCGCAACCCGGGCAGACCGAACCCGACGAGGTACAGGCAGATCAGCAGGGGCAGGCCACGGAACAGATCGACATACCCGGTTGCCAACGCCCGCACCGGAAACCACACCGGGCCGCGCAGCGTCCGCACCGCCGCCAGCCCGAGTCCGCAGATCAGGACCAGCACTTGGCAGACCACCAGCACCCGGATGTTCAGCCATAGGCCATCCAGCAGGGCGGGCAGGCTGTCCCAGCCGACACGCAGGTTGAAGAACGAGTCGCGGACCCGAGGCCAGCCCGGCGACGAGGTCACCGCGAACAGCAGCACCGCGGCGAACACGACGGTCGACAAGAGTGCGATCAGCGTCGACCGGCGGGCCCGGGACTGCCGGTAGGCCACCCGGTCGATCGCGCTCGCGTTCACGAGAGGACCGGTCACGAAAGGACCGGCGCGTTACCAGCGCCGGTAAGCCACACCTTCTGCAGTTTGAACAGGTCGCCGGCATTGCCGAGATCGTCGACGGCCTTGGATACGCATGTCGTGAGCGGGCTGTCCTTGTCCAGCACGATGCCGAACTGCTCGGCCTTCTCGGTACCGGCGGGCAACTGGCCGACGATGACCCCGTCCGTCAGCTCCGCCTGCACCGCGAACGCCGTCGGCAGATCGAGGACCAGCGCATCGATCTGGCCATTCGACAACGCGGCCTTCGCGTCGTCGTTGTTGTTGAATACCGCGACGCCTGCGTCGACCGCCTTGGCGGCGGTGTAGCTGGTCGTGCCCACCTGGGCGCCCAGCTTGAGGCCCTTGAGCCCGTCGAGTGTCTTCACTTGAGCCGCCGGCGACGACTTCACCGCGACGACCGCCTGGGTGACGTTGAAGTAGGGCGACGAGAAGTCGACGGCCTGCTTGCGCTCGTCGGTGATGGAGAACTCACTGAGGTTGGCGTCGAACGTCTTTGGACCCGGCGCGATGGCCGCGTTGAACGGCACGCGCACCCACTTCACCTCCTCCGTGGCGTATCCGAGTTTGTCGGCGACCGCGTAGGCGACGGCGGATTCGAAGCCCTTGCCGTTGGCCGGGTCGTCGTCGATGAACCACGGCGGGTAGGCCGGCTGATCGGTGCCGAAGGTGATGGACCCCTTGCTCAGCGTCGTCAGGGAGTCCTTCGCGCAATTATCGGCGGCGGGAGCGGACGACGTAGCGGTCGACGTGTCGTCGGCGGGGGCACACGCGGCCGCGGCGATCAGACCGACGACGGCCAGCATGGAGGCGAGACATGAGTGGTTGCGCATGGGCGGCATCATCGCGCACCGGCCGATTTCCCGCCAAGGTTCAGATCATGATGACCCGCTCGGCGCTCCGGGACCCGCGACGAGGTTCGGTGGGTGGCCGCCGTCGGCATAGGCCTCGATCTGGCGGACGGCCACGGCCCACGCCCGTTCCCAGGCCCCGGTGGTGCTCCCGGCCACGTGCGGGGTGAGCAGGAGCCCGGGCGCTGACCACAGGGGATGGCCCGCCGGTAGCGGCTCCGGGTCGGTGACGTCGAGCGCGGCGCGGAGCCGGCCGGAGGTCAGCTCTGCCAGGAGTGCGTAGGTGTCGACTGAACCGCCCCGGCCTGCGTTGACGACCACCGCGCCGTCGCGCAGCCGGGCCAAGAATTCGGCGTCGATGATGTGGTGGGTCGCTTCGCTCTCGGGCAGTAGTGCGACGACCGCGTCCGCGTCTGGCAGCAGCGCGTCGATGTCTGCCAGCGCGTGGACCCCCTGCCTGGCCCGCCTGCCGACCAGCACGACTTCGGTCTCGAACGGCGCGAGCCGGGATGCGAGGTTCGCCGCCAGGTCCCCGGCGCCGAGGACCACCACGCGCTTGCCGATCAGGGTCTCGGTGTCCTTTCGCCGCCAGACGCCTTCTGACTGCTGTTCGTGGAAGATGCCGAAGTCCCGGTAGATGCTGAGAAGCGCGGCCACCACCCATTCGGCCGACGAGCCGCCGTGCGCACCGCGCCCGTTGGACAGCATCACACCGGCGGGCAGCTGCGGTAGCCACTGCTCGTAGCCGGCGTTGAGGGTCTGGATGAGCCGCAACGCGGGCAACTCGACGAACCTGGCTCCGACGGCTGCGGCTTTGTCGTAACCGACCACGACCACGGTCGCGTCCAGGTGCCCGGGCGGCCACGGGTCGCCGGGCTCGTAACTGACCGCCTCGATCGTCGCGGGAGTGTCCATCTCCTCGATGCCGAGGCCGTGGGGGATAAGGACTTTCAACCGCGGCGCGGTCACCAGCGTCCTCGACGCACGACCTCCGCGAAGGGGCGGCGATTGGGCTTCAGGATCGGCTTGAGTGGGCGATCAGCGGGATATCCGATACCCAGAAGGTACGACACGATGTGATCGTCGGGGACGCCGAGGATGGCGCGCGCCTTCTCCTGGTCGCCCACCGACGAATGGCCGGTGCCGATCCCGAGGTCGGTGGCAGCGATCGTCATCGCCGTCGTCGCCTGCCCCAAGTCGTACTGGTCGATGAGCTTGGTTCGTTCGTCGGGCGGTTCGGGAACGATCAACGCAATGGCGGCCGCAGCCGACGCGATGTGACGCGCGCCCTGCCACACCGTGGAGAGTTCCTGCAGCTGACCCCGGTCGGTGACGATGACGAAGTCCCAGTGCTGGCGGTTCGATGCCGACGGCGCTCGCCACCCTGCCTCCGCGATGCGGTCCAGGTCGCCGTCGGCAACGGGGTCTGGCAAGTAGCTTCGTACGTTGCGTCGGGCACGAATTGCGTCCCAGGTCTCCATCTCGTCCTCCGGTATCTGTGCGAGGTGCATCGCGGTCAGAACCAGGAACCAAGTCCGGGTGCCGACTATTTCGGTGCGGCTAACCTCGATGCGGTGAGCAACGGTCGCACGCGGGTGCTAGTCGTCGGGGGCGGCTTCGGCGGTCTCTTCTGTGCCCGCAGGCTTGGGGGTGTGGACGTCGACGTCACACTGCTCGACCGCGCGGCGTGCCACGTGTTCCAGCCGCTGCTGTACCAGTGCGCCACCGGGACGCTCAGCGTCGGGCAGATCAGCCGCTCGTTGCGCGAGGAGCTGGCGCGCCACCGCAACGTCACCACCCTGCTCGGCGACGCGATCGACCTCGACGCCGACGCGCGCCGGGTCACCGCCCGCCGTCCCGACGACAGCACGTTCACCCTCGATTACGACGTCCTGGTCGTCGCCGCCGGGATGCAGCAGTCCTACGTCGGTCACCAGGAGTTCGCACAGTGGGCGCCGGGAATGAAAACCCTCGACGATGCGCTGTCGATCCGCCGACGCTTGTTCGGCGCCTTCGAGATCGCCGAGACGCTGCCGCCTGGACCGGAGCGCGAGGGCTGGCTCACCTTCGCCGTCGCCGGTGGCGGCCCCACGGGAGTGGAGCTGGCGGGGCAGATCCGCGAGATGGCGACCAGGACCCTGGCCCACGAGTTCCACAGCATCGCGCCCGAGGAGGCGCGGGTGTTGCTCTTCGACGGCGGCGAACGGGTGCTCACCAGCTTCGCGCCAGGCGTGGCGGGCAAGGCAGGCAAGATTCTGGAGAAGTTGGGCGTCGAGCTGCACATGGGTGTGCACGTCACCGATGTGCGTCGCGACGGTGTGACGGTCTCACCCAAGGCGGGTGGCCCGGACGAGGAGTACGCGGCGCGGACTGTGCTGTGGACGGCAGGCGTCGAGGCCGTGCCATTCGCGCGGCGGGTCGCCGAGGTGCTGGGGGCGACGTCGGACCACGCAGGGCGGATCGCGGTGGACGCCGACCTGACCGTGCCCGGACATCCGGAGGTCTTCATCGTGGGCGACCTCGTCGGCCGTGACCATCTGCCCGGTGTGGCCGAGAACGCCATGCAGGGCGGCCTGCACGCCGCCGCCTGCATCCGACACGATCTCGCAGGCAAGCCCCGCACTCCGTACCGCTACCGCGACCTCGGCTCGGCGGCCTACATCAGCCGCGGGCATGCCCTGCTGCAGGCCGGCCCAATCAGACTCACCGGATTCCTCGGCTGGCTGGGCTGGGGGTTTCTCCACATCGCGTTCCTCACCGGTGTGCAGAACCGGGTCAGCACCCTGGCGACGTGGTTCAGCGCCATCGCCCGCGCGAACCGCACCGACAGGACCTACCTGCTCGGCAGCACGACGACGGCCGACCAGCCCTACACGTGGACGAGCTGCGGACCAATCCCGGCGACGCGCCCGCCGGCCACCGACCCGTAGAGGACGCGGCTGACTACACGGCAGCGACCGCGCAGCAGCAACACGGCGTCCGTGTCATCCACAACCGCCATCATCACCACCGGCACCGACAACTCGGGAGGGCATGAAACGATCGGACGGATGCTTCCCGCCGACAATCACGTGCACTCCGAATTCTCCTGGGACACCGGAGTGAATGCGTCGATGGAGGACACCTGCCGCCGCGCAGTCGAGATCGGCCTGCCCGCGATCGCATTCACCGAGCACGTCGACTTCACCGAGTGGGGTGCCGACGACAACCCGCCCACCGGTGAGCCGGCGATCGCCAAGCGCGAGCGCGTGCTCCCGCTGGACGTCGACGGGTACTTGGCGAGCATCGAGCGCTGTCGCGACCGGTTCCCCGAACTTCGCATCCTGTCGGGCATCGAGGCAGGCGAGCCGCACCACTTCGAGGGCAGCGTGGCCGCCGTGCTCCGGCGGGGACGGTTCGACCGCGTGCTCGGCTCGCTGCACTCGATCGCGCACGACGGGCGGCTGGTCTTTGCCGACCGGGTGTTCGGGTACCGCCCGGCCGACGACGTGGTGCGTGACTACTTCGGCGAGCTGCTGCGCCTCGTCGAGGGCTCCGACGTCTTCCAGGTGCTCGCGCATTGCGACTACCCCCGCCGTTACTGGCCGAAGCACCGGGAGGGGGAGTACCCCGAGGCGAACTTCGAGGGGGAGTACCGCACCGTGTTTCGTGCGCTGGCCGCTTCAGGCCGGGCACTCGAGCTCAACACCAGCAGCCCGCTCGCATCGGTCGCTCAGATGCGTTGGTGGTTCGAGGAGGGCGGCGGCGCGGTGTCGTTCGGCAGCGACGCCCACGTGCCACTGCGGGTCGGGGCACAGTTCGAAGTGGCGGTGGACATCGTGGAGGCGGCCGGCTTCCGGCCCGGCCGTGACGAGTACGACTTCTGGCGGCGCTGACCTCAGTACTTCTCTTGCACCGGTTTGTATTTCAGCGCGTAGCGGTAGAATTCCGCGTTCCCGAGCTGGGCTGCTGCGGCTTCGTCGACGACGACCGTGACGTGCGGGTGCAGCTGAAGTACCGAGGCCGGACAGCTTGCGGTAACCGGGCCTTCGACGGCGGCTGCGACGGCTTCCGCCTTGCGCCCGCCCGTCGCGATGAGCACCAGATGCCTGGCAGAGCTGATCGTGCCCAGCCCCTGGGTGATGACATGGCGGGGAACCTCGTCGATGCTCGAGAAGAACCGGGCATTGTCCTGCCGGGTCTGCTCGGTCAGCGTCTTGACCCGAGTACGCGACCCCAGCGACGAACCGGGCTCGTTGAACCCGATGTGCCCGTTGGCGCCGATTCCCAGGAGTTGCACGTCGACGGGGCCCGCTGCGGTGATTGAGGCGTCGTAATGCTCTGCGGCAGTGAAGATGTCATCGGCGATGCCATCGGGGCCGTGCACCCGCGCGGAGTCGATGTCGACGTGGTCGGTGAACTCCGCGCGGATGACGTGCGCGTAGGACTGCGGATGACTCGGCGGCAAGCCCACGTACTCGTCCAGCAGGAATGCCCGAACTTCGGCGAAGGTGAGGCCGTCTTCCCGATACCGGCGGATCAGCTCCCGATAGACGGAAAGAGGAGACGAGCCCGTTGCTAGACCGAGGGTCGTGGCACCGGAGCGAACCGCGTGGTCGATGACGTCGGCAACGGTGACGCCGCATTCCCGATCGTGCTGCCTGATGACGATTTCCATTGTCCGCCTACGCCTCACCAGCGGACCGGCGCAGGACACGTCGGTCGACGACGAGATTCCACGCCGTGTCCTTCGCCGCCGCGATGGCGCCGACGAGAACGGCGTCCTCACCAAGGTGGCCTCCGACGATGTCGGGAACCATCGGAATCGTCGCGGCCAGCTCGCGACGCATCGGGCCGGCAAGCAGGTCGGCGTTGCGGCCGATGCCGCCGGCGAGCACGATCAAGCCCGGATCGAGCACGGCCGTGACCACGGAGACGACGTGTGCGAGTTTCAACGCTTCCTCCGCGACGACGCGTATCGCGAGTTCATCGCCTTCGCGCGCCAAGTCGAATATCTCCTTCGCGGAATGCGTTCGGCTCAGCCCAACCTCGTGTGCCGCTGAAACCACCGCCTGGGCCGCTGCGGCCACTTCTATCGGTCCGGGCCGCCCCGTCATCACCCCCGCCGGGACCCGACCGAAGGGCAGGTCCGCGATTTCCCCCGCCGCACCGTGCGCGCCGCGAAAGAGCTGCCCATTGACCAGGATTCCCATTCCGATGCCGGTGCCCACGGTGAGACACGCGACCACGTCGACGCCCCGGGCGGCGCCTAGCGCATGCTCACCGACCACGCAGAGGTTGGCGTCGTTCTCGACGAGCACTTCCGAGCCGCTCGCACCGAGCGCCGAGACCAGCTCGTGCAGCAGGCCGCGGCGCTCCCAGCCCGGCAGATTCGGCGCCCGGTGCACCGTGCCGGTGGCCGCGTCCGGGATGCCGGGTGTGCCGAGGACGGTCACCACGATGTCCTGCGGGGCCAGGCCCGCTTCCGCGACGGCGCGTTGGACGGTCTCTCTGACGGTGCGCAGCAACATCACCCCTGAGCGGCACCGGTTCGGTGCTTCAAGGCGGGCGACGACGGATCCTTCCAGGTCGGCGACCGCGACGCGAAGCATCTGCCGTCCGACGTCGACTCCGACGATGTGGCCCGCGTCGGGAGCTGTCCGGTAGATGACCGCGGAGCGGCCGGGACCAGCCGCGCTGCGTCCGATCGCACGGACTAAGCCGTGCTGCTCCAAGTCCAACAGTGCTTGCCCGACAGTCGGTTTCGACAGGCCGGTGTCGCCGGCGATCTGCGGACGGGTCGCTTCACCATGTCCTCGGAGTCGGTCCAGCACGAGGCGTTGGTTCAGCGCGCGCATGCTCGCCGGAGTGCCCGCCTGCGGCGCAGCTTGGCCGACCACCGTCTCCGTCTCCGTTTCAGTCGCAGGGAGTTTACAAACCAAACTCTTCCACACGCGCCAAGAATATGTTAAGAAACTTTCCTAACGAATGAACGGAGGCGCAACGTGAGTCCCTCATCTGTCAGCTCAGGGGAGTCCGGAGCCGTGGTGTCCGCGCAGCCGGCACTCGAGCGCAGGATCGGTCCCCTACAGGCCACGGCGATCAACATGACTCAGATGTGCGGCATCGGGCCGTTCGTCACGATTCCCGCCATGGTCGCCACGATCGGCGGCCCCGAGGCGATGTTCGGCTGGATCATCGGGGCCATCGTCGCGCTTGCCGACGGCCTGATCTGGGCTGAACTCGGTGCCGCGATGCCTGGCGCCGGCGGCACGTACATCTACCTGCGCGAAGCCTTCCAGTACCGAACTGGTCGGCTGATGCCGTTCCTGTTCGTGTGGAGCGCAGTGCTCTTCATTCCGCTGATCATGTCCACCGGCATCATCGGTCTCGTCCAATACCTCGGCTACCTGATCCCCGGCCTGACGGGCGAAACCGGGAACACCGCCCTCGGCAAGGTCATCGGCGTCGGCATCACCCTGCTGATCATCGCCGCCCTGTTCCGCAAGATCGGCCAGATCGGCAAGCTCACCACCGTGCTATTCGTCGTCATGCTGGTCGCGGTCATCAGCACGATCATCGCGGCGTTCACGCACTTCAGCAGCGAGCAGGCGTTCGCCTTCACCCCCGGCGCGTTCAGCTTCAGCGGGGGATCGTTCTGGGCCGGCCTCGGCGCGGGCCTGATCATCGCGATCTATGACTACCTCGGCTACAACACGACTGCCTACCTGGGCGGTGAAGTGCGCGACCCGGGCCGGATCATCCCTCGCTCGATCGTCATTTCGATCCTCGGCATCATGAGCCTGTACTTCCTGCTGCAGATCGGCGTACTCGGCTCGATTCCGCTCGAGGAGCTGAAGAGTGCGACGTCCGTCGCCTCGAGTGTGCTCGAGCAGGCGTGGGGCAGCGGCACCGCGCGCGTCATCACCGCCCTCATCGTCATCGCGGCCATCGGCTCGGTGTTCGCCGGACTCCTTGGTGGGTCCCGTGTTCCGTTCGAAGCGGCCCGCGACAAGGTGTTCCTGCCGGTGTTCGGCAAGTTGCATCCGAAACTGAACCTGCCCACCGCCGGCGTGCTCACCATGGGCGCGATCACCATCATCGGTTCACTGTTCACGCTGACGACCGTCATCAATGCCGCGGTCGCGACCCTGGTGATCATCCAGTCGCTGGCTCAGGTCGCTGCGATCGTCGTGCTGCGGCGTCGCCAGCCCGATCTGCCACGGCCGTACCGCCAGTGGCTGTACCCGCTGCCGACCATCATCGCGCTGGTCGGGTGGGTCTACATCTATGTCTCCGCAAGCTGGCTCTCGATCGGATTGTCGTTGGGCTGGATCGCGATTGGCGCGATCGCGTACCTGGCCTACGCCAAGGCCGAGCACACCTGGCCGTTCGGGCCCAAGGAGATCAAAGAGGCCTTCGTCGACGAAGTGCACGCGACCTAGAGCGACTACCTCCGCTGCTCCAACATGGTGGTGAAGCGCTCGAAGGTGGACGCGAACTGTTCTGCCTCGTCGCGGGGCCAGGTGCTCAGCATGTCGTCGAAGTGCTGGCTCAGTGTGCGGCGCGTGGCGGGACGGAGGTGCGCAAGGGCACGATCGCCGCCTTCATCGCCAACGCCAAGATCCTCGAGTCGCTGGCACCGACCGATCCCTGTTACGCAGAAGTGGCGGCGCAGCTGCGTGCGCTCACACCAGCAGTGCGGGCGGTCGGCGTGTTCGACGTGCTCGTGCCGCGGACGGCCACCATCGCAGCGCCCGTCGGCGAGGAGTCTGCGAGAAGCGGCTGAACTCGGTGTGCGCCTGCGCGATCGACACGGGCGCCTTGTTGCGCTCGAGTCAGCTCGGGCGCATGTTGCGATGACCTAACGATTGCGTTGTGTCTCGGCGTCGTTGCGAGCGCAATCCCTGCCGCCGTGGTCAGGTGGAAGTCGATGCTCTCCTACTTGAAGCCCTCCACCCCCTGCCTGACCGTCGCCGCGGTGGCGTGTTTGGCACTGTTCGCCATCACGGTGCCGTCTGCCACTGCCGCGCCCGCCACCGACGGGCAGGGTTACGTCGACTCGACGGCGCGATGCACCACGCCGGACAAGGCGGCCGCGTTCGGCAGCACGGCGACCTCGCGCGTTGCGATCTGCGAGAGTCCGGGCGGGCAGTACGAATACCGCGGCGTGCGGATACGCGATGGCGCCAAGCTGATCGTCCCCGCCTCGCGTTCGAGCGACGGCAAGTTCGCCGCCGAGAACGATGGAATCACCTACACGGTGACCGCGACGTCGCTGGTCGTCAGCACGGGCTCGCAGGTGATCCGCACGGAGTCGATGGTGGACTACCACGGGCCGGAAACACCGACAACGCCCACGTCGTCCACGCCGACGGTGACGGCAACGGCAACGGCGACCCCGACAACGACGACAGCCTCACCGACTTCACCTACGCCCACGACGCCGTTGCCGCCACCGTTGCCCGCCGAACAGGGCGGCACCCCTCGCTAGCTCGGGGAACTCAGAACGGAATCAGCGGCACCACGACGCTGCGCAGGACGATCACCGCCAAGAACACTGCGGTGAAGGCAAGGTCAACGGAGACGGACCCGAACCGCACCGGCCTCAGCACCCGCCGGACCGGGCCGATCACGGGTTCGGTAATGCCGTGCGTGATCCGGCGTGCCTGGTAGAGGCCGCTGCGGCCGCCCTCCGGGGACAGCACGCCCACCCAGTCGACGACCATGCGGGCAATCAACACGAGTTCGAACAGCAGGAGAACGACTCCAAGCAAGCCTGCGACCACCGCACGCTCCTTCCGACCTCTTCGAGTGTCCGCCGCACAGCTGAGAAGGGACTGAGCGAAACCGAGAGTCGGGTCGGCAGGTCAGGTTCGTTTCGGCCTGAACGTCTGGCCCTGCGCGTTGCCTTCCACCGCGAGTAGGTAGACGCGAGCCACGTCCGCTACGGGTGTGCCGTCTGATGGATCCATTCCCAGCTGGATCAGACTTTCACTCACCCAGCCCGGGCTGACAGCGTTCAGCCGCAGCCCACGGGGCAGTTCGACGGCCGCTGCGGTAACGAAGGCTTCGAGGCCGGCGTTGACCAGCGCCCCACCGGCGCTCCCTGGCGTATCGGCGGGAATCTCTCCCGTGGTCAGCGTGATCGAGCCGCCATCGGCTAGGACTCGGACGGCACGACGCGTCACCTCGACCTGTCCGAATAGCTTGGCTTTGAGCGTTGGCACGAAGTCGTCATCCGTCAGAGGGGTTAGTGGCGCGCTGGCGGCACAACAAACAACGGCGTCAACGGCGCCCGCAGACGACAAGAGAGCATCGGCGGAATCTGGCTCGGACAGATCGACGCTGGGGTTGCCACTGCGCGACGCACGCAGCACTTCATGCCCGGCGCTTTCCAGGACGGTAGCCAGCGAACGACCGATCGTGCCCGTGGCTCCGATCACTACCACTCGCATCTGCGCGAGTTTAGGCCGCCACTACCCCTTCATGAGTTCGCCGACGTGAGCGCTGACCGAATCGGCAAGGCCCTTCAGGTCGTAACCGCCTTCGAGGACCGCGACGAGACGGCCGTCGCAGTGCGTCTCCGCCGAATCCATCAGTGCGCGCGTCACCCAGGCGAAGTCGTCCGCCGTCATGTTCAAGGAGCCAAGCGGATCGCGTTCGTGTGCGTCGAACCCTGCCGAGACGATGATCAGCTCGGGGCGGAACACGGTGAGCGCAGGTAGAATTCGATCCTCGAAGGCTTCACGCAGTTCGCCGCCGCCGTCGCCCGCGGATAGCGGTGAGTTGAAGATGTTGCCCACGCCGGTTTCGTCCGCTTCACCGGTGCCTGGAAAGAGTGGCATCTGGTGGGTCGAGGCGTAGAGGACGCTCGGATCGGAGTAGAAGATCTCCTGCGTGCCGTTGCCGTGGTGGACGTCGAAGTCGACGATCGCGACGCGCGACAGGCCGTACTTCTTCTGCGCGTGACGCGCGCCGATGCTGATGTTGTTGAAGAGGCAGAAGCCCATCGCCCGTTCGGTTTCGGCGTGGTGGCCAGGTGGCCGGCACGCCACGAATGCGTTCTGCACCTCTCCCGTAAGAACCTTGTCGACGGCCTGGATGGTGGCACCCACGCCGCGCAGCACGACCTCCCACGTCGTGGGCTCCATCATGGTGTCGCCGCCGTCGAGATAGACGTAGCCGGCGTCGGGGCGCGCCGCTTCCAGCGTGTCGACGTAGCGGTTGGAGTGGACGTATCGCGTCGTCTCGAGATCGGCGATCTCGGCCCTCTCGCGCACCAGCGGGTCGAACTGCGGCTGGTCGAGCACGGCCGCCACCGCGCGATAGCGGTCGGGCCGTTCGGGATGGCCGGCTGAGGTCTGGTGATTGGCGAAGATCGGATGGTGCAGAAGCAGAGTGGCCAACGGCTTGAGCCTCTTTTCGGGTGGCGATCTGGGCAGACGCTGCCCGGATACTGTATGCACTTCACGCTAGCCTATGTCGCGGGTCCACTCCAGGGTTCCCGATCACTCCGTCTCGGGCGGCCCGGCGGCGAAGAAGGTATCCGCCGACCAGCATGACCGCCAAGGCCAGATAAGCCACGATCGTGAACGGCGCGCAGCTGGAGCTGACGGACTCGGACCCACTCGCGCCCGTCAATTGGTAACGGTTATCGTTATCGTATGACTTCGTCCCGCCGCCGCGTTCTCGGCGCCGCCGCCGCCGTGTTCGCGCTTGCAGTTCCCGTTGGATTGGCCGCATGCTCGTCGAATGACAGCGGAACCACCGCCGCGACGTCCACCAGCGCCGTGGGGGGCGCAGGATGCCCGACCACACCGATCAACGTCGTGGTCAGCGTCGACCAATGGGGCGACATCGTCTCTGCCCTCGGCGGCGAGTGCGCCAAGGTGACCACGGTTCTGGCCAGCTCATCGGTCGATCCCCACGACTTCGAGCCGTCACCCGCCGACGCCGCGACATTCGCGAGCGCCCAGCTCGTCGTCCTCAATGGCGCAGACTACGACCCGTGGGCGTCGAAGTTCGCGGCGACCTCGGCGCCCAACGCGCCGGTGGTCGATGCCGGCGTGGTCACCAAGACCGCGGCGGGTTCCAACCCCCACCTCTGGTACAGCCCGTCGGCGGTCGGCGCGGTCGCCGATGCCGTCACCGCCGAACTCGAGAAACTGGCGCCCGACGCCAAGAGCTACTTCGACGGCCAGCGCTCGGCGTTCAAGACGAGCATGGAGCCCTACGACAAGCTGGTCGGCGCCATCAAGGCCGGTGCATCGGGCAAGACCTATGCCGCCACCGAGACGGTCTTCGACTACACGGCGGCAGCCGTCGGGTTGGTGGACAAGACGCCGCCGGGCTATCAGACCGCGTCGGCCAACCAGTCCGACCCGTCACCGGCGGATCTGGACGCCTTCCGCCGCGCCCTGGCGGATCACCAGATCAACGTGCTGATCTACAACACTCAGACCGAGGGCTCGGTACCCCAGCAGATCCGCACGGCCGCCGAAGCGGCCGGGGTGCCCGTGGTCGAGGTGACCGAGACGGTGCCGCCCGGAACGACCTCGTTCGAGACGTGGCAGGTCACCCAACTCGACGCGTTGGCAAAGGCGCTTGGTGTCGCAGTCTGACCCGGAACCCGCCGCGCCTGCGCTCGCTTTCGACGACGTCAGCGTGGTGCGCGGCGGGAAGCTCATCTGGTCCGAGGGGACCTTCGAGGTGCCCGCAGGCGGCATCGTGGCGATCATCGGATCGAACGGATCAGGCAAGACCAGCCTGCTGAAGGTGATCCTGGGATTGATCCCGCCGGCCTCGGGCCGTGTCCGGGTGCTCGGGAAGTCGCCTGGTGAGGTCAACGAGTTCATCGGATACGTTCCGCAGAACTATGCGTCGGCGTCGGGGGAGGCCATCCGGGTGTGCGACGCGATCATGCTGGGCCTCAACGGAACTCGGTGGGCGTTCGGCCGCCCCACCCGCGAGGAGCGGCGTCGGGTGGCCGAGGTTCTTGACGCCGTGGACGCCGGGGCGTTGGCCCGCCGGCGACTGTCCGAGCTGTCCGGTGGGCAGCGCCAACGCGTCGCGATCGCCGAGGCGCTGGTCGCCGACCCGAAGATGCTCATTCTCGACGAACCGCTGGCGTCCTTGGATCTGCGCAATCAGCGCGAAATCGTCCAGCTACTGGACCGCCTCAACAAGGATCTGGGAGTGACCATCATGGTCGTCGCCCATGACTTGAACCCCCTGCTGGGCGTGCTGAGCAGCGCGGTCTATCTGTTGGACGGGCATGCGCACTTCGACACCCTCGATGACGTGGTGGACGAAAGCCTGCTCAGCCATCTGTACGGCACTCCGATCCAGGTCGTCCGCACACCGCAGGGCGCGCTCTACATGAGAAGCACGGGATGACGACGCAGGTCGTGGCCATGGGCTACCAGGACAACTGGTGGCAGATCCTCACGTCGCCGTTCATGGGCAATGCGCTGGCCGGCGGAACCATCGTCGCGCTCGCTGCCGGACTGATCGGCTTCTTCGTCATCGTCCGCAACACCGCCTTCGCCGCGCACGCTCTGGCGCACATCGGGCTACCTGGCGCCACCGGCGCGGTTCTCCTCGGACTGCCGGTCGCCCTCGGTCTCGGAGTGTTCTGTGTCGGAGGGGCGCTCGTCATCGGAGTGCTGGGTACGCGCCGAGCCGACCGCGAAGTAGCCACGGGCACCATCCTGGCGCTGGCGACCGGCTTCGGGCTGTTCTTCAACTCGCTGGCGA
>NZ_JAVRPS010000531.1:0-9890 GCF_032162105.1 Mycobacterium sp. | reverse complement strand
GCGCGTTTCGTCGTCCGTTTGCCACTAGCCGTCGACGATACGGTATCCGACACCACGAATCGTCTCGATACCGTGACCGGAGAGCGGTGAGGTGATCTTGCGCCGCAGGTAGCCGATGTAGACCTCGACGATGTTGTCATCACCGTCGAAGTTCGTGTCCCACACCGACCGGACGATCTCGGCCTTGGTGACGACAGTGCCGCGGTGGCGCATCAGGAACTCCAGGACGCTGTACTCCCGCGGCGTCAGCGCCAGTTCCGCCCCTGCACGCGTAACGCGGTGGCGCGCCGGGTCCAGTTCGAGGTCACCGACGGTCAAGACGGCGGGGCGTTCCGGTGCTCCGCGGCGTATCAGCGCCCGAAGCCGCGCGATCAGCACCACGAACGAAAACGGTTTGATCAGATAGTCGTCGGCGCCCAAGTCGAACGCATCGGCCAGGTCGTACTCGCCGTCCTTCGCCGACAGCATCAACACCGGCGTCCACACGCCTTGGGCCCGCATGCCCCGGACGATCTCATAACCACTCTTCCCCGGGATCATGATGTCGAGCACGATCGCGTCGTAAGCGTCGCCGACCGCGGTCTCGAAGCCTTCGTCGCCGCGATGTTCGACGTCGACCACGAAGCCCTCTTCGGCCAGACCGCGACGAATCATCTCCGCGAGGTGCACCTCGTCCTCGATCACCAGCACGCGCATCGCCCATCTCTCCCATCGCCTCCGATCCAGTACACCATGAAGTGCCAGCACGAACGCGACGCGCGTTCAGCATCCCTTCAGCAGGACATTGCCAGACTGTGCCGGTGAGGCTGACATGACTTTGCTCAACCCCGAAGTGCTGCTGCGGCATCCCTGACACCGCTGAATGGCTCACGCCGTCGGAGAGGAACTCGTGAAGACCGCTCGAAACTTGACATCCCTCGTGGTTGCGGCCGTGGCTACTGTGGGTGTGCTCGCCGGATGCGGCGCCAGCACCACCAGCACCACTTCCGGTGCGTCTACGGCAAGCGCAGCCTCGGGAACGGCTGCACCCGAGAACAATCCGGCCGGCGACATCCCCGATACCCAGGTCTACGTGCCCTACACGCCGGCCACGAAGTTGTTCACCGTGTCGGTCCCGGAGGGTTGGGCGCAGACCACCGACGGCGTGGCGACCGTCTTCACCGACAAACTCAATGCGGTGCGCATCGAGATGCAACCGGCGCTGGTGCCACTCACCCCGGACATGATTCGGCAGCAGGAATTGCCCGCGGTCCAATCAGCCAGTCCGGGTTACCGATTCGGGGCGATCGCGGTGGTCCAACGCAAGTCCGGTCCGGTCATTCTGGTCACCTACCAGGCCACGTCGCCACCCAACGAGGTGACCGGCAAGAGCGGCGTCGACGCCGTCGAGCGATACGAATTCTGGCGGGACGGCCATGAGGTGATCCTGACGCTATCCGGCCCGCTCGGAGCCGACAACGTCGATCCGTGGCGCACCATCACCGATTCACTACAGTGGCTGTAGCGGTCGAACCGGTGTCGCCCTGTCCGTTGGAAGCCCGTTCGCTGTATCGCTTCTACCGCGCCGGTGACGAGGAAACCCTGGCCCTGCAGGGGGTGTCCCTTCGGGTCGAGTCCGGTGACCTGGTGGCCGTCACCGGACCGTCCGGCTCGGGGAAATCCACGTTGTTGTCGTGCCTGGCCGGGATGGACGACCCCGACGGCGGCATCGTGCGCATCGCCGGGCAGCGGATCAGTCACCGCACAGAGAGTGACCGTGCCAGGATCAGGGCACGCCACGTCGGCATGCTGTTCCAGAGTGCGAACCTCGCCGAGCACCTCAGCGTCGCGCAGAATCTGGCACTGGTGCGGTCGCTGGCAGGCTGCCCATCCACCGATGCCCCGGACCTGCTGGGGATGCTCGGTCTGCAGGATCGCAGCGGGGCATACCCGAATCAACTCTCTGGCGGGGAACTTGCCCGGGCCGGGCTCGCCGTCGCGCTCGCCAACTCTCCGACGGTGCTCCTGGCCGACGAACCCACCGGTGAACTCGACAGCGCCACCGAAGCCCATGTGCTCGACCTCCTGATCGCCGTGACGCACCGAGGCACCGCCGTCGTCGTGGCCAGCCACAGCTCAGCCGTCGCCGCTGCCGCGACCCGGGTCTTACGCCTCGATGACGGGAAGGCTCGCTGGTGACGACCACCCGACCGGACCTCGACACCGGGGTGACGGCACCGACCGTCGCCGAATGCGTCGACGCGACGAGGTCCTTCGGTTCCGGTTCCACCGCGGTACACGCTCTGAGGTTGGTGAACTGCCGCATACCGGTCTCGGCGCGCATCGCGCTGACCGGCCCGTCCGGTTCGGGGAAGTCCACCTTGATCCACGTGATCGCCGGAATCGATGCGCCAACGGCTGGCACGGTGCGCTGGCCCGGACTGCACGCCGACCGCCTGGGTCGGCCCAATGGCGTCGGCGTGGTGTTCCAGGGTCCGAGCCTGCTGCCCAGCTTCGACGTCGTTGAAAACGTTGCCCTGCCAATGCTGTTCGCAGGACAGGATGAACTCAGCGCCCGCGAGCGCGCGCTGGCCGCCCTCGACCTGGTCGGTATGCGCGAATCGGCGGCCAGGCTTCCCGACGAACTGTCCGGCGGCCAATCACAGCGGGTCGCGGTTGCCCGAGTCGTGGCAACCCGTCCCGCACTGATCCTGGCCGACGAACCCACCGGGCAGCTCGATCACCACAACGCGGACCGGGTCATCACCGCTCTACTGGACACCGCGACAACCATCGGAGCCGCGCTGATGATCGCCACCCACGACCCACTGGTGGCCGCGCGGCTCACCGAACACTGGACGATGCGCGACGGCTACCTCGACGTCGACACGACGGCCGGACCGAACACGCCATGATCGCGACGTGGACGCTCGGCCTGATCCGCCGCCAACCGGGCCGGCTCCTGGGTACCGCAGCTGGCGTCGCCGCGGCGGTGGCGCTGCTCGCCTGCCTCGGCAGTTTCCTGGCCGCCGCGCAGAGCGCGATGACCGCCCGCGCGGCCGGTGCGGTCGCCGTCGACTGGCAAGTCGAAGTCCAACCGAACGGCTCGACACCCACCGTGCTGGACACGGTGCGGACGGCCCCGCACGTGCTGGCGGCATCGCCGGTTGGTTACGCACGGTCGTCCGGGCTCAGCGCCACCGGCGCGGGAAGCATCCGAACAACCGGCCCCGCAACGGTATTGGGCATCCCAACGACCTACCGCGACACCTGGCCGGCCGTCCTACGCACCCTCGCCGGCACCGATCGTGGTGTCCTCATCGCCCAACAAACCGCAGCCAACCTCAATGCGGCGCCGGGCGACACCATCACCATCGCCCGTTCCGGCATGCCGGCAATCGACGTCGTCGTCGACGGCGTAGTGGAACTCCCACAGGCGAACTCGCTGTTTCAGAAGGTCGGCGCACCGCCGGGTGCACAGCCCGCCGCGCCACCGGACAACGTGCTGATTCTCGACGAAGCACGGTGGCACACCGTCTTCGACCCATTGGCGACCGCGCGCCCCGATCTGGTCAGCACCCAGGTCCACACCGCCCTCGATCACGCGTTGCCGAGCGATCCGGCCGCCGCCTACACCCAGGTCACCGCCGCCGCGCACAACCTCGAAGCACGTAGCGCCGGCTCCGCGCTAATCGGTGACAACCTCGCCGCCGCGCTCGACGCCGCCCGCGGCGATGCCGCCTACGCCCGCGTGCTCTTCCTCTTCCTCGGTCTGCCCGCAGCCGTCGTGGCGGCGCTGTTGACCGCCACGGTGGTCGACGCGGGAGCGCCGCGGCGCCGCCGCGAGCAGGCATTGTTGCGCGCCCGCGGCGCGACCACCAGCAAGCTGGTCTGGCTCTCGACGGCCGAGACGATCGTGGTCGGCGTCCTCGGCAGTGCCGTGGGTCTGGCCTCCTCGGCACTGATCGGCCTGGCCAGCTTCGGATCCCCCAGCTTCGGGGCAGACACTGCGGCCGCCGTCAGTTGGGCAGTGGCATCCGTCGCCGTCGGTCTGGCGATCGCCGCCGCAGCCGTGCTGGTGCCGGCATGGCGAGACCTGCGCCGCGTCACCGTCGCCAATGCACGCATCGAGGTACGACGAACCCACGCCCCGAGATGGACCCGGTTCGGCGTCGACATCGTCTTGCTCGTCACCTCGGGCCTATTGTTCTGGTTGGCCGGCCGCTCGGGCTACCAGATCGTCCTCGCCCCAGAAGGCGTCCCGTCGATATCGGTCTCCTACTGGGCGTTCGTCGCCCCGGCCCTGCTGTGGATCGGCGGTGCGCTCTTCATCTGGAGGCTGGCCGACCTCGTGCTGGTGCGGGGCCGCCGTGCAGTCGCCGTACTGCTGACACCGGTCGCCGGCCCGCTGTCACGCGTCCTCTCCCAATCCCTGGCCCGGCAGCGGGCACCGCTGGCCCGCGCGATCGTGCTCCTGGCACTGACGGCGGCCTTCGCCGGATCCACGGCGACGTTCAATGCCACCTATCAGGCGCAGGCCGAGGTCGACGCGCAACTCACCAACGGCGCCGACGTGACCGTCACCGAAGCCCCAGGGGCGGCCGTCCGGCCCGGCGGGGCGAAACTCCTCGCCGCTGTCAGCGGTGTGCGGACGGTGGAACCGATCCAGCACCGGTTCGCCTACATCGGAGGCGACCTCCAGGACCTCTACGGGGTGAACCCAGCCAGCATCGGCAACGTTACCGCGTTGCAGGACAGTTACTTCCAGGGCGGCACGGTCAGATCGTTGATGAACACGCTGGCATCCCAGCCGGATTCGATTCTGGTCAGCGCGGAAACCGTCAGCGACTTCCAGCTGGTGGTCGGCGACACGGTCAACCTCAGAATGCCGAACGCCACCACCCACCAGCTGAGCACCGTCCCCTTCCGGTACGTCGGAGTGGTCACCGAGTTTCCGACCGCGCCCAAGGACAGCTTCTTCGTCGCCAACGCCGGATACGTCGCCCAACGAACGGGCACCGACGCCGTCGGCGCCTTCCTGGTCGACACGGGGGGACGCGATAGCGGCGCGGTCGCCGCCCGCATCCGCGCGCTGCTCGGGACGTCAGCGACCGTCACCGACATCGCCACCGCCCGGGGCAACGTCGGCTCCAGCCTGACAGCGGTCAACCTGGCCGGGCTCACCCGCATCGAGCTGGGGTTCGGACTGTGTCTGGCCGCCGCGGCCGGCGCGCTCGTTCTCGCGCTGGGGCTCACCGAACGCCGGCGAGGCTTCGCCATCGCCAACGCGCTGGGCGCGAACCGCGGCCAGCTCGGTTCGTTCGTCTGGTCAGAATCGACAGTGTTGATCGTCGGCGGGCTCGGCGGTGCCGCCGTATTGGGGTGGGCGTTGTCGCGAATGCTCGTCAGCGTGCTCACCGGCGTCTTCGATCCGCCGCCCGCAGCGCTGTCGGTGCCGTGGGTCTACCTGATCGTCATCACGGTGACCACGGTGGCCGCGATCGGCGCGGTGTCGGCCGGCACGGTCGGCTTCGCCCGACGGTCACCACTGGCCGCGTTGGGCAAGCTGTGACCATGCCGAAGACGCCGACCATGGCGCCCCTTCCCAGGCTGCGCGTGGCGGGCGCCGTATGACGAAGATCCTGCTGTGCGCCGCCCTCGCCTACGCGATGGTCGCGATGGCGGCGATCCTGATCGACGAGGGCGTGACCGACGCCCGTCCTCGTCCCGCCACCACGGTGATCGTCGACATGCCTACGGAATTGGTCGAGGATGCCGTCGAGGTGCGGGCCGCACGCACCGATCGGCCCAGCGGTCGGGCGATCGCATCGGACCACTCGTAGACACCCGTCCGCTGACGATCCCTAGGCCACTAACCCGGCGGAGACGGCGTGTGCCTCGCGCTCGATCTTCAACGCTTCTTCAGCCTCGGTGTGATGTGGTGTCTGCGCCGTGCGCCCAATACCTACCGATGAGGAGCATCCCCTGTGAACATCGTCCAAGCCGTAGTGCTGGGGATCGTCGAGGGCGTTACGGAGTTCCTGCCGATCTCGAGCACCGGGCATCTGACCACGTCGAGAAACTCATGGGTCTGCCGCTGGGTGATGCCGCGGTCACGGCGTTCACCGCGATCATTCAAACTGGGGCGATCCTCGCGGTGATCGTCTACTTCCGGCGCGACATCACGACGTTGGCAACGGTGTGGGTGCGGGGCACCCGCAACAAGCAAGCACGAACCGACTCGGAGTATCGGCTGGCTTGGGCGGTGATCGTCGGATCGATCCCCATCGGCGTGGTGGGTTTCCTTGCCAGGGACGTCGTTTCCGGCCCGCTGCGCAATCTGTGGGTGGTCGCCGGAGCGCTGATCGCCTGGAGCGCGGTGATGTACCTGGCCGAACGTGTTGCAACCCAACGGCGCTCCGAAACTCAAGTTTCGTTGCGCGATGCATTGGTGATCGGCATCCTGCAGTGTGTGGCGCTGATACCCGGTGTGTCGAGGTCGGGTGCGACCATCAGCGGGGGCTTGTTCGTCGGCCTCAACCGTGTTGCGGCAACGCGGTTGTCGTTCTTCTTGTCGATACCCGCCCTGGTGGCGGCCGGCGGTTACGAAGCGGCAACGTCAGCCAGTGACATTGCCAGTGGTGTGGGATGGTTGGCGACGGGCGTCGCCACGGTGGTGAGCTTCGCTGTCGCATACGCCTCCATCGCGTGGCTGCTCCGCTTCGTCTCCGGACATCCGATCACGTACTTCGTCGGCTACCGCCTGGTGCTCGCCGGCGTGCTCATAGTTGCCCTGTCCACCGGTGTCCTCGCCGCGGTCTGATGGTGCACCTACTGGTGTGACCTCGGTTGGGGCTCAATACAGTTGGTCGGAGTACTTCCATGCGTCTCTGACCGCCCCTGGGTCGCCGGCTGGATCGAAGACGCATCCCGAAGCTGGTCGACCCTGACCCCGACCCTGCCGTTCATCGCACATCTCCTTGGTGGTTGCGGTGGGCCGGTGCGTTGCACCGCGGTGATCCCCGATCCGCCCGCTTGACGCACGGTCGACATGGGCCGCGGGCCGGTGTCCTTAGTCGCCGCTGCCCATGTGTTCTCCGCCGTGCTCCATGCCGTGACGCGGTGTTTCGTAGTCTCCGTGGGCGATCAACACAACCACGGCGATGGTGCATAGGACAACGGTGATGACCACCAGAACCGCGGCGATCCATACCGAGAGTTGGCCGAGTCGACGGACCCGGTCGGAGGCGTGCTGTGCGGCTGCGGCATCGCCACTGGCCCACAGGGGATACACGTCGAATGCATGGGTGAACGCCGAGAAGGCCAGCGGCCAGAAGCACAACAGCGTCGCGACCGCCCATCCGGCGTGCGTCGGTGGCGCAGTTCCAGCGGGTGTGGGCGACGCGTCGGCCGGCGTGTCGGAAAGCTCGGCGGTGTCAGACATTTCGTACCTCCTGAGGGCAGAACATGGAGATTGGTGACTGAGTCACGGTCGTCGTGCGGGCGGATAACCCACAACGCGTGGCATCGGCGGTCGTGTCACTGCAGCGAGGTCAGCAGTGTGGTGAGTGCGTGATTCTCGGTGGCAGGGTCGGGACTCTTGGCCCGCAACGCGGTCAGGACGTCGTCGATCTGACCGTCCAGCACGGTCCAGCCGGTGTCGTCGAGGGGTTGCAGTGTCCCCTGGTCGTCGTCCCAAGCGGTTTCGAGGTCCTTGATCCGGGCCGTCGCACCCGCTTGGTCGCCGGCCTGCACCTTGGCGAGCGTGTCCTGGGTAATGGTGCGGAACTTCGCCGTCTCCACCGGCGGGAACTTCGCCGTCGCCGACTGCCCCGGGGCCAGGGTCGCGGTGACCGACGAGCCGGATTCCGCCTCGCTGGCGGCCGCGGTGGAGTGCGGTTGGCCGGCGGCCCAAACGAGCAGAGTGCCTGTGGCGACGGCGATTACGGCGTAGTACCCGTGCATGACGCGCTCGCGGGCCGGGCGCGCGGTGACCGCGGGGGTGTTCGCCCGTTCGTGCTCTTCGATGACGTCGCTGCGCGTAACGGTGAGGTAGACGACCGTGGCCAGGATCGCGGTGAGGAAGATGACGCTGGTCAGCGCAGTGCCCAAGCCGAGGCCCTGTTGGTCGGGCGGGAATCCCAGCCAATCGCCGAGGTTTGCTCCCAGCGGGCGGGTCAGGATGTAGGCCAGCCAGAACGACAGCACGGGATTGGCGCCCAGCCGCCAGCCGATCACGACCGCGACGATCAGGCCGGCCGGCAGAAGCACCGACGTACCGGGTCCCCAGCCGGTGAGCTCCAGGATCCAGTCACCAGCTGCGGTACCCAGGGCGAAGGTGACCAGAATGGCCAGCCAGTAGAAGCACTCTCGCGGCAGCGTGACGATGCTGTGGATCGACAATGTCCGCTCGCGCGCCCACCACACGCCGAAGACCACGGCCAGAACTGCCGCGAACACGCTCGTGCTCAGGGCGAGCGGCACGTGCAGATCATCGGTGAGGATGTCGGTGTACAGGGTGCCCGTCACGCTGATCACCACGACGGTGAGCCAGTAGACGAAGGGCACGTAGCGGGGGAGGCGCAGTTGCCACCCCAGCACCGCGACGAGTACCACCGTGAAGATGAGGGCGGTTGCGTTGAGACCGAGGCCCAACGTCATGTTGATCCAGTCGGCGAAGCTCTCACCCACCGTGGTGCAGAGGATCTTGATGATCCAGAACCACACCGTGATCTCGGGCACCTTGCTCAGCATCGCCCGCCGGGTGTTGACGCCCTTGGGTCGCGTTGTCTCGGTCACGGCACGACCGTAGGGAAACGAGCCTGAAGCGACGCTGAAGAAGCCGTAACGCTGCCCGCGGAGTCCGCAGCCTGGCCACCGCTACGGTTCAACCGTTGGGAGCTCACCGCGCCAACTCGCCCGTTACCGGCAGAAACTAACCGCTGTTACGATCTAATTGCCCGCGTGGAGTGGCGGTGCGGTAGCGGACAACATCCAGTGAGGGGATCACCTGTGAGCGGCTCAGCACTGTTCATCGCGGTGTTTCTGGCGTGCCTGGTCGAAGCGGTCGAGGCATTGACCATCATTCTCGCCGCCGGTACCGCCCGTGATTGGCGTTCGGCCATAACGGGTTTGATCACCGCATTGCTGTCGTTGGTGTTGATCGCCGCCGTACTCGGGCCCGCGGTGTCGGTGATTCCGTTGAGCGGTTTGCGCTTGTTCGTCGGCGGTGTCCTCCTCATCTTCGGGCTGCAATGGCTGCGTAAGGCCATCCTGCGGGCAAGCGGCAACAAGGCCCTACACGATGAAGCGGCGGCCTACCAGGCCACGCTCATCGCTGCCCAGGAGGCCAGCACCCGACGCCGCGGCATCGTCGCCGACTGGTACGCGTTCACGCTGGCGTTCAAGGGTGTTCTCCTCGAGGGTCTCGAGGTCGTGTTCATCGCGTTGACCTTCGGAAGCAACCAGCACAACATCGGACTGGCCGCGCTCGCGGCCATCGCGGCGGTGCTGGTGGTGACGGTGGCGGGTTGTGCCGTCCGGGCGCCGCTGTCCCGGGTGCCCGAGAACAGCATGAAGTTCGTCGTGGGGGTCATGCTCACGGCGTTCGGCATGTATTGGGGTGCCGAAGGCGCGGGCGCGCACTGGCCCGGCGCGGATGCCGCACTCCTGGTCCTCATCCCGGCGGTCGCGCTGTACGCCCTGGCGTTGGTGGCCGTGTTCCGGCGCCGCGACAAGCCCACACCCGTCGTCGAGGACACGGCGGCGGCACGGCGGGAAGGCCTGTCGTGATCACCAGGATCCGCGCGTTCGGCGCCTTCTGGTATGACTTCATCATCGGCGACGACTGGCGTGTCGCGGTGGGCGTCGGCGTCGCTCTCGCCATCACCTATATTCTGAGTCGCACGACG
>NZ_JAVRPS010000530.1:0-6118 GCF_032162105.1 Mycobacterium sp. | reverse complement strand
ACCAGGATGATCGGCTGCTGGGCGTTCGATCCGCCGTATCCCTTGATGATTTGCGGCAGGATGAAGTGCACGAATTCCTGGAGCACGAAGGACATTCCGATGGCGGTGATCAGGAAGGTCAGCGACCGCGCGTTGCGGCGCCGCAGCGGGCGGTAGGCGATGAACTCCAGCCCCACCGCCGCCGTCCCTGACACCAGCATCGCGAACAGCATGGCAATCGCGAGGTACAGGATGGTGAGTGCGACGCCCTTGTTGTAGGCGTTACCGCTCGGAGCGAATCCCAGGATCATGTCCAGGCAGAAGTACGCGCCGAACATGCCGAGCATGAAGATCTCGGAATGGGCGAAGTTGATCAGCCGGAGCACGCCGAACACGAGGGTGTAGCCGACGGCGACCAGCGCATAGATGGCGCCCCACGACAGTCCGTCGATGGTCAACTGCCAGAAGCCGTTCAGAAGGCCATCGACGTTGAAGTTGATGTTGGCGGCCTGGCAGGCGAATTGTTCGACGCACTCTTGGATCATCCGGCGGCGGCTCCTGGTGGATTACGGATACGAGGCGCGTCCGAGGCCTACGGTCTCGGACGTGCCTCGTCTCGGACGGCTACTGAACCTTGTAGATCCAGATCAGCGTCGAGGTCAGTTCACCCTTGTCCGTCCACTGGTACTTACGTGCCACACCCTGGCCGTTGTAGTTCTTGACGAAGTCCAGCAGCGCCGGTCGGGTGATGGCACCCGAATCGATGCCCTTCAGCAGGATGGTGCCCAGGTCGTAGCCCTCGGTGCTGTAGGTGCTTGGCTCCACGCCGAACTTCTTCGTGTACTCGTCGACGAACGAGCCGGTGGCCGGACCGCACGGGCAAGCCAGGATGGCGTCCTTGGACGCCTCGCCGGCCTGCTTGACGAACTCCGGATCCTTGGTGCCGTCGGCGCTGGCGAACGTCGCGGTGACGCCGCCGTCCTTCAGCTGCTGCACGAACGGGGCCGCCTCGGAGTAGTAGCCGCTGTAGAACACCGCATCGGGGTTGGCGCCCTTGACCTGGGTCACCGCGGCCGAGAAGTCCTTGTCGCCCTTCTTCACCGAGATGTTGCAGGACGAATCCGCAACGGGTCCGAGCGTTTCGCGCACGGCGGTGGCCAGGCCGAGACCGTAGTCGGTGCTGTCGTCCACGACGCAGATCTTCTTGTAGGACAGCGTGTTCTTCAGGTAGTTCGCGACCGACGGACCCTGCACGCCGTCGTTGGCCAGGCCGCGGAAGAACGTCTTCCAACCGTTCTCGCTCAGCGTGACGTTGGTGGCCGACGCGGTGACCGAGGCCAAGCCGGCCTGGTCGAACACCGTGCCGGTGGCCTTGGTCTCGCCGGAGAAGGCCGGCCCGACCAGGCCGATGGTGTATTGATCGTCGACGATCTGCGGGGCGATGGCGGTGGCCTTCTGCGGGTCACCCTCGGTGTCGAACGGCTTCAACTGCACCTGGCAGCCGGGGTTCGCGGCGTTGTGCTTGTCGATGGCCAACTGCACGCCGTTCTTGATGTTGATGCCGAGTGCGGCGTCCGGACCGGTGAGGGCGCCGGCCATCGCGATCGACACCGGCGGGCAGGTCGCCTTCCCGTCCCCGGCTGCGTCGGCGGGTGCGGCACCGCCGGCCGTCTTCACCTCGGCGCCGTTTTCGTCGATCTGAACCTGCTCGACGATCTTCAGGTTGGCTTGGGACTTGTTCTGTTCGGGGGCGGACTGATTGCAGCCGGCAATGCCCAGCACAACCAAGCCCGCGCTACCGAGAGCAAATGCACTACGTGCCACGCGACCTCGCACGTTTCACCTCCGAGTCAGAGTTGTCATCGGCATCGAGCGTGCAGCGCACGTCGGCCGCCCGCCGATGCTTCGGGTAGAACATAGCCAACCCATGGCCGTAGTGCGTCATGTTGGGAAATGCGGCCTGCGTATCCGCAGTGTCTGCGGGTCAAATGGCGGGTCCGGAAACGCAGTTGTTACCCGTCGCCCGGCGCATCCAACGTTTCCAGCACTACTTCGGCAACACGTTTCATGGTCGTTCGGCGGTCCATGGCGGCGCGCTGAATCCACTTGAATGCCTCGGGCTCGGTCATCCCCTGCTTCTGCTGGAGCAAACCCTTTGCGCGCTCGACGAGCTTGCGGGTCTCGAGCCGATCCGTGAGCGTGGCGACTTCTGCTTCCAGCGCGGCGATCTCGCTGAAGCGGCTCATGGCGACCTCGATGGCCGGAATCAGATCGGTGATGGAGAACGGCTTCACCAGATAGGCCATAGCGCCGGCATCCCTGGCCCGCTCGACGAGGTCGCGCTGCGAGAAGGCGGTGAGCACCACGATCGGGGCGATGCGCTTGCTGGCGATCTCAGTGGCGGCGTCGATGCCGTCGCGGCGAGGCATCTTCACGTCCATGATCACCAGATCCGGCTTGAGCCGTTCGGCCAACTCGACGGCCTCCTGCCCGTCGCCGGCCTCCCCGACCACGTCGTAGCCCTCCTCGCGAAGCATCTCGGCGAGGTCGAGGCGAATGAGGGCTTCGTCCTCGGCGATGAGTACACGGCGCGGCTTCTCGGCGTCGGTCGTTGGCCCGGTCATGTGCACATTGTCGCGTGGCGGGCGCTGATCAGCGACCTCGGGGCCGTCACGGGCCCTCCAGGCGATCCTCTATGGTGGGAAACCGCACGAGCGGAGCCCTCGTATCCCAACTGGCAGAGGAAACGGATTCAAAACCCGTCCAGTGTGAGTTCGAATCTCACCGAGGGCACTTCAACGCCGACGAACCAGAGGCCCCTAACGCACTGTTGGGGGCCCCTGGTTGCAGAACGCAGGCGAAGTCGCTCGCCTAGCTCGTTGCACCGCCGGTCGAATCGGACGCGCCTTCCGCACCCGCCGTGACGCCCACGGTGACGGGTACGGGCTTGGCCTTGATCTCGACCGAGCCACCACCGTCCTTGCCGTGTGCGTGTCGGCCGGAACCGTCCTCGTGGTCGGCAACTTTGCCCGACTTCGACTGGCCCTCCGAGGCGCCGGACTTCCCCGCCTCAGCCGACTTGCCCGCGTCACCGGACTTGCCTGCCTCGTCGGGCTTGCCAGTTTCCGGCGACGACCCGGGAGTCGTTGCACCGGTGGATGTTTCGGTCGATCCCGTCGTCTCGGTAGTCTTGGCCGGCTCGGTGGTCGTGGCGGTCTCGGTGGCCTTGGCTGGCACCGTGGTCTCCGTCTCCGTCTTCGTTACCGTCTCCTCGACGGCCGGCTGTGCAGGCGTGGCGGTCGCCTCGGCAGCCGTCGCCACGGTGGCGACCTCCTCCGTGGCGGTTTCCTCCGTCGCGGTCTTCTCCGTCGCGGTCTTCTCCGTCGCGGCTTCCTTCGACGCCGCCTCGGCACCCTTGGCGTCCGCGGCGGTTGCCTCCCCGGTACCTGCCGCCCCGGCCTCTGGCGATTCGACCGATGCCACCCTCAGCGTCAACGGCGCTGCGGATGTGGTCACGCCGGCCAGGCCACTGAACCCACCCAAGAAGTTCGTGATCGCGGTGACGATCGCATTCACGAAGGCCTGCACCCCTGCAACGACCGACTGGACCAGCGCCACGATCGGACTCAGTATCGGGATGCCCGGGTTGGTCGGCATCGGGTGTGCGGCAATCCACTGCGCAAGCAACTGCGAGACGGTGTAGGTGACCCCATTCACCGTGTAGACCTTCTCGCCACCGCTCTCCGTCCAGACGCCCATGTCGGCCCCGGGGTCGGTGCCCGTGGAGTCCCGGCCGGTGTAGATGAAGACCGGCCCCGCTTGCGAGTAGGTCTGCCAGGTGTCGAGGAGATCCGTGATCCACTGCGCCTGCTGCTGATAGCCGGCGGCATCGGTGCTGGCCACGCCGTACTCACTGAGCCAGACCTTCTTGTCGCCGATCATGGCCATGATGGCTTCGACCTGTTCGCGGGGCGTCAGCATCCCGGCGGGGCAGGTGGGGCAGGACCCGGAGAACGGAATCTGATCCCCATACGGGTGGATCGACAACGCATCGAAGAGATTCAGCGCGTTGGGCCCGAGGGCGGTGAGCATCCGCTGGACGAATTCGACCGGATCCATCGTGAATGGGCTGTCCTGTGTGGCGCCCACGGCACCGGCTACGACCGTGGCCGACGGGTCGACTGCCTTGATCGCGGGATATATCGCCGCCAGCAGCGACGCGTAAGCCTCGGGACTGATGGGGTTGGAGAACTGGATGTAGTTGGGCTCGTTCCAGATCTCGTACGCCGAGACGACATCGGCATAGGTGGGGCCGTTGACGGTCCATTGGTGCGCCATGAAGGCCTGCATGAAGTTGACGAACGCCGCGGTGTTGGGCGTGTCGCTCCCGAGGGGGAACCCGGGGTTACCGGGGTTTGGCCCCGCCCACGTCGGGGTGCCGTTGACCTCGGCCATCACGCCCATGTTCCGGGCGGCCGCGGCTGACATGACCCTGTCGAGGAGCGACCAGTCGTAGGTGTTGTCCGTTTGTTCGATGAGCCCCCATGGCACGAACACGCGAATGTTCTGCACGCCGATCGACTGCAGCTGGTCCAGCGTTGCGTCGATGTCGGCCTGCGACATGCCGTAGAGGGGTGACTCGGCCATGCCGATGGTGTTCGGCGTCTGGGTGATCTCCGCCACCTGGATGTAGTCGTAAGCAGCCATCCTGGGCGGCGATACGAAGATCCCACTGGCGTAGGCGCTCACCATCGCCGCCGGGATGACCGCTATGACAGCCCGCGTCGCGATGGAGCGAAACAGAGTGCCTTTGCACTTGTTCATTGGGGGAGTCCCTCTTTCGTTCATGACCGAAGTTTTCGACATCACCGTCATCCGGCGTCGTTAATTTACTCACTCGACAGCAAATATGCATGGCTATTGACGTGAACTGCAAGTGACCACCCCTGAAGGCGCTCTCAGCTCAACGTGTCAGTGCCTGCCCCCTTCGCTGCAATACGCACGTTTAGCAAATAATCGGGGGAATGGTATGCATTAGCGTTGTTTCATCACGTACAGATCTCGAAACCATCAAAATGCCAGCTGAAGGGTATCGTTTCGCCACAAACCACCGAATAGTCGGAACCGGTGCAATGGCGACACTCCGTGTCAGACTAGCTACAGCCAATATGGCGTGGTCCGCCTGGCACCTCGACCGGGGTGCGGCAAACAGTTATTGACTGTCTCGAAAATTTATCCAGCAAGCGACTGATCTTGTGGGAGTTACCCTCTATGCGGGGCGGTCGGGGATGGCGGCGCGGTGGCGGGCGGCATGAACCCGCCGACTCGACGCGGCCCGTGCGTGCCGACGGTGGCACTGGAGATCAGGGGCTCGGGCCGCAATCAACATCAAGCGCAGAGCACTTCGCGACAGATGCGCGTGTTGACCGTGACGACCCGGATCGGCGCGGCCGTGAGCGTCGAGCGCGGTCGCGTTCCTGCCCATCCCGCAGCGTCATGCACACCTGGTATCTGACGGGGCGGAGAGCCACGCCTTAGACCTTGCGGTTCTCCGACTTGATCAGCCAGGCGAGCTTCTCCAGGCCATCGATGAGCTGGTGCAGGATGTCGGCCGTGCTCGGATCTTCGGCGTCGACGTCGTCGTGCACCGCACGCATCGTGTCGACCGCCGCGTACACCCGCGCGGTGACCAGGTCGACCGCCTCAGCGGTGGCGATCTCGTAGGCCGGGAACTGCGGCAACGTCGTGGTGGCTGCCACGGTGTCCGACCGACCGTCTGGTACGGCGTCGAGAGCGCGCAGTCGCTCGGCGATGGTGTCACTACCGACGCGGGCGAAGTCGACGAGCTCGTCCAGCTGCAGGTGCAGGTCGCGGAAGTTGGTGCCCACCACGTTCCAGTGCGCCTGCTTGCCCTGCAGGTGCAGTTCGATCAGATCGGCGAGCACGCGCTGCAGGTTTCCTGCGAGCTCCGGTGAGGCCGCGAAAGCGGTGATGTCGGCGTCGTTGCGACGGGTTGCACTAGTCATGGTCAGCTCCCTTTCGTTCACTCGGTACAACCGCACCGCGACCGGGATGCATCGCATTCGCGCCGGTGAGTGCCCTCACACCGGTTGCTCCTAGTGATCCTGTTGGGCGAGCA
>NZ_JAVRPS010000529.1:0-2859 GCF_032162105.1 Mycobacterium sp. | reverse complement strand
CTTCGGCGCCTCGGTCATCAACCTGTTCGGGCAGACCGAACTTGCGCCGGTCTTGTCCGCGACCAGGCCCTCCGACTCGCGCGCCGATCAACTGACGACCGTAGGCCGGCCGTTGCCGCTGGTCGAGTGCAAGATCGTCGACCCCACGACCAACGAGACGCTGGCGGTGGGCGAAGCCGGTGAGATCTGCGCACGGGGGTATCAGCAGTTCCTCGGGTACCTCAACGATCACGACGCGACCGCACGCACCGTCGACGCCGACGGGTTCGTCCACACCGGTGACCTCGGGACCCTGGACGAACGCGGATATCTCAGCGTCACCGGCCGGCTGAAGGAACTGATCATCAGGGGGGGAGAGAACATCTCGCCTGCCGAGATCGAAAGCGTCCTGGTCGATCACGAAGCCGTCCTCGAGGCATCGGTCGTCGGACTGCCCGACGAGCGCTGGGGCGAGATCGTGGCCGCGGCGATCCGGATCAGGGATGACGTGCCCGATCTGCTCGTGGCCGACATCGTCGAGTACGTCGGTAGGCGGCTGGCCCCCTTCAAGGTGCCTGCGCGGTGGTTCGTCACCGACGCCCTGCCCCTGACGCCGACGGGCAAGGTGCGCAAGTTCGAACTGCGTGACGCCATCATGCACGGGCATCTGCGCGAGATCTGACGGATGGCGATGATGACCTCTCAACATCACATTGAGGCCAGGCGGGCCGCGCTGCGTGCCGCCATCCCGGTGTGGAAGCCCACCACGCTGCACCGTCGGCTCGACGCGAGTGCCCGATCCTTCGGAAGTCGGCCCCTCGTCATTTGTGACCACTCGACGCTCACCTATCGAGACGTGGCGTATCAATCGCAGTGTCTAGCAGCCGGTTTACGCGAACTGGGCGTCAGGCCCGGGGACCGCGTCGGCATGGTCATCGCGAACTACCCCGAGTTCGTGACCCTCAAGTTCGCGATCTCGCGTGTTGGAGCCATCGCCGTACCCTTCAACTTCCTCTACAAGCAAGACGAATTGGCGTACGTGCTGGCCGACTCGGGATGCCGCGTCCTGGTGACGATGACGGGGTTCGACGGCCTGGACTACCAGGCGATGCTGGACGGCATAGCCCCTGGCTGGGACTCGGTCGCCTTCGCGCACCGGCCAACGTCCGCGGGTGACCCGTTGCCGACGTTGCGCCATGTCGTGCTCCTCGACACGGATGAACGTGCGCGCAGCGGCATTCATTCGGTCGCCAGTCTGGTCGCATTGGGACGCCATCGCCACGGCACCAATATCGCGCCCCACCCAGACGACCCTGCCGACATGCTCTACACCAGCGGAACCACCGGAACACCGAAAGGCGTAGTCACATCGCACGATGCCGTCTTGCGGACCGCGTACGCATCCGCGCTCACCCGCGCCTTCGAAGATGGCCGTCGGATCCTGTTTTCGCTGCCCTGCTATCACATGTTTGGGTACGTGGAGGGCCTGCTGTCCGTGATGTACGTTGGCGGCGCCGTCATCCTGCTCACCGGATTCAGTGCGGAGCGCTACTTCGCGGGCATCCAACGCCACCGCGCCACCGACATCCTCTGCGTGCCGACGATGGCCGTTGCGATGGTGGAGAGCCCAGCTCGGTCGCGGTACGACCTCACCTCACTCAACGCGATCCTCTGCGGCTCCGCTCCGGCACCGATCTGGCTCTGGACGCAGATTGCGGACGACTTCGGTGTGCACGAGATCGTCACCGGATACGGGATGACGGAATGCGGCGGCGCAATGACGCTCACGCGTCCCGAGGATCCGCTACACCTCGTGACGGAGACCGTGGGCAGGCCGAAAATGGCTGGTACGGCGTCAATTACAGGGACCGACGAGCTGGTCGGATACAAGACGGTCGATCCGATCACCGGCGCCGACATGACGGTCGGTGAGGAAGGCGAGTTGGTGTCGTGCGGCCCGACCGTCATGCAGGGCTTCTGGAACAGGCCCGAGCAGACGGCGGCGGCCCTCCGAGGCGAGTGGCTGCACTCCGGCGATCTCGGGGTCGTGCGCTCAGACGGATACCTCCAAGTCACCGGGCGAAGCAAGGAGCTCTACAAGAGTGGTGGTGAGCTGGTGATGCCAAAGGAGATCGAGGACGTCCTCGCTCGGCACGACGACATCAGCCAGGTGTTCGCCATCGGGCTGGTGGACGATCGTTGGGGTGAAATTGGTTGTGCCGTAGTGGTTCCTGCTCCCGGTGCCGTACTGACCGAAGACGATGTGCTGGCGATGTGCCGAGCGAGCCTCGCCAAGTTCAAGGTGCCGAAGAAGGTCGTATTCTGTGCCGCCGAGGACCTGCCAAGGACACCGACGGGCAAGGTTCAGAAGTACAAACTCGCCCAGCAGCTGGCTCGTTGACGTCGAAGTCCAGCAAGCAGGTGACGTGAAGACGCAAAAAATCTAACTCAAAATAGAAATGGATCGGTGTTGACCCCGCCTCGGCCTTTGATGTCGGGGCCCGATGGTCTAATCTGGATTAAATAATAACGACCAGAGGTCCTGCGTCGATCGGTGAGGAGGTGGGCGATGTCGGCAGCCGGCGCGCGCGAAGCGGCGGTCTCCGGGTTGATGTGCGACGACCCCGCCGCCGTATCCGCTTGGCTTCGATCGCACGGTGAGCGCGTTGTCGGTGACGTCACGATCGCCCGCGTCGGTTTCGGACAATCCAACATCACCACGATCATCACCGCCGCGGACGGTGGGGAATGGGTGTTGCGCGAACCGCCGCCTGGCGGCCATGCCCAATCGGCCCACGACGTCGCACGCGAGGCCCGCATCGTGTCGAATCTCGCCGACAGTGGCATCCCCGTTCCGCGGGTGATAGGTAGCGGGACCAC
>NZ_JAVRPS010000528.1:0-3230 GCF_032162105.1 Mycobacterium sp. | reverse complement strand
TTCGCTGCGGTCAACGTCCAGCCCGACGGCACCGAAGTCTCCAGTTCTCCGGAAGCGCTAAACCCGTCATCCGCACCGGAGTACAGCTCGAAGAGCACCGACACCGATTCCAGCGCGGCCCGGTGTGTCTCGAAGTCCGGCCCGACGTCGACATACCGCGACAGCGGTGTCGATCCATCTGGGTTCGGCTTACCGGGAAGTTGGGTCCCTCCGACCAATTCGGCCACCTTCGCTGCCTGGGCGCGGGTGCGCAATGCGACGATCACGGTGCGGTTCCCGCTTCGATCATCCCGCGGACCTTGTTGGCCGCGGCGGGCTTCCCGTATAGCCGAGCGCCCAACGAGGTCAGGATCTCGGTCATACCCCGCACCAGATCGTCGGCGGTCTCCGCAGCATCCACGACCACCAGTGTGCGGTTCTGATCTGACAACGACGCCTCGATGTACTCGGCTGCGAACCTGGCGAAGCGGTATCGATGCTCGACGACGACGGTTGTCACCAACGGATCGCGGACCGCGCGGCGCACCGTGGCTTCGTCGAACGCCATCAATCGCGGACGAACCGGGCCCGTGGATTGGGATCGACCGTCGACTGCACGTCGAACTCCGTCTTGCGGACGACCCGCCAGGCACCGGCGGGCACCTCCAGGTCACGGTGCTGGTCGTGCTCCTTCTGGTGCCACAGCCGGGTCGGCGCGTCGAGGTTGACGTACAGCGTGCCACTGGCGGCGACGATCCTGGCGAACTCGCGGTCGCTGTCGAGGACGTGGTGGTGGCCGGACTCGCTGTGACCGACGATGCAGCTGGTGACCTGCTCGGAGGAACCCGGCGGAATCGAGCTGACCGGGAGCAGCATGACCTCGCCGTGACGAATGGGGATGCGCATTTATATGTCTCCTTTGTGACGTTTGTGGGCGGCGTATGGCGACGTTAACGCGGCGGTACGACAAGTCGGCTCCGCCAAACCGCTTGTGTCCGTTGATCAGCCGACAGATAGTCGGTGACCGTCGCGTCTCGACTCCCAGCCCCGGTTTGCCCGAACGGCGCGCACCGCACCAACGGTCCTGCAATGATTCCTGTACTTCGGCTGTGGTTGTCGGGGATTCTTAGGGGAAGCGCGCAATGACACTGATCAACACGTTCGTCCGCCGTGGCCTGGCCGGTACGGTGGCCGCGGCCGCATTGGGCGCCGTCGTCGCAGGCACCGTTGCAGTGCCGACGGCAGGCGCTGACCCGTGCACGGCCAGCGGGCTGTCCACCACCGCCAGCGGCGTGCTCAGCGCGGCCGGGGGCTACCTGGACGCACATCCTGGTGCCAACGACGTGCTGACCGCCGCGGGCACTCAACCGGCGGACGAGGCGCGGTCTTCGGTGCGGGGCTACTTCACGGCTCACCCTGGCGAGTTCCTCGACCTGCAGGCCATCGCGCGTCCGCTGTCCGATCTGAAGAACCAGTGCGGCATCTCGGTATCGCCGGGTCAGCTCGCGCTGCTGTTCGACGAGATCGCCTAACCGTTCGCGAACACTCCGGCCTCGACCGCCGCCATGGTGACGGCCACCGCCCGTTCGGCGTCGGCGACCGTCAGTGGGTCGGTGTCGGTGAGGAACCGGTAGTAGAGCGGCGCTGATACCTGCCGGATCACCTCGGCCGGGTCGGTGCCCGGTGGTGCCTCGCCTCGAGCGACGGCATCGGTCACGACGGGTGACATTTCGTCGATGCGCCTGCGATAGAAGCTGGCGAGCGCGTTCGCGGTGAGCGCGTCACACGTGGCCGCGGCGATGATCGCCTTGAACAGCCGTCCCTGCCGTTCGTCCGCCAGAGTGCGCCGGATGAGCTTCGCTTGGGCCAGCAGGTCAGTGCGGAGAGCTCCGGTGGACGGTCGGGGCGACGACGTGTCCGCCATGTCGACCAGCAGGTCGGCGACCAGCCCGGGCACCGACCCCCATCTGCGGTAGACGGTCGACTTGCCGGCCCCGGCCCGTTGCGCGACGGCAGTCAGTTCGATGCCCTCCAGCCCGTCCTCGACGAGAAGGTCGGCCGCAGCGCGCAGCACTGCGTCACGGACAGCAGCCGTTCGTCCGCCCGGTCTGGTCGATGCTGGCACCCGGACATCATAACGGGACTCCGGTTTCGTTAGCGCATTCGACGTGCTAGGTTCCTTATCAGGAAGATAGTCTCGTTAAGGAGTGGTGATGGAGTATCGACGGGTCGGCACCTCTGGTCTGGTCGTGTCTGAATTGAGTTTCGGCGCAGCGACGTTCGGCGGGTCGGGCGATTTCTTCAGCGCGTGGGGCAACACCGACGTCGACGAAGCCCGGCGGATCATCGACATCTGCTTGGGCGCCGGTGTCACGCTGTTCGACACCGCCGACGTCTACTCCGACGGCGCCTCCGAGGAGGTGCTCGGCGCCGCTCTGGTGGGCAGGCGTGACCAAGTGCTGATCTCGACGAAGGCCGCGCTGCCGCTCGGCGAGGGGCCGGGGGATGCGGGGACGTCGCGGCCGCGCCTGATCGCTTCGGTCGAGAAGGCGCTGCGTCGGCTGCGGACCGACCGCATCGATCTGTTTCAGCTGCACGCCTACGACGCACACACCCCGGTCGACGAGGTCGTCGAGACCCTCGACGTACTCGTCGCACAGGGCAAGATCCGATACACCGGGGTGTCCAACTTCTCGGGATGGCAGCTGATGAAGTCGCTTTCGGCCGCCGACGCGGCGCATCGGCCCCGCTATGTCGCCCATCAGGTGTACTACTCGCTGATCGGGCGGGACTACGAATGGGAACTGATGCCGCTCGGTCTGGATCAGGGGGTCGGCGCCTTGGTCTGGAGCCCGCTGGGATGGGGACGCCTGACGGGCCGGATCCGCAGGGGAACAGCGCTGCCCGAACGGAGCAGGCTGCACGTGACGGCGGATGCCGGTCCGCCCGTCGATGATTCGCTGCTCTTCGACGTCATCGACCAACTCATCGCGATCGCCGACGAGACCGGAAGGACGGTTCCCCAGGTCGCGCTGAACTGGCTGTTGCGGCGCCCGACCGTGTCCTCGGTGATCATCGGTGCGCGCGATGCCACGCAGCTGTCCGAGAACCTCGGCGCCGTTGGCTGGGCGCTGAGCGAGGACCAGGTCGCCCGGCTCGACGCGATCAGCCATCGCGAAGCGCCGTATCCGTACTTTCCGTACTTCCGGCAGGACGGTTTCGCGCGACTGAACCCACCGGTGTTTCCGAGC